>JAVHOI010000266.1:0-2304 GCA_036169975.1 Ferruginibacter sp. | reverse complement strand
CCCCATTTCAAAAAATCAGGGAACGCCCTTGCCCAGGTAGCTACATCATGTTTTCCATCCTGTAGCTCTACGTACTTAATATCATAATCCGAATAGCCTTTTGCTTTTAGCTCCGCTATCAAACTTATCGTATCGTCAATAGCATCTATAATGCCATTGTTATTCCTGTCGGCGGTTTCATCCTGCGTACCTACTTCAAAAAAGAATTTTAGGTGTTGGTGGTACTCCCCCTCTCTTACCTGCCGGTGCATGATCCTGTGAACCGCTTCATCAAAATCAGCATCATCCTGGCTTTTATCCCTCCACCAAAAAGAGCCACTAAAAATTCCAGCCTTGCTGAACTCCCGCTGATTGTTCCATACAATATCCATCGCACTTAAACCACCTAAAGAAAATCCCGCATAAGATTTATCCCTGAAGGATTTTATAAGATAGGCCTTTCTGATGAAAGGCAATATTTCTTCCATCACAAAACGATTGTATAAAGCCGCTTTGGCGCCCCGCCCTTTGTAATCGGGATTTTTAGCCGTACCATATTCATTTTTCCTGTCGGCAGAGCAATGAAGCCCTACACAAAACAATGGTGATATTTCCCTATGATGATATAAGTTTTGTAAAATTTCCACAAACTTCATCGTAACCAAATCTTGTCCGTCATTGATTAATAATAAACTCATCTGTTCGGCGACGTGTTCAAGCGGCGGAAGATAACAGTCCACCTTAACCTCTCTATTTAAAAATTCAGAACGAATTACATGGCTTTTTATAACAACATTGGATTTCTTCCTGATTGGCATATTTTCAAAATTAAGAAAACCGATGGAGAAGAAGGTAAAAGGTTTAGGGGGAAAAGGGGAAAGGCGTAAGGTGTGAGGCGTAAGGTGCGAGGCAAATGTTGCAAGGTGAAGGGTAGAGAGTTGCGGAAGCTCAAAGATTCAGGTAAAAGTTTAAAAGGAAAATTATTATCAACTATTTTTAAATCATTAATCACGGTAATACAAAATAGACCGAAATGTATTTGAAAATAATCAGGAGCCTGTAACCACCATTCTTATTTCTCCATTCGCCTGGCTGTCCTAACCCTAAACCTTTAAACCTAAACGATTAACCCTAAACCTTTAACCCCAAACCATAAACCATCCAAGTATTATTTGTTTTTTACCTTTGTAAAAAATATATTTGAATACTATTCCGCATCATTTTACACCAGCGGATCAATCTATACATTTTAAAAACGCTATCATGAAAAAAATCGGAATCCTACATGGAAAAGAAAGAAGTTTCCCCGAAGCTTTTGTAGCAAGGATTAACAGTAAAAATATGGAAGGCATTGTGGCGGAGCCGGTAAAGATTGAAAAAGTAGTTCAGGGAGAAAGCAGTGGCTATGCGGTTATCGTTGATCGTATATCCCAGGATGTCCCCTTTTACAGGGCGTTTTTAAAGAACGCCGCTTTGTCCGGAACGGCTGTTATCAATAATCCTTTTTGGTGGAGCGCAGATGAAAAATTTTTCAACAATTGTTTATCTACAAAAATAAATGTACCCGTCCCCAAAACGGTTATTTTACCTTCCAGGGATTTGCCTGCTGACACTACGGATGATTCTTTCAGCAACTTATCTTATCCATTGGATTGGGCTGGCATATTTAAGTACATCGGCTTTCCCGCTTACATGAAACCCTTTGCCGGTGGCGGATGGAAGAGTGTATATAAAGTAAATGACATGGATGATTTTTTTGAAAAGCATGGCGAAACGGGCGAACTGGTAATGATGCTTCAGGAAGAAATAGTTTTTGAAGAATATTATCGCTGCTACTGCATTGGCGGAAAACATGTCCGCATTATGAGTTATGAACCACGCAATCCACATCACCTGCGTTATGTAGCAGACTTTAAACCATCAGAAGAAAAAATTCAGATGATGACGGATATTGTATTGCGGATTAATCATTACCTGGGTTACGATTTTAATACGGTTGAATTAGCATTAAGAAACGGCCTTCCCTATGCCATTGACTTTTGCAATCCGGCGCCCGATGCTGAAA
The DNA here is from genome assembly GCA_036169975.1 of Ferruginibacter sp. Taxonomy (GTDB): domain Bacteria; phylum Bacteroidota; class Bacteroidia; order Chitinophagales; family Chitinophagaceae; genus Ferruginibacter. The sequence continues at coordinate 260 of JAVHOI010000266.1, read as the reverse complement.
AGACGAGTGTAGGCGATGAAAATTTCGAGTGGGTGGTGGAAACCGCCGCGAGCTATGCCATCGAAAAAGCATTGGCTCAGCAAGATGGTCAGGATAACCTTACCTGGGGCGAATACATTAAGAGAAGTGCGAATAAGCAGCCACTTTATTAATTGATAATGGGTTAATGGGATAAACATTGAAAAATTATTTGACCATACAAAAGGAGGATTTAAGCGAAATAAAAGTGGAAGAGCCGGAAAGCCCTTATGGCTTTACTT
>JAVHOI010000265.1:0-2321 GCA_036169975.1 Ferruginibacter sp. | reverse complement strand
TCAGTTACATTTAAAGTACGGGAATTAATCTTGTTGTTATCGGATTAACAATACAAAATACAACTTAAATACCTGTTGGCATTGTAATCGTTTTATTTTATTGATGAATATAATTTTCCTTTTTTTAAATGAACTTGCGGACTGGGATTTAAATGGAGAAAAGTAAATGAAAACTTTAGCCGAAATAAAAATTAGATCCATTTTATTACTGCTCCATAAAATGGTTCAATTAATTTAAAAACTTAAATAAATAGCATTGGGCATAAGCCAAAAGCGGATGAGCAAAAGAATAACTTCCGGGCATAATTTTGCAACAGCTTATCACGCCTGCCGGATAATAATATTTTCCATTAAATCATTTCATTTAACAGGCAGGTTATTACAAATGATTTACATTTGCCAAATAAAATTCAACAATTTTACTTTATGAAAAAACCAGTTAGTTCATTTCTTATTTTAATGCTTCCCGTTTTAATTTTCTTTTTTGGTACCGGTTGTAGCGAAGCAGGTAAAGCAGATGCGGTAAAAAATAAGGAAAAAATGGATGCCTCCCAATCGCAGTCAGTAGCTAAAACAAGCGCCAGTCCCATTGATACGGTGGAATACGATAAAAAAATGCTGGCATTAAGCAATAATGATACTACGGGTAAATGGCCGGTTAAAACTCCGTATCCCCTGCCGGGCGCATTGTTGCCCTATAACCGGATCGTGGCGTTTTATGGAAATTTATATTCGAAGCGTATGGGTATTTTGGGTGAGCTGCCCAAAGACAGCATGCTAAAAAAACTGAAGGAAGAAGCCGCCAAATGGCAGGCTGCTGATAGCTCTTTACCTGTAATTGCCGCATTGCATTATGTAGCAACTACTGCACAGGGTGCACCTGGTAAAGATGGTAAACACCGCATGCGGATGCCCTTTCACCAGATAGATACCATCATGAGTTGGGCAAAGCAGATCAATGGATTGGTATTTCTGGATATACAGGTAGGGCATAGTTTTGTGAGGGATGAAGTGCCGACGCTGGAACAATACCTGAAATTACCAAATGTTCATTTGGGAATTGATCCTGAATTCTCGCTTAAAAATGGTGAGATACCCGGTAGAAAAATAGGCACATTCAATTCGGATGATATCAATGATGCTATTAATTTTTTGGCGGCTGTTGTTCGTAAAAACAACCTGCCTCCCAAAATATTGGTGGTGCATCGTTTTACCCAGGGTATGGTAACCGATTATGAAAAAATAAAAACATTACCTGAAGTGCAGGTAGTGATGGATATGGATGGATTTGGTGATAAAATCTTAAAAAGATCTACTTACCTGCGATATATTTTTAAAGAACCCGTGCAGTTTACGGGCTTTAAATTGTTTTATAAAAATGATAATAAAGCGAATACAACCGGCATGTACACGCCGCAGGAGTTGCTGAAATTTACCCCTAAGCCGGTCTATATACAATATCAATAATTTGTAAAAGTTTATTTTTATTTCATGAAAAGTATTTCATTCGTATTTTTAATTTCCCTGTTTTTATTAACAGCCTGTAATTCCGGACCCGGTAAAATAAAAAAGGAAACAACAGGGGTCAATCAACAGCCTGAAAATGCTGCGGCCAAAAAACCAATGGCCAGCCTGGCTGCCATACTTTCAAAAAAGCAGGTGCCCGTATTATGCTATCACCATATCCGTAATTTTAGCGCCGGTCAAAGTGAAAGTATGAAAAGTTATTCTGTAACACCTGCCGCTTTCGCGGAGCAAATGAAAGCCTTATCCGACAGCGGTTTTCAAACTGTTTTGCCAGCTCAGCTTTACGAATATCTGGTGCATGATGGCGTATTGCCTGCCAAGCCTGTAATGATTTCTTTTGATGATACGGATGAAGAACAATTTAGTATCGGGTCTAAGGAAATGAATAAATATGGTTTCAAAGGGGTGTTTTTTATCATGACCATTTCGATCAACCGTCCGCGGTATATGACCAAAGAGCAGATTAAAAATTTATCTGACAGCGGCCATGTTATTGCAGGCCATACCTGGGATCACCACATGGTTACCAAATATGCAGGGGCTGATTGGGATACGCAACTTGTAAAACCCCAAAGACAATTGGAAGCTATTACCGGTAAGCCAATAAAATATTTTGCCTATCCGTTTGGTTTATGGAACAATGCGGCTATTCCTGAATTAAAAAGCCGGGGTTATGATCTTGCGTTTATCCTTTCCAGTAAAAGAGATTCAGTAGAACCCCTCCATACAGTCAGGCGTATGATTGTTCCCGGCACCTGGTCAACACCTGGAATGCTGAAAGCCATGAAGGCTAC
>JAVHOI010000264.1:0-2331 GCA_036169975.1 Ferruginibacter sp. | reverse complement strand
TAACCAAGGCTATGAAAATGGTAAGCGCCGCCAAGCTTCGCCGTGCTCAGGATGCGATTACTCAAATGCGGCCTTATGCCAGAAAGTTACAGGAAGTGCTTAATAATATCGTTAGCAATAACGATGGTGATGTGGATATTGACCTGGCCACAGAAAGGCCTGTTGAAAACGTATTGATTATTATAGTTACCAGCGACAGGGGACTATGCGGGGGATATAACAGCAACCTGATTAAATTGGTGCGTCAGGAGATTCAGGATAAATACAGCAGCCAGTTTGCAAAGGGGAATGTGCGGATATTGCCGATTGGAAAAAAAGGATTCGAGTATTTTAGCAGGAATGGGTTTGGCGTAGCAGATCAGTATTGGGATTTATTTTCCGGGTTAAGTTTTGAAAAGGTACAGACCGCGGCAAAATACGCTATGGAAGCTTTTGAAAGAAAAGAAGCAGATGTGGTTGAGCTGGTGTACAGCGAATTTAAAAATGCCGGTACACAACGTTTTGTGTCGGAGCGTTTTTTGCCGGTACAAAAAATGAGCAAACAGGCGGGTGAGATAAAAGCTGATTTCATTTTCGAGCCGGGTAAGGAAGCGTTGATAAAGGAGCTGATGCCTAAAATATTGAACACCCAATTATTCAAGGCGGTATTGGATGCCAATGCAAGTGAGCATGGCGCCCGTATGACAGCGATGGATAAAGCGAGTGATAATGCCAACGAATTATTGAAATCACTTAAAATAAGTTACAACAGGGCAAGGCAGGCTGCAATAACTACCGAATTAACCGAAATAGTTAGTGGCGCCGCGGCGTTGAATGGATAAATAAAATTGAAAATGTGAAAATGCGAAAATGTGACAATTGAGTCAACTTCATTTTTTGATGAATTACCAATTAGCTAATTGGCAAATTATCAGATTATGGCATTTTCACATTTTCACATTTTCGAATTTACTAATTATTTACATGGAACTTTCACAAATAATACCACATATAGAAGCCCTGATTTTCGCAAGCGAAAAGCCGCTTACCAGCCTGGACCTGGTGGAGCTGTTGAATAACGCATTGGGCTTTATAGATGACAGGGCTACATTGGATCAGGTGGAGGCTTCCGTAGAAGGTATCCGTGAAAAATACAGCGCTGAGTTTTATGCTTTTGAATTAAAACAGAGTGGCGGAGGCTGGCAGTTTCTTACAAAAAAGGAATTTCATAAAACAGTAGCACAGTTGAATGGCGATAAATTTTTAAAACGCCTGTCCAATGCGGCGCTGGAAACCCTTGCTATTATTGCCTATAAGCAACCCGTCACCAAAAGTGAAATAGAATCTATCCGCGGAGTAAACTGCGATTACGCGGTACAGAAACTTTTGGAAAAAGACCTCGTAATCATTGCTGGCAGAAATGAAGAAGCCGTGGGTAAACCTTTAATTTATACAACATCAAAATCTTTTATGGATTATTTTGGTATTAATAGTACCAACGATCTGCCAAAAATAAATGAAGTACTGATGGAAGAACTGGTACAGGCAACAGTGGTAAATAATGAAGTGCAACAGGCAGGTGAAATGCCTGAGCCGGATCAATCAGCAACCAACGGATTGGCAGTAACTGGCGAGGGTGAAATAGTGGAGAATTTTCTGGAGTTAACGAATGAAAGCGGGGAAGAAATAACTGATGAAGTTATTAATGAAATAGAAACCGCGGGAGCCAATGGGGAAATTGCGGAAGGAAGCGAAGAAGAAATTGAAGCAGTTATTATTGAAGAGGAAATTGTTGAGAACGATCGGGAACCATCCGGAGATAAAACAGAGGGGATTGAAGTTTCCGGTGCCGGAGAGGAAGAGAGCAAGGAGCATAAACAGATAAAGGACGAAGAAGAAAAAAGTGAATCATAATCTTTGAACAATAATTATATTAAGAAGGTATGATGAAGTTTTTTTCTCATGCCTTTTTTTATATAATTTTTGATCAGCAAAATAAACAGCATAGGTTTGAAATCAACCCACCACAATTTCAAAAAAATATTTACATTCTCAGTGTCACATTCCCCCTTCCCTTGGAGAAAGCCAGTCCCGATTTTTCGGGAGGTTGGGGGTGAGGTTGACCATTGGGAACTTTATGCTGACAATAAATAATAATAACATTTGTCAAAATTAAAAAAATCAATAACCCAACATATACAATTCAACATGTCAAAAAATTTAACCCACCAGCAATTAACGGAAATAGCTGATGAATTTGGTACACCAGTTTACATATATCATGCGGAACGGATTGCGGAGCAGTATAAAAAATTGCAAAAGGCTTTTGCCGGAAGCAATGCCCGTTTTTTT
>JAVHOI010000263.1:0-2340 GCA_036169975.1 Ferruginibacter sp. | reverse complement strand
TTTCTTCCACAGTTTCTTCCACAGTTTCTTCCACAGTTTTCTCCACGGTTTTCTCCACGGTTTTTAACGGACGCATCAAAGTTACAGTAAACATGCCCTCTATGCCAAATACCGGTTCCGGCAGGCCGGCCTCTTTCATTAAATCATTCATCCTGTTAATTCCCGAACCAATTTGTTCTACCATATTCATACGTGCAAAAAGGCCGAAAAGGAGTGGGTTCCGGGAATGGCTCCTCTTGCCAAACTCCCTAAATCCGATGGCACTTACAAGCCCTCCCGGATTGCTGATTTCTACCCGGTTGTTAAATAGCTCAATGGTGGTAACCGCTCCTTTATCGTAATAATCGCGGTGTGCCAGGCTATTAATTATAGCTTCTTTAAATACCGTTTCCGGAATTTCCCAAATTTCTTTCCTGGGCCCGGAGCCCTGCCCTTCAATATCATAACGGATACCCAGTTTCCCCTTCAACCATTGAATAGCGTTGGTGTATTGAAAATATAAAGGGCCACCAATAATTTTATCATCTACAATAAACCGTTTGTCCTTTCCTTCAAATGCTACACAACGTACAATGGCGTTTTCAAAATACGCTTCCGGTTGTTTTCCAAAGAACAATACTGATCCGTTTTTAAAAAATCCATTCCCCGTAAACAATTTCAGATTGCCAAAAATCTGGCTATCCGGAATGGTAGTACTTAAATGGGATGCGGTTTTGAATAAACCGAATAATTCGTTATTTATCTCACGGCCTGTTTCAAACTCTTTACACGGGCCTTCATCAAAATATATTTTACCGGCCTGCTGAAAGGAATCCCGCATTTGTTCAGCGGTAGTAAGCTTTTGCGTATTGGGGCCTATCCGTACATAAATAGCGCCTGATAGCACATAAGGTTTATTGGGGCCGGAAGAGACCTCAATAACCCCAATAATTTTGCCTTCCACATCAACCATTGAAAGCGTACAGTGCAGTGATGGGCTTATTTCACCGAGGCTATTTTGAATGGCCGATCGTTTGGTATTATCAATACTTATACCCTGAATTTGGTTATTGTCATCTACCCCAATCAAAAGCACCCCACCGGCTGCATTGGCAAAAGCACATACTTCTTCTGTAAGTTCGCGAACTTTTGAAGGAACAGTCAACTTGAACTCAGCATTGTAACCTTCGCCACTGGCAACAATTAGTTGTATATCATCAACTGAAATCATTGTTGTTAATTATGGTTTGCTGGTAAATATTATTTTACCGCAAAATGATCCGGCTTTAATAATCATTGAATTCGGCATTTATCCAATTTGAAATAGTTTATCAGCATGTGCTAATAATACAACCCATAGAATAAATATGATTTATAAAAAAAATCAGTCTGCCTGCCTTTCCATTATTTAACTTTCGGGGCTGGATGCTTTTTTATTTCAACCCCATACTTTAAAATTTCGGCAACCACCGGGTTTGATGCATTAAAATCAATTATTCTAAATGGATGCGGTTCAATCAACAATTCGTTATCCCTCCGCATTTTTAGCAGGGCTGGCTGCGGGGCAATTGTATTATCAGGAGAAAAGTATATATTGAATGAATCGTGAATAAATGATCCTTATTTGAAAATTCGTTTTTACCGGGCAATTACCCACTTAATTTATACAATGCGTAAACCATTGATTCGGTTGAAATGCTTTTTATTCAGGGTTTTTACCGGGCAATTATTAACTATGCAGGTTGCAGCAATAAAGATGTTCCTAAATTCAATCATCTTATTTTTTTGTCGCAGTTGATGGAAGATATCGGCAGCTTTGCCAGCAACATCCCCGTTAAAAGGTAAAACAGGTATATCTTCAGTTAGTATTTTTATGTCATTGACCTTGCCGATTGTATAAGCGCCCATCAGTAATTCATATAAAGTTACCGCGGAAATGTAAATCCGCTCATCGTCAGGTATCTGAAATAAAGCTGTATTTGTTTTGTCTTTAGCCCTTAGGTATTCAATAAAGATACTTGTATCAACTACCATTCCTGAACGCTCCATTGATTGAACAATTTTTGGTTCTCTTCAAATATTTTTAAATCGGAGGCAGACCAGACAGAAACATTCAATATTTTATTTTTGTAGGCAGTCAAAAAATCGGGTTCATCTGTTTTTTGTTTGCTCAGCAAAAAATCCATAAAGTCACTCAATTCCTGCTTTGCGGTTTTATTTAACCTGTTATATTTAACCACAATCCCGCTCATTTTTTTTGTATAAAGATAATTAATATCTCTTGAATTTAAAAAGGGTGCATCCCAATCGGGTGCATTTCAAATTAGCTACGCAGGGCGGCTGCAAAAAAGCCAACATACA
>JAVHOI010000262.1:0-2341 GCA_036169975.1 Ferruginibacter sp. | reverse complement strand
ACCAATCTTCTCCACCACCACCGCCGTGCCATAGGCAAGTACTTCCGTAATGCCCCGGATCAAGGATCAGGCTTGCCGTTGGGTGAGCAGCTCTTTTGGTTTGAGGGACTTGTCTCGCTTATGATCGGTATTGATCACTGTGTTGCCCTTGCTTTGTGCAATAGCATGCCTGCAGAGAAAAATACCTTCGGTATCGTGAACATGTAACCCCTCTTCCCTGAGCCATATCATCACCATGGTGTCTTTAGACTTAAACGTTCCCTGTGGCACGGAATAGAAATTTCCAAGATAGGCAAACGTGTTATCCTTGCGAAGGGTACGCAGGATGCAGGATGGCAATATTTTGACCGTTACCCATGGCCGTAAGTGCGGCTGTTCATTCTGCCACCCTTCAAGCGGGATCTTCCTGGTAGTAGAATGTGGCATGGCATTGCCCGTTCTTTCAGGGTAAGACTCATCAGCTTTGGATCTCCAAATAATATACTTTTAAAAATTAAAATACTGAAAAGCCGGATACAATAAAAGCCCCAAAAAGGAGCTTTTAATCAAATCATTTTTTGGGTGAATATTTAAATAATAGTTACTCCTTTATCATGAAAAGGTTTTAAAAGTTCATCACCTGGATCTAATTCCGTGATGAGTATATCAACCTCTTCTATTTTGCAAACTACCATTCGCTGAACGGTATTTATTTTTTTTGAAATAGCCAGTGAAACGGTTTTTTTCGCACTGCTGATCATCGCCCTTTTCACTTCTATCACTTCCAGTTCCAGGTCTGTAATTCCATTTTCCACATCAATGCTGTTGGTTCCCAAAAAACACAGGTCGAATGTTATTTCACTTAAACGCTTAACTACTTCCGCACCCACCGACATCTGTGCGTTCTTCAATAATTTATTACCTATAAAAATAACTTCGATATTGGGATGATTCAGCAACTCCAGCGCTGTTGGGATACTTACCGTGATAAACGTGGCATTTAATTCGGGAGGCAAAGATTTTACCAATTCAATTATGGTGGTACCGCCAGATAATAATATCAACATGCCATCCTTTATCAACTCTTTCGCTTTATAGGCTATTATTTTTTTCTCTGGTTGCGAATAAACGGTATTGTTCTGCAATGTAAAATGAAAGGATTTAGAAAGAGCGCCACCATGTACTTTCGTCAGCATTTCCTTTTCATCCAATTCCTGCAAATCTCTTCGGATAGTATCTTCAGATACCTTTAATTGAATGGATAAATCAGAAGACAGCACCTTGTTGTGGATGTCTATTTCATGCAATATGTAAGCATGTCTTTCTTTTTTAAGCATACAATATTTTGATTTAAGACTGCATAAATACGCAAAATAATTTATATTCTAAAATTATTTCTGCATATTTGTGCCTAATTACCGATATTACCGCATAAAGCCGCAAATATGAATGCGAATGTTGACAAACTTTTTAAAATGGGCCTCAATCCCCTCAGGTTAATCATTGGATTAATGAGCGGCACTTCCGTTGACGGGCTTGATGTAGCTCTTTGCAGGTGCATGGCATCGGGAACAGATACTGAAATTGAAATACTTCATTTTGAAACGGTCGCTTATAATGATGATTACAGGCAGGAAATAAAATCGGTATTTTCCAAACGTGTAGTTGACCTGGAGAAAGTGTGCCTGCTGAATGGATGGGTAGCCGAACAACATGCCGCCATCGTAAATGATTGTTTAAAAAAATGGGAGGTTGATCCCGCTTCGATAGACCTTATCGCAAGCCATGGGCAAACGATTTATCATGCGCCAAAATATTTGCATGGCCATGACAAATTCTCCAATGCGACTTTACAAATCGGTGACGGCGATCATTTAGCGGTAAAAACAGGCATCATTACCATCAGCGATTTCAGGCAAAAACATATTGCCGCCGGAGGCGAAGGCGCCCCTTTGGCGGTGTATGGCGATTACCTTATTTTTAGCAGGAAAGACGAGAACCGTATCATGCTAAATATTGGGGGCATCGCTAATTTTACTTTTCTGCCCGGCGGCCTTGATGGAAGCAAGGTTTTTAGTACCGATACCGGCACCGGCAATACGCTGATGGATTCCTATATGCAACAAAACTTTACCGGCCGGTATTTTGATGAGCAATCCGCCGTAGCATCAAAGGGAAATATTAATGAAGCGTTGCTGAAAAGTTTAAAAGAAAATGGTTTCTTTCAAAAGCGGTTTCCAAAAACTACGGGGCCGGAACTATTTAATCTTTCCTACGTTGAAAAAGCGAAATCGGCCGCAGGCATTGGATCGCTGTCGCATGAGGATATGATGGCAACCTTAAACCGGTTTTCGGCGGATAC
>JAVHOI010000261.1:0-2354 GCA_036169975.1 Ferruginibacter sp. | reverse complement strand
AGTGGAAAGGATCATCCATTTTGTAAGTAAAGATGCTATGGATATTAAAAACTTTGGAGAGGCCAATGTGCGGAAATTTTATGACATTGGTTTATTAAAAGACATTCCTGGTATTTACCGGCTAAACTTTGAAGCCATTGGTAAATTGGATGGCTTTGGAAAAAAATCACTTGATAATTTACAAACAGCCATTGAGCTATCAAAATCCCAACCGCTGCACCGTTTAATTTACGGCCTCGGAATACGCTATGTAGGGGAAACTACCGCTAAAACATTGGCCAATGCGGTAAACCATTTATTTGATTTTAAAACTTTTAGTGAAGAGCAGTTGCTAAATCTGGAAGATGTTGGCGTAAAAGTAGCCGGCAGTATTTATCGTTTTTTTCATGATGCCGGTAATTTAAAGATGATTGAAGATCTTGAACAAATGGGTATTTCATTGAAGAACCAAAAAAAACAGAATGATTTAAATAATACACTTTTGGGGCAAACGTTTTTATTTACAGGCAGCCTTTTAAAATTAAAAAGAAACGATGCTGAAGAATTGGTGGAAATGAATGGGGGTAAAATATTGAGTGGGGTTAGCAGCAGGCTTAACTACCTTGTTGTAGGGGAGGATGCGGGAAGCAAACTGGAAAAAGCGAAGAAAATACAATCTATTAAAATAATTAATGAAGAAGATTTTATAAAAATGCTACCTACTTAGTGCTTTTATTTTATATATTTATGGTACGGCATTATAGTACAAACAAGATTTCGTGCAGGCAATATAGTTTGCCTGCACGGTACCAGTTAAAATCATAAGTATATGATTAAAAAAATCCCAGGCGAAATGTGGAAACAACTTCAGTTTGGTGGCCACAAACAACTTCGCAAAAAGTATGCGGTCTCCTCTGCAGGCCGCGCCGCAAGCTACTCCCGGGACGTAACTGAAGACGGCAAAATCTTAAACGGGTCGCTTACTTCGGGTTACCGGACGTTAAACCTACACCTGGAAGAAGGCAATGGAACAATTTATGTACACAGGGAAATCGCAAAACTTTTTTGCAAAAAATCTTCCCCGAAGTATAAATATGTAATTCACCTCAACCACAAAAAAGAGGATAATAAATTTACAAATCTAAAGTGGTCCACAATAGACGAAGTGGCAAGCCACCAGCAAAACAGCCCGGAAAAAATAGCCTACAAAATAAGGCAGGCAAATAAAGCCGAAGGCCTTAAATTGAATGTGGCACAGGTGAAGTCAATTAAAGAAGCAATTAATAATCCTAAGCGTAAACTGACCTTTAAGCAGATGGCTGCAAAATACAACGTAAGCGAAATGACACTGTATAGAATTAAGAGTGGCGAAAACTGGGGAAGGGTGAAATAGTAAAAACCGGAATTAATAAAATGGAATTGGTCACCTGAACCAATTCCTTTTTTATTGGTTTAAAGGAAATAAAAGAAAAAATATGATACAATCAACAACGATTAAGTTTTTAAAGGACTTGAAAAAAAATAACAATAAACCATGGTTTGAGCAACAACGAAAAGTATATGAAGCGGCCAAAGCCGATCTGCAAAATATGGTGTCGGTATTGATCCCCGCTATTGCAAAATTTGACCAACCAATCGCACATTTAGCGGTGAAAGATTGCACCTTCCGGATAAACAGGGATGTACGATTTAGTAAAAACAAAGACCCCTACAAAAGCAATATGGCCGCTTATTTCAGCCATGGTGGAAAAAAAGCAAATGTGGCTGGTTATTATTTTCACATTGAGCCGGGAAAAAGTTATGCCGCCGGTGGTTTCTATTCCCCCATGCCGCCGGAGCTTTCCAAAATAAGGCAGGAAATTGATTATGGTTTTGATGAATGGAAAAAGTTACTTAATCAAAAAATATTCAAAAAATATTTTCCCGAAGGAGTAGAAGGAATAGAATCGCTGGTAAGGCCACCAAAGGGGTATGATGAAAATAACCCTGCCATTGCTTACCTTAAAATGAAACATTTTATTGTAAGCAAACCTTTCACTGATGAAGAATTGCAAAGCAAAACTTTGGTGAAGGATGTAGCAAAAGTATTTGAAACCATGAAGCCAATGATTGATTTTTTAAACAGGGCTGTGGAATAATAAAACCCAATGAATAAACGGTTATTTGTTTTAAAAAAAAGCGATTTCAAAAACCTACTAAAGAAATTACATCAATCAATATTCAATCCGTTGCTGCCTAAATTAGGCGGGGTATTCCTACCTAAAAACCTTCCAAAAAGTGAAACAGGGAAAATAATGCAAAGGGGCTAAAAAAAGAGTGGCCAGAGATAAAAATCTCCGGCCTTGCTTACCTCTGAAACCACAAGAAAAAAAGTT
>JAVHOI010000260.1:0-11332 GCA_036169975.1 Ferruginibacter sp. | reverse complement strand
TAAGTCGCACTAAAGCTCGGTAATATTCAACTGACCGGACTTAATTTCATTTTAGCCAGGCTTTTAAATTTTTAGCTATTTTTTCGCAGCCTTGATTTTTTTTGTTACTTTTTTTTATCAAGAAAAAAAAGTAAATAGAGTCTAACTCGTTATCAACAAGGATTTGAGCTTTAAATACCTAATCCTAACAATTAAATAGCACGAATAAAATTTCCCAGTCTTTTACACCAATCTCTCTTAACAGTCATTCAGCACCTATAGTCCAAATATCCATTTCATAACCTCTTAGGCGAAACCGAAGTATGGAAAAACAAATCACTGTTTAGTCTTTCATTTATTTACCGTAATTTATACTTTTCAAATTTAAAACAACGATAAACACTAAACCGAAAACCAACTATGCCGCCAGCGCTTATCTATATTATTGTTGGTTATTTGTTGTTGTTGCTAATTACCTATTTGGTGCAGGAGCGCTTTATTTTTAAGCCAGAGAAACTGAAACAAAATTTTGAATACAAATATAATGCGCCATTCAGGGAACTGTTTTTTGATGTTGAACCCGGAGTAAGTATTAATGGCCTGCACTTTTATGTAGAGAGGCCTTATGGGCTGGTATTATATTTTCATGGTAACAGCAGAAGCATAAAAGGCTGGGCCAAATATGCCACTGATTTTTTTCGGTACAACTATGATGTGGTATTGGTAGATTACCGTGGCTTTGGAAAAAGCACGGGCAAACGCAGTGAAAAAGACATGCTGAATGATATGCAGTTTGTTTACAATACCCTTACTGAAACCTATCACGAAAATCATATCATCGTTTACGGAAGGAGCCTTGGGAGCGGTTTTGCTGCGCACCTTGCCAGCGAAAACAAACCACGTTATTTGATCCTTGATGCCCCTTATTACAGTTTCAGGAAAGTGGTGGAAAGGTTTCTGCCCATAATGCCCATGAAGCTGGTACTTCGTTTTCAAATGCGTACGGATAAATGGCTGCCCAAAGTAAATTGCCATACCTACATCATACATGGAACCAAAGACTGGCTGATCCCCATCCGCAATAGTGAAAAATTGCAGGCATTAAATCCCCGGAAGATTACGCTTATCCGCATCGTGGGAGGCAGGCACAATAACCTGCCTTCTTTCCCGGAGTATCATAATTTCTTAAGGGATATTTTGAAATATTAGTGGAAGTAAGCCGAAGCCGGATACCAGGATGCTAATACTTAATACCTGTTCCATGTACCTTTGCGGTTATGAAAATTAAAATACTCCGCTGGATAAAAATATTTGTATTGCCGTATTGCATTATTGGTATCGCCTTATTTTATTTGCAGGATTATATTTTGTTTCATCCCAAAGAGTTGGCAAGAAATTATCAATATAAATTTAGCGGTCCATTTTCTGAAGTTGACATTCCATTTAATAAAGCGGATACGCTGAATATGGTGCGGTTTTTCCCGCCTGATACGGTAAGGAGAGGGGTGGTTATTTATTTCCACGGCAACAAAGGCAATATAAACCGGTATGCGAAATTCGCTTCCAATTTTACCAGGCATGGTTATGAAGTATGGATGGAAGATTATCCCGGCTTTGGAAAATCGGTTGGTGAAAGAAATGAAAAGATATTATACCAACAGGCGGAACAGGTGTATAAAATGGCTGTTACGAAATATAGGGAAGACAGTATCATCATTTTTGGCAAGTCATTTGGAACGGGTATCGCGGCTTACCTGGCTTCGGTAAAGGATTGCAAAGAATTAATTTTGGAAACGCCTTATTACAGCATTCCAGATTTGTTTGGTTGTTATGCCTTTATTTATCCGGCTGCCAGAATGTCGAATTACCAAATACCCACCAACGAATATTTGCAGGAAGTAAAAGCGCCTGTTACTATTTTTCACGGTACTAATGATGGGGTGATACCTTATCGCTGCGCCGTAAAATTGAAAGCGGTATTAAAACCAACCGATCTGTTTATCACGATTGAAAATGGTACGCATCATAATTTGAATGACTTTCCTTTGTTTCATCAAAAGCTGGATTCTTTGTTACAACTCCGTTAGCCGCACATTTGTTTTCCCAATTTTCAGTGTGTATCGCATACCAGTTTTCAAAGCATAATTTTCTTTTCCGTGACTAACAGGAAAATTAAAACATACCGGGTAATTAAATTCTTTCATTAGATCATTAATCACCTCCTCAATGGTTTTTCCAAAAGGCCGGTCTGTATCTTTTACATCTGTAAACCTGCCAACAACCAGGCCCGCAAGGCCATCCAGCTTGCCGCTTCGTTTTAGTTGATACATCATTCTGTCGGTGCTATAAATGAATTCACCGATATCTTCAATAAATAAAATTTTGTTTTTGGTGTTGATGCCGGATGGCGTGCCAATGAGATGCACCAACAAGGATAGGTTTCCCCCGATTAATTCACCGGTTGCAGCACCTTGTTTATTGTATGTATGCGGGGCGCATTTGTAATTCGCCTTTTTTCCAAGTAGGGCATTGTGCAAGGAGGCTATATATTCATTTTTTTGTTCACCATTATTAAAGGCTGCCGCCATTGGCGCATGCATGGCCGCAATCTTATATTTTGAATAAATATGTACATGTAAAATGGTAATATCGCTAAAGCCAATGATCCATTTCGGTTTCTTTTTAAACCTGGTAAAATCCAGTTGGCCAATGATCCTGCCAACGCCGTAGCCACCACGCCCGCAAAGGATGGCATTAATGCTGTCATCATCCATCATGGCCTGTAATTCATTCAACCGCTCTTCATCCGTTCCGGAAAAATAATTGTTGGAACCGCTGCCAAGGGTTTTGCCCACCATCACTTCAAAGCCCCACAGTTGTAAAGTATCTATGCAGGTTTGCGCTTTTTCTTTTGCCATATATCCAGCAGGGCAGGTAATGCCGATGGTGCCGCCTTTTTTTAAGTAGGGTGGAATTTTTATCATAAGCCTTTAATAATATCTTTTAGTTCTTTAGTTGAAATAATATTTTTAAAGCCGATTCTTCTTAACCCACGGCTTAATTTCAAATCACCTGTCCAGATTAAACCTTCAAAAGCAATGGAAAATGCAACAAATGCTTTGTCGTTTATATCAATGTTTTTGGTAAGCTGTTCTGCAAGCTTGAAATTTTCTGTTGGTATTTCCGCTACGGAAATAACAATACCATTTTTACAACATTGTTTAAGGAGTTTATTGAAAATAAAGATGTTCCTTCCGGTGCTTTCGCATATTGATGTTTTATGTTTTTCTATTTCTGCAAGTGCATAATCCGGAATTACAAAATCTATTGTTTGGGAGAGCGTATTTAAAATTTTGAAGATTTCACTTTCTTCATTAAGACATGCACTGATTAGGATATTAGTATCAGTTTTAACAGTCATTACAGGTTTCTTTCCTTTTTAATTCTATCCCATACATTCTTGTTGATTTCTCTTGAAAGTTTGTTGATTACACTTTGCGGTATTTTTTTCTTTGGCGCACCATTGGCCTCTATTATTTCAATATATTTTTTAATGCTGTTAAACCCCTTTTTACCTACAACATTGGAAAAGGAAACCGTAATTTTTTCTTTGCCTGATTTCTCTATCATCATAAAATAATAATTTCAATTCAAATTTAACAAAAAACAAGGTGATCACAAAAGTAAATTACAACTAAATACAGCCAAATAATATTTGGTACTTCCCAAATTTTCTGTGGCAGGTGAGGGCACCAGTCAGGGTAAAAAAAATTAGGTCAGCTTTACGTCCATCAATTTTTAAGCGGGCACTTAATAGTATGTCGGCCTCAATTACTACTACCATTTAAAGCCTCTTTTTTGCTTTAATTTTTCCCCTGCCCCGGCAGTAATTTCATCTGCCGGTTCGGCAATCATTTTTTAGGTGCAACTTTGTTAAATTCTCAAAATCGTACATATTCTTTTACTCTTTTAATTCCTGCCGTACCAATTATATTAGAAAACCAGATGGTTAAAAAATCTTTATCAATTACTTCCGTTGCCATGATATTTTCGTTTTACCAAATATACAAAATTCTTAAATTTCTTTTAAAGACGGGCCGGTAGTGTTTACCACAAGGCGGTGCCTGACGCCACATTTCAATGCGAAATTATTTTTCTGGTGCCCTACCGGAAAATCAAAACAAACCGGGTAATTATATTCAGCGACTTTTTCCAACACGATTTCTTCCAGTGTTTTTCCAAAAGCTTCCCCTTCATCATCCTGCTTAATTTTAAATCCGCCAACGATAAGCCCCCGCAGGTGTTTCAATTTTCCACTTCGCTTCAGGTTCCAGAACATGCGGTCAATGCTGTACAGGTATTCGCCGGTGTCTTCTACAAATAAAATTTTATTGTTTGTAATGAGATCGCTTTTACTCCCTGTTAAAGATTCAATAGTTTTTAAATTCCCCCCTACGAGTTTGCCTGTCGCGATGCCGGTTTTATTTTGGGCATTTGGTAATATGGTGTAGCTCATTTTTTTCCCCGTAATACAATTATGAATACTGTCAATTGTTTCTTTTTGTATTGGCTCAGCCGGGGCCCAGTCTGTAGGAAAACTATTACACATTTTTGAGTGGATGGAAGCGATGCCATAGTTACGGTTCAAATGGCTATGCATCACCGTTATATCGCTAAACCCAATGATCCATTTTGGATGAAGAGAAAATTTTCTGAAATTAATCTTGTCAATTATCCGCACAGTGCCGTAGCCGCCCCTTGCGCATAGGATGGCTTTAATCTTTTTATCATCCAGCATGTGTTGAAAATCATTCAATCTTTCTTCATCGGTACCGCCATACGTAAAATCTTTTTTACCTACCGTGTTACCAATGCTAATTTCAAAGCCCCATTCCTTAAGTTTATTTACTGCCGGCTGAATATCTTCAAGGGTAATAAAACCAGCAGGACAGGTAATGCCGATACTATCGCCTTTTTTTAAATAGGCGGGTATGATGGGGAGTGCTGCTGAATTATTTATTTCTTCTGCTTTTGCATAATCAGAAAATGTGGCTGTTAATGGAACTATGGCAGATAGGAAGTTTTTCCTGTTCATACATTTCTTAAAATTTTATTATACTAATTTTATTTTTTGGATAAAATTACAATTCAAAACCCATTCCACCCTTTAATGCCTTTTGATATTTGCGCAGGTCAAATTTATAGTAATATGGCGCTTTATGGGCAACGCCTTTTTTGGTTTCATTCAGTCGTTTTAAAATTCCGGTACCTGTAATCTTGCGTTGGAAATTTCTTCTGTCAAGTGCCCTGTCTAAAATGGTTTCATATAATTTTTGCAGTTCCGGCATGGTAAATTTTTCGGGCAGCAGGTTGTATCCAACGGGGTGGTAATTCAATTGCAACTGCAAATTCTCCAGCGCTTTATTTAAGATGTCGCGATGGTCAAGCAGCAATTCTGGTATGTCATGGATGTTGAACCATTCGCAGGCGGTAGAAAATACATCCGGCACAGGTTGCACTTCCGAAAAATCTACCAAAGCGGAATATCCTATTGTAATAAACCTTTCAAACATCCAGCTTTCCGATGCATTGACGCCAACGTTTTTTAAAAATTGCTGGTTGGTTTTTCTGGTAGATCGTTCAGGGGCGCTAAATACATAGAATTGCTGCATATATATATCATCCAAACCTGTTCTCTGTTTCAGGATGCGTTTGGCTGCCTCATCCATGTGTTCTTCTTTTAAAATAAATCCACCCGGCAAAGCCCATTGGCCGGCATATTTCGCATTAAGCAACAATACCTTCAATTCAGTATCATGAAAACCAAAAATGACGCAATCCACGGAAATATGCCGCAGGTATTGCTCATGGCCTTTTAAATAATGATCCCTTATTTCTTTGTCAAAATCCATTTACTAAAATTAGATGCCCGCAGGCAGATTAAAAATAATATTATACCAAACAAAAAAAAAGGTTTATCATTGCGTCATAATAACACAATGGTAAACAAAAAACTTGTATAAATGAAAAAAATAATGCTCTCTTTGACAACTATTTTAGTTGTTGTTACAGTAATGGCTCAAACCAATAATACGGCAAAAGCCAAACAACTGGTTGGGAAAATGACACTGGAAGAAAAAGTAAATCTTGTTATAGGTATGGGAATGAAAATTCCGGGTATGACGAATGGCGCACTCGTGGGACAAACCATGGATAAGGTGGCTGGTGCGGCCGGTACTACTTTTTCAATTGATCATTTGGGAATTCCAACCACAGTGGTGGCTGATGGCCCCGCTGGTTTGCGGATAGAACCCAAACGCAAAGATGATAAAAATACTTACTACGCCACCGCATTTCCGGTAGGTACTTTACTGGCATCTACATGGGATACCAAACTGGTAAAGGAAGTGGGCGTTGCCATGGGTAATGAAGTAAAAGAATATGGCGTAGATGTGCTACTTGGCCCCGGCTTAAATATTCACAGAAACCCGTTAGGCGGCAGGAATTTTGAATATTATTCTGAAGACCCACTGATAGCAGGAAAAATAACCGCTGCCATGGTAAATGGCATCCAATCAAATGGAGTGGGCACTTCCATCAAACATTTCGCATTGAATAACCAGGAGCAAAACCGGAATACGGTAAATACGATTGTAAGCGAAAGGGCAATGAGAGAAATTTATTTGAAGGGTTTTGAAATTGCCATAAAAGAAGCTAATCCATGGACAGTGATGAGTTCTTACAATAAATTGAATGGCACTTATACTTCCGAAGAATATGACCTGCTGACTACTATTTTAAGAAAAGAATGGGGGTTTAAAGGAATGGTGATGACGGACTGGTTTGGTGGTAAAGATGCAGTAGCACAAATGAAAGCAGGTAATGATTTGTTGATGCCGGGAACACCAAAGCAGAAAAAAGCCCTGCTGGATGCAATAGGCAATGGCACATTGGATGTAAAAGTATTGGATGAAAATGCGACAAGGATCGCAGCTTATGTACTGGGGACACAATCGTATAAAAAATATGCTTTCAGCAATAAGCCCGACCTGAAAGCCCATGCTGCAATTGTTCGCAATGCCGCGGCAAACGGAATGATCCTGTTGAAGAATGAAAAGGCTGCCCTGCCCATTGCAAAAAATATAAAAACCATTGCCGTGTTCGGAAATACATCTTATGATTTTATTTCCGGCGGTACCGGTAGTGGTGATGTTAACGAAGAATATACAATCTCCCTGGTAGATGGGTTATCCAATGCGGGTTATAAAGTGGAAAGTGACTTAAAAAGCAGTTACGAAAAATATCTCACCAATTACAAAACACAGCATCCTAAAAAAAGTTTTTTTGAAGAATTCATGCATCCTACTTTAAGGCCTGCGGAATTGGATCCTGATGGGGCAACCATTGGTAAAATAGCGGCAACAGCCGATATTGCGTTAATCACCATTGGAAGAAATGCCGGTGAAGGCGCTGACAGAAAAGTGGACAACGATTTTAATTTATCCGCGGCAGAGCAGGCTTTAATAAAAAATATAGCTGCTGCCTTTCATGCCGCTCATAAAAAAGTGGTGGTAGTATTAAATGTAGGTGGTGTAATAGAAGTGGATAGTTGGAGAAATGAAGTGGATGCTATTTTACTTTCCTGGCAGCCGGGTATGGAAGCCGGTAATTCAGTTGCTGATGTGTTAAGTGGCAAAGTGAACCCATCCGGAAAATTGGCTACTACATTTCCGGCAAAATATGATGATGAATATTCTGCCAAAAATTTCCCCGGAAAGGAATTTCCTGAAAAGGCGGAAGCGGGTATGTTTGGTCAAAAGCAATTGCCTGCGGAAGTAGTGTATGAAGAAGGTATTTATGTGGGCTACCGTTACTACAATACATTTAATATAAAGACTGCTTATGAGTTTGGATACGGCTTATCCTATACCAATTTTTCTTACGGCAACCTTGCATTAAGTAGCCCAACTTTTAATGGCAAAATGAAAGCAACCGTAACCATCACCAATACCGGTAAAGTTGCCGGTAAAGAAGTAGTGCAGTTATACATTAGTGCGCCGGCCAATAAATTAGCAAAGCCAACTGAGGAGTTGAAAGCATTTGCAAAAACTGAATTATTGCAACCAGGTAAAAGTCAAACCATTCAATTTGAAATTGAAGCAAAAGACCTGGCATCCTTTGATACCAACAGCACATCGTGGATTGCGGAGGCTGGTATATATACATTGAAAGTGGCGGCATCCTCTCTAAATATTAAGAAAACCGCTTCTTTTCAATTGCCAAAAGATTTAATAGTTGAAAAATGTAATAAAGTTCTTGCCCCACAGGTGGAAATAAATGAACTGAAGAAATAAAAGTAAAAAACGGGTATAAACAAAAAGCCTCCGCAATTGCGGGGGTTTTTTGTTTGTTTTGGTATTGTACCTGCTTTAGGTAAATTTGCAGCGTTTACGCTTTAGATGAGTTATTGAAAATGGCAATGTTTAGTGAATCATATTTCTACGCCGTTAAGGCGTTATTGCGTTTTGAAAATTGGAAACACAGTAAACCGAAGAAAAAATGCCTTAACGGAATTGAATCATATTTGCTTTTTGTTGTTAACTTTTTTAAACCATAAACATCCAACCATTTTTTTTTAAAGGCAGTTTGTAATAAATTGAAGGCGTTCAAAATTGATACGCTGTACAAAAGTGCGACGCCACTGAAGCTTAATAGTAGTACTAAAGCTAAGGACAAAAATTATATCATGACAGATCCAAAAAGATATTTAATTACTTCCGCGCTACCGTATGCTAATGGGCCAAAACATATCGGGCATTTGGCAGGGGCTTATTTGCCGGCGGATATTTATGTGCGTTACCTGAGGGCGCAAAAAAAAGATGTGGTGTATGTATGTGGCAGCGATGAACATGGCGCTGCTATTACCATACAGGCGATGAAGGAAAATACTACGCCCCGTGCCATCGTAGATAAATACCATGCCATGCTGAAAAGCAATATGGCCGACCTTGGTATTTCCTTTGATATTTATCACCGCACCACTTCACCTTTACATCATGAAACGGCGCAGGAATTTTTTACGGCTTTAAATGATAAAGGCGATCTGGAAATAAAAGAAACGGAACAATATTTTGACGAGGAAGCCAATACATTTTTGGCGGATCGGTATATTATTGGCACCTGCCCGGTGTGTGCAAATCCAAACGCTTATGGCGATCAGTGTGAAAAATGCGGCACCTCATTAAGCCCGGATGAATTAATTAATCCACGAAGTACATTGAGTGGAAATGCGCCGGTAAAAAGGTTAACCAAACATTGGTACCTGCCGTTGAACAGGCATGAGGGTTTTTTACGGAAATGGATACTCGAAGATCATAAAAGCGACTGGAAGCCGAATGTGCTGGGACAGTGTAAAAGCTGGCTGGATATAGGTTTGCAGCCAAGGGCGGTAACAAGGGATTTGGATTGGGGGATAAAAGTGCCAAGCCCCCCCGCCCCCCAAGGGGGGATCCCGGAGCCTGATAATTCGGACGGACATTTTGATTATCAGACCGCTAATCCCTTTATTTATGGATTGCTTAAGGAGTTTGTCCGGGAGCAGAGAAGCAAGCCTACTGATGCGGAGAATGTGCTTTGGCAGTTGCTTAGTGGAAAAAAATTAGATGGAGTAAAATTTAGAAGACAACATATTATTGGCTCCTATATTGCAGATTTTGTTTGTCTTGATAAAAAGTTGATTATTGAGGTAGATGGGTTAATACATCAACTACCTGAAAACCTGGCAAGTGATGCGGAAAGAACTGAATGGTTAAATGAACATGGTTTTGAAGTAATCCGTTTTACTAATGAAGAAGTCCTATTTAAAACTGATAGTACTATAACCGCTATCTCAGAAAAGCTAAATTCAATTCAGGATAAAGTGAACCATTCGCAAAATCCCCCCTTGGGGGGTGGGGGGGCCGGCAAAGTCCTGTACGTATGGTTTGACGCCCCCATTGGTTATATCAGCGCTACCAAACAATGGGCCATTGACAATAACAAAGACTGGAAACCATACTGGTACAATGAAGATACCAAACTGGTGCATTTTATCGGCAAGGATAATATTGTTTTTCATGCCATCATATTTCCGGTTATGCTAAAACTGCATGGCAATATCCTGCCGGATAATGTGGCAGGCAATGAGTTCATGAACCTTGAAGGTGATAAGATGAGTACCAGCCGTGGCTGGAGTATTGAGATGGATGATTATATCAATGATTTCGTGAAAAAAGAAAATGGCGGCGATCAAATGGTGGATGCGTTGCGCTACTATTTAACAGCCATAGCGCCCGAATCAAAAGACAGTGAATTTACCTGGAAAGGTTTTCAGGATGCGGTGAAAGGTGAGCTGGTAGATGTGTTTGGCAATTTTGTAAACAGGGCTTTTGTATTGATGCATAAATTATGCAAAGGAAAAGTGCCGCCATTGCATGCGGATATTTTGGATGATGCGGATAAAGCCCTGTTTGCTGAAATAGCAAAGACAAGAACCAGGATTGAAAATTTAATTGAGACCTACAAGTTCAGGGATGCGCAATATGAAGTAATTGACCTTGCAAGAAAGGGGAATAAATACATGCAGGATAAACAACCATGGATTGTCGCGAAAAGCTTGGCCTCCCTTAACACTGAAGGAGAAGCCTCCCCCAACCCCTCCGAAGGAGGGACTTTAGAAGCCCAAAAACTAATTGATAACTGTTTGCATGTTTGTTTGCAGTTGACGGCTAATCTTGCCGTATTCATCAATCCATTCCTTCCTTTTGCTGCACGCAAAATGTGCTATATGATGAAGGTGGTAGATAAAATGCTGGACTGGGAAAATGCAGGTAACCCTAAATTACTAAGTGTTGGTTATTCATTAAGGGAACCTCAGTTGTTATTCAGAAAAATAGAAGATAGCGAAGTGGCAGAACAGGTAGAAAAATTAAAAATAAAAAGTAATAAAATAAAAGCCTCCCCCAACGCCTCCGAAGGAGAAGCCTCCCCAAACCCCTCCGAAGGAGGGGCTTTAGACCCGGCGAATTCAGAACAGGTTTTAAAATTAGCTGGGTCTGAGACACCCCCGCCGGGCAGCGGGGGCAGGGGGGTTATTACTTTTGATGACTTCGCGAAAATTGACCTTAAAGTGGGTACCATTTTATCTGCCGAAAAAGTTGCGAAGGCCGATAAGTTATTAAAGCTGGAAGTAGATATGGGGTATGAAAAAAGAACGATTGTTAGTGGCATCGCATTGCACTTTGCAGCGGCGGATATTGTTGGCAAACAGGTAGTGGTAGTGGCCAATCTTGCTCCCCGAAAAATGAGGGGAATA
>JAVHOI010000259.1:0-2366 GCA_036169975.1 Ferruginibacter sp. | reverse complement strand
CGATCGTTATTTATTAACAGGTAATTTCAGAAGGGATGGTTCATCCCGTTTTGGGCCAGCCAATAAATACGGAAATTTCGCTTCAGCGGCTGCTGCGTGGAATATTAGCAACGAAAAATTTATAAAGCTTCCGGGGCAGATATCTGCCTTAAAACTAAGAGGTGGATACGGTGAACTGGGTAACCAGAATTTTGGGGACTATTTATTTCAATCCTTTATTAATCCAAATGCCAGTTATGTTTTTGGAAATGCGTTGGCAACCGGTGCAACCACAGTAACAAGGGTTGATCCCGCCATTAAATGGGAAGCCACTTCCACATTGAATGTGGCTACAGATTGGGGCTTGTTCAACAACAGGTTATTATTTACTGTAGAGTATTATAAGAGAACATCAACCGGTTTGCTCACCAATTTGCCGCTTCCTTTGTCGGTAGGTTCAGTACCATCTTCCATATTTACCAATGCGGCATCTACTGAAAATACAGGGCTTGAGTTTACTCTTGCTTATAACAAACATTCAGGCGATTTTAAATATAACGTTAGCGCCAATCTTACCACGCTTAAAAATAAAGTGTTGAAATTGGGCGGTACCAACAATCCAATTTATGGAGCAGGAAGTAAAACGGAAGTGGGCCGTTCCGTTGGTGAATTGTATGGCTTTATCACAGAAGGTCTATTTAATACAGCCGCCGATGTTACGGGCCATGCCACCCAAACAGGCGCTGCTCCTGGTGATGTTAAATTTAAAGATATAAATGGCATGGGTGCTGATGGCAAATTAACCGGCAAACCGGATGGTAAAATAACGGATGATGACAGGGTTTACTTAGGTAGCGCCATTCCTAAATTTAGTTATGGGTTCAATTTCGATTTTTCTTACAAAAATTTTGACGCATCCATTTTCTTACAGGGTAATGCCGGTAATAAAGTATTCAATGGCGTTTATCATGATCTGATGATTGGCCAGTATTCCAATCATCATACAGATGAATTAAATTTTTGGACACCAACCAATACCAATACCAATATTCCAAGGCCTGTAATTTATGATCCCAATGGAAACGGACGTTTCTCCGATCGTTTTGTAGAGGATGGGTCTTACCTGAAATTGCAGAGTGCACAAATAGGTTATACGTTGCCTGTAACTGTTTTTGGAAAAACCAAAGTATTCAATAGTTTCAGGGCATATATATCCGGTCAGAACTTAGTTACCTTTTCCAAATACCGTGGATACGATCCTGATTTTATCAGTGAT
This sequence comes from Ferruginibacter sp., assembly GCA_036169975.1. Classification (GTDB taxonomy): domain Bacteria; phylum Bacteroidota; class Bacteroidia; order Chitinophagales; family Chitinophagaceae; genus Ferruginibacter. The sequence continues at coordinate 1,111 of JAVHOI010000259.1, read as the reverse complement.
GGATTATTCAGCAGGGGATATGATATCGGATCTTACCCCAACCCGCGTTCCATACTTTTTGGAGTACAAATTGGATTTTAATTATTTAAAAATTTAAAGTTTTAGTTATGAAATTATATAAATCACTTATCGGTATTTTTACGGTTACTACCGTATTACTTACCACAGGTTGCTCAAAAAAACTGGATCAGTCCAATCCAAATTCTCAAACTACTTCTACCTTTTGGAAAAGCAGCAGCGATGCGGTGAAAGGTATAAATGCTACTTATGGCAGTTTGATTATTGATGGTACTTACATGCGTTTTACACCAGCATTATTGGATATCAGGGGCGATGATATTAAAAGCAACAGTCCATGGACCGCTTTTGGAAACATTGGAAGATTTGCTCTTGGCACTGCCGATGGTGCTGGCTATGGCTGGGCATTCGCCTCTTATTATGAAGGTATTTCCCGAGCCAACCAGGTAATTGATAATGTGCCAGGCATTACAATGGATGAAGCGCTGAAAAGCAGGATTATAGGGGAAGCTCATTTTTTAAGAGGACTGTACTTTTTTCACCTCGTTAATTTTTTTGGTAAAGTTGCTTTACCCATTCATGAACCAAAAACAAGTGCCGATTTTTACATACCACAATCTACCGAAGCTGCGGGATGGGCACAGGTAATTGCTGATTTTACGCAGGCGGCCTCTATACTCCCGGTTTCTTATGGTCCAGCCGATTTGGGAAGGGCGACAAAAGGCGCTGCTTTAGGCTATTGGGGTAAGGCTTTATTGTTTAATAAAAAATATGCGGAAGCAGCAGTACAGTTTAAAGCGGTTATGGATTTGGGTGTGTACGACCTGATGCCAAATTATAAAGACAATTTTACCGAAGACTTTGAGAATAATAAAGAGTCAATTTTTGAGGTACAGTTTTCAAGAAATGCCGGTGGGCAGGATCTTGGCTGGGGCGGAATCCCTTCATCCGGATGGGGCAAAACTTCAGCAAGGGCAATTACATTCGCACCGCGTAGTTTTGGTTGGACGGATGTACAACCTACCAGGTCTGTCTTTAATGAATTTTTGTTGGAAAAAACAACCACTTTACAGGACGACCCGAGGCTGGATGC
>JAVHOI010000258.1:0-11351 GCA_036169975.1 Ferruginibacter sp. | reverse complement strand
GAAGAAAAGCAACGGTTGATGAAGGAAGCGCAGGAATCGGCCGATAACATGAATCATTTATTGTACAACCTGTTGCGGTGGTCAAAATCACAGATGAACCTGCTGGCGTATTCACCGGAAAAATTATTCCTGCAACAGGCCATTGATAAGAATATCCGCCTGCTGCACCCCTATGCAAATCTTAAAAATATCAGTATCGAAAATAGCCGCAACATGGATGTACAGGTAATTGCAGATAAAGATATGCTCGATTTTATTTTGCGTAACCTACTGAGCAATGCCATTAAATTCAGTCATAAAAACAGTGTAATTAAAATTGACTCCTCTGTTAAAGGAGATGAAATTACTATCAACATTTTGGATACCGGCATAGGCATGGCGGAAGATAAACTGCAACAAATCATTCACACTAATGAAGCCATCAGCCGCCGTGGCACTGCGAAGGAAAAAGGTACAGGCCTCGGCCTGATGATCTCTAAAGAATTTATAGAAAGAAACAATGGCAGGCTGGTGGTAGAAAGTGAATTGGGTAAGGGATCGGTATTTGGGTTTACAGTAAAAGTTTGTAGTGAATCTATTCCTGCACCATTGCATCCTATCAGTTGAAACAAGCAACGATTGATAAAACAACTCCCAGCCGTTTCAAACATTTTTAGATAAGGGGTGCTTCAGGAGAATATACCTCTTCAATGTGCGTGCGTTTAAAATTGTCGCACTAAAAAGAAAATTACTAAACCAGGCAAAGCCTTTATTGAATCCGGTAGCTATCGGAAGAAATTAAACCGCCAATGGTTGGTAACCCTTGCTACAAAAATAATTCAACTTCAATTTCCCTTCAGAATTGATGTTGTACTTTACAATTAAAATTGATTGTGAAAATTCTTATCATTGAAGATGAAAAAGCATTACGTGAAGACATTGTCACTTACCTCAAAGGAGAGGATTATATATGCGAGACGGCGTACGGTTATAATATGGCTTTGGAAAAAACAGAGCTATATGATTATGATTGTATCCTTTTAGACATTACACTTCCGGGAGGCAGTGGATTGAATATTTTGAAAGGACTGAAAGCGAATAATAAATTAGACGGCGTATTAATTATTTCCGCGAAAAATTCATTGGATGATAAAATCGCCGGCCTGAAACTTGGTGCTGATGACTATTTGCCTAAACCATTTCACCTGTCGGAGTTGAGTGCAAGGATAGCGGCGATTATAAGGCGACGGAATTTTGGGGGAAGCAATATCATTACATTTAACGGCCTCGTGATTGACACACAGGCAAGGCTGGTATCCGTAAATAATAAACCCATTGACCTTACCCGAAAGGAGTATGAATTACTATTGTATTTTATTGGCAATAAGGGAAAGGTGATTTCTAAAAATGCCATAGCGGAGCATTTATGGGGCGATGAAATGGAGGGCGATATTGATTTCATTTATACCCATATAAAAAACCTGAGAAAAAAACTGCAGGAATCCGGTGAGGTGGATTACATAAAATCAGTGTATGGAATGGGATATAAATTTGCTGACAGATGAAACTGCTTACAAAATATAACCGCATAAATATTATCGCCACCATCGTAGCATTGCTGGCGAGCGGTATTTGTTATTATTTTTTCATCCGGTACCAATTGATAAACCAGTTGGATAAGGACCTGAAAATAGAAGAGCTGGAAATAATTGATTTCGTAAAACTAAACAAGGGCCTGCCAAACCCTTCTAATTATAAGGATCAAACCATTTCTTTCTTATTGTTAAACGGGGAGCCGGTAAAAAGGGAATTCTCCAGTAAGGATATTTTCAGCAAGGAAGAAAATGAATGGGTGGCTACCAGGGAAATCGAGTTTCCGATACAGGTGATGAATAAGGATTACAAAGTAATGATCAGCAAATCGCAGCAGGAAACCGATGACCTCATACAATTAATTTTATTGATCACCTCCACCATCGTAATCGCCTTGCTGCTCGTACTATTTATCATCAACCGGTTTTTATTAAATAAATTATGGCTGCCATTCAATGCTACTTTACAACAACTGAAACAATTCAATCCTGCGGGCAAAAAAGAATTGCGATTAGAGAAAACCGGCATAAACGAATTTGCTGAGCTGAATAATGCGGTTAACATTATGAGCAGCAGGGTAAGCCGGGATTATGACGCCTTGAAAAATTTTACGGAAAACGCCTCACACGAAATGCAGACACCATTGGCAATAATCAATTCAAAACTTGATGTGCTGATACAGGATGAAAAAATAACGGAGCAACAGATGCGGCAATTACAGGGAATATACAATGCACTGGACAGGCTATCAAAATTAAATCAATCCTTATTGCTGCTTACCAAAATTGAGAATAACCAATTTAAACAAACTGAAAATATACTGCTCCATAATTTAATACCTGAAAAACTTTTACAGTTTGAAGAAATGGCCATAGGCAAAAATCTTGAGGTGGCAACAGCACTAAACCCCGCCGTTATTCATTGCAATAAACAACTGGCGGATATTTTAATCAGCAACCTATTAAACAATGCCATCCGGTACAATTACCGGAATGGTGCCGTATCCATTAAACTTGCTTCAAACGAATTGACTATCTCCAATACATCTTTCCTTCCCTGCCTGGATTATCAAAAACTTTTTCAGCGTTTTTACCGCCACACGGATACCAGGCAGGAAGGCAACGGGCTTGGCCTCTCTATCATTAAGCAAATATGTGATGCATATAATTTTACTATCAGTTACACTTTTATAAATGAAAATCATACCTTTCAGATTTTGTTTCAATAACCTGTTTATTAAATCCAATTACATTTCAATAACAATTAACTTCAACTTTGCTTCAGAATCACCCGTTAGCTTTACATTTCATCAAAAAAAATAAATTCATGAAAAAATTAGTAACGCTGTCTGCAATAACAGCATTTATATCCTTTGCCGCCTGTGCACAAAAACTGGATGCTTCTAAAGTACCGGCTGCGGCAAAGGCTTCTTTTGCCAAAACCCACCCTGGTGTTGCAGCTAAATGGGAAAAGGAAAATGGAAAGTATGAAGTGAATTTTAAACAAAATGGCAAAAACATGTCGGTGCTGATGGATGAAAATGGCGTGATCGCTGAAACTGAAGTGGATATTAAAGTTCCTGAACTACCCGCTACGGTATTAGCTTACGTGAAAAAACATTACAAAGGGCAAACCATCAAAGAAGGCGCTAAGATCACCAAAGCGGATGGCACGGTAAATTACGAAGCCGAAGTTGGTGGTAAAGACGTAATTTTTGATGCGAATGGAAAGTTCATCAAAGAAGCAAAAGATTAATCCATGAATTACCGGAGTGGCCTATACGCCGCCCCTTTTTTTTGACAAATCAATAGTAACAATATGAACAAATTAATCACAAGTTTAATGGCAGGCATTATTGCAATGACTGTTACGATTGCTGATGCACAGCCACAAAAAGGGCTGCATGTCATCAACACTTTTCACATCGCAAGCCCGGGTGGCTGGGATTATCTGGCAACAGGCCCGGTAAATGACTGGCTATATGTAAGCCATGGCACGCAGGTAAATATCATTAACAAAAAAACAGGCGATTCCGCAGGCGTCATTGAAAACACGGCCGGTGTACATGGAATCGCTTTTGATAAATCAAATAACAAGGGCTTCACCAGCAATGGCAGGATAAACACGGTGACGGTATTTGACATGAATAATAATAAAGTGCTTGCGCAGATAGCAACAGGCCAAAATCCGGATGCTATTTTATATGAACCGTTTTCAAAAAAAATAATTACCTGCAACGGCCGCAGTAAAAATTTAACCATCATTGATCCTGCAAATAACAAAGTGGTGGATAGTGTAGCCGTAGGCGGTAAACCCGAAACCGCGGTAAGCGATGGCGCCGGCAAATTGTTCGTTAACATTGAAGATAAAAATGAAATTGTAGTAGTAGATACCAAAACGTTTAAAGTAGTAAATCACTGGAGTATCGCCCCTGGCGAAGCGCCAACAGGTTTATCCATGGATACTAAAACAAAAAGGTTATTCGCCGGATGTGAAAAATTATTGATGGTGATAGATGCCACGAATGGTAAAGTAGTGGACAAACTACCCATTGGTAATGGCTGCGATGGTACCGCGTTTGATCCAGCCACCAAAAACATTTTCGCTTCCAATGGCGAAGGAACCCTTACGGTAATTCATGAAGGCAATGGGGATAAATTTACAGTTGTGGAAAATGTAGTTACTAAAAAGGGTGCCCGGACAATTGCATTGGATAATGCGACACATCTTATTTACCTGCCCACGGCAGAGTTTGAACCAATGGCTGCCGGCGAAAAAGGAAGGCCCAAAATGATAGCGGGTACTTTCCAGGTTTTAGTTGTTGGTAAATAATTGATATATTGTAGCGTTAAGCGTATGACTAAAAGCATTTTCAACATGGTAGGCTTTGTTTTGATCAGTATAAATTGTATTGCTCAAAATAATAACCAATTAAATTTTTATGTTGAAAATGCTTTACATAACAGCCCTTTATTGAAGGACTATCAAAACCAAATTCAATCTTCTCAATATGATAGTTTGCTGATCAGGGCCACCTACAAGCCACAGGTTACCGGCAATAGTTATAATTCGTATTCCCCGGTAATAAAAGGTGTTGGCTATGACGCAGCCATAACCAATGGCGCCAATTTTTCAACATTAGTTGGCGTTCATAAACAATTGACCAATAAAAAATTGTTGAATGCGCAGTTTCAAAATATCCAGATACAAAATCAAATCATCAGCTACACTTCCGCCATTTCGGAGCAGGAGCTGAAGAAAATGATCATTGCGCAATACATCACCGCTTATGGCGATCTGCAGCAATTGAATTTTAACAGGGAGATCAACACCCTGCTTTCAAAAGAAGAAACGCTGCTAAAAACACTGACGATAAAAAATGTTTACAAGGAAGTGGATTACCTCGCGTTTTTAGTAACCCTTCAACAACAAAGCCTGGCGATAAAACAGTTAACGATACAGTACCAGAATGATTTTGCCACGCTTAATTATCTAAGCGGTATTACAGATACTTCTTTTGTTTTATTACATGATCCGGATATCAATTTAAAACAACTACCCGGAATTGCGCAGTCGGCCTTCTTTAAAAAATTCGCTATAGACAGCCTGAAACTTAGCAATGACAAGGCCTTGATAGATGCGGCTTACCAGCCAACCATCAATTTGTTTGCGGATGGCGGTTATATGTCCAGCTTTGCTTACAAGGCTTACAATAATTTCGGAACCAGTTTTGGCATTAGCGCTTCCATCCCGATTTATGATAGCAAGCAAAGAAAACTGCGATACGGTAAAATATCCCTCGCCGAAAAAACAAGATCCAATTATAAGGATTTTTTCACCCGGCAATATAGCCAGCAGATAGCCCAATTAATGCGGCAGTTGGCGGCCACGGATGAATTGATCGCGGCAACCAATAACCAGATACGGTATTCCGATGCGCTCATGGTAGCGGATGGCAAACTGATGCAGGTTGGCGAACTAAGGGTGTCGGATTATGTGATAGCGATCAATAATTATTTGACCGCGAAATACCAGCTTACTCAAAATACGATCAATCGTTTACAGATCATCAACCAGTTGAATTACTGGAACAGATAAAATAGTCATGATTAAAATTCTTAAATACTGTTTACTGCTTGTTTCATTTGCTTCCTGCAAAAGCGGGGAAACGCCTGCTGAGGACGCAGATACAGCAAGCGCTACGCCGGTTACGGTTACTACTATCAGTTACCAGCCCATGCAGGAGATTATTGAACTGAATGCAACTTCGGCGTTTTTACAAAAATGGATCGTGAGGGCTAACGCAACAGGATACCTGCATTCGGCAAATGTGCAACTCAACAAATATGTAAGGAGCGGGAACATACTATATACCGTAAAAACCAAAGAAGCGGAAAGCATTGGAAATTCCATCAACATATTAGATTCTACTTTCCGGTTTACAGGCGTAAATTCTATAAGGGCCAACGGCAGTGGTTTCATATCGCAGCTCAATCACCAGAATGGGGATTATGTGCAGGATGGTGACCAGCTTGCGGTTATAACCGATACCAAAAGCTTTGTTTTCCTGTTGGACCTTCCTTACGAATTAAGGCCTTATATACTCAATAAAAAATCACTCGATATGATTTTGCCTGACGGAGAAAAATTGATTGGCACAATCTATGGCAATATGCCTGTAATGGATGCAGCAGCGCAAACCCAGGGTATTCTACTGAAAGTAAATACCAGCCATGCTATTCCGGAAAATTTAATCGCAAAAGTAAAGTTGGTAAAATCTGCCAGGGGCAGTGCCAATGCACTGCCAAAGGCTGCGGTATTAAGCAATGAAACGCAGGACGAATTCTGGGTGATGAAAATGATTGACAGCACCGCTGCAGCTAAAGTGATTGTAAAAAAAGGAATTGAAACGGATAAACTGGTAGAAATCATTTCCCCCGTTTTTTCGGTAAATGATAAAATATTGGTGACGGGAAATTACGGGCTTGGTGACACCGCTAAGGTGAAAGTGATGACTCCTTCCGCTAAATGAGAGTAGGAAATTGCCTGAAGACGCCATGCTACAAACGACGTGGCAAAAGATGCCCAATGGTATGCGGTACAAGGGAGTGACACAACGATGTTGAGCAAAGAAATTTAGTTTGTACCAAAAAAATGTATTGCGAAATCCCGATTATTTCGAGGCTGCCATGAAATACTAATGCTGGTCACCCACCGAAAATTTAATTGTATAGAAATGCCACGCAACAAATAATAAATCAAGGCCCATTCATCGGGCTTAATAAAATTAAAAAATCATTCCTTGCAAAAATTTTTCCTTACACATAAAAACCCGCTGACCGTTGTACTGTTGCTCATTATACTGGGCGGCGGATTCGCCTATAGCAAAATGCAATCTTCCTTATTTCCGGAAATCACTTTTCCTAAAATAAAGGTCATTGCGGAAGGCAGCCTGCAGCCGGTAAATAAAATGATGGTAAGCATTACCCGGCCATTGGAAAACGCCATCAAACAAATCCCCGGCCTGAAAATGATACGCAGCACAACCAGCCGGGGCAGTTGCGAAATTTCGGCTTTTATGGATTGGAAAGCCAACATAGACCTGAGCCAGCAGCGCATGGAAGCAAAAATCGGGGAGATACGCAACACCCTGCCACCGGATGTTTCCATTACCGTAGAAAAAATGAACCCTTCCATTTTACCGGTGATGGGTTACACTTTGGAAAGCCATAATAAGTCACCGATTGAATTAAAACAATTAGCCGTTTACACCATCAAGCCATTTCTTTCGCAGGTGGATGGGGTAAGTGAAATACGCATCATCGGTGGAAAAACAAAAGAGTATTGGCTGCAGATGAACATTCAGAAAATGAGTTCGCTTTCGCTTACGCCGGATATGGTTACCAATACCATCAATGCCACCAATTTTATCAGGAGCAATGGCTTTTTAGCGGATTACCGTTTCCTGTATCTGACTGTAACGGATGCCACGGTACATACCCGGGAAGACCTGCAAAACCTTGTGATCAGCAATAACGGAAAGCGCATTATTTATTTAAAGGATGTGGCCGATGTGGAGATAAGGGAAGCTGTTGAATACACAAAAATTAATGCCAACGGGCATGATGGGATATTGGTAGCCGTTATAAAACAACCCAATGCCAACCTTGTAGCCGTTTCGTCGGCCATGGTAAAAAAAATCACGGAGCTGAAAAAAATATTACCTGATGGCGTAACCATCCAGCCCTATTACGTGCAGGCTGATTTTGTAAAAGAATCCATTAAAAGTGTAAGCGATAGTTTGTGGATAGGTTTACTATTGGCCATCATAGTGGCTATTATTTTTCTGCGTTCCTTAAAAGCGAGCGCCACCATCTTTATTGTTATCCCGGTTACGCTTGGCCTAACGATGATCGTACTGTATGCCACCGGGCAAACCTTTAATATCATGACACTCGGCGCCATTGCCGCTGCCATTGGTTTAATAATAGATGATGCCATTGTAGTGGTTGAACAAATTCACCGAACACATGAAGAGCACCCACGGGAATACAATTCAACAGTAGTGCAAAAGGCTATTCAATTTCTTTTTCCCGCAATGATCGGTTCTTCCATCAGCACCATCGTCATCTTTGTTCCTTTCATTTTAATGAGTGGCGTAGCAGGCGCCTATTTTAAGGTAATGACGGACACGATGATCATCACCCTGGCCTGTTCCTTTTTTGTTACCTGGATCGGCTTGCCGGTGATTTATCTGTTATTAAGCAAAAAGAAAAAAGATGCACCGGATACTAGTGCGGCAAAGAAAAAAGAAACGATTGTAAAAAGGCAGGGATGGGTTTCATTTTTCATACTAAGGCCATGGATCAGTTTTATTATTATCGCGGTATTGGGGTTCCTGATATGGTTTATCATTCCAAAATTAAAGACTGGTTTTTTACCCGAGATGGATGAAGGAAGTATCGTGCTGGATTACGCTTCGCCCCCCGGTACTTCACTGGAGGAAACCGACCGGATGCTTAGGGAGTCGGAAAAAATAATTTCCGCCGTACCGGAAGTGGAAGCCTATAGCAGAAGAACAGGTACGCAAATGGGTTTCTTTATTACCGAACCCAACAGGGGTGATTATCTCATTCAGCTAAAAACAAAAAGAAACCGGACTACGGAGGAAGTAATAAATGATATCAGAAAAAAAATAGGATCCACACAACCTGCGCTGCGTATAGATTTCGGGCAGGTGATCGGCGATATGCTCGGCGACCTGATGAGTTCCGTGCAACCCGTGGAAGTAAAAATATTTGGCGATGATAAGGATAAATTGCATCAACTGTCAAAACAAATAAGCGGTGTGGTAAGCAAGGTAAAGGGCACCGCCGATGTATTTGATGGTATCGTAATTGCAGGGCCTTCCATAAGTATTGAACCGGAATATACAAAGCTTGCCCAGTTTGGCGTTACAGCGGCCAATTTACAATATCAGTTACAAACATCCCTTGAAGGAAATGTAACCGGGAACATTTTTGAAAAAGAACAAATCAACAAAATCCGTATCGTGTATCCCGGCAGCCGGAAAATAAGTGTAGCGGATATCAGCAAACTCCAAATCTTTTTACCCAATGGAAAATTAAAACCCATAACGGAACTGGCGACGGTAAAAATAAATGCGGGTGATGCCGAAATAGAACGGCAGAACCTGCAATCAATGGGCGTTATCACCGCAAGGCTGGATAACAGGGACCTCGGCAGTGTGATAAAAGACATTCAGAAAACGATCAAATCCACCGTTACATTACCGCAGGGTTATCACATTGAATATGGCGGTGCTTATGCGGAGCAGCAACAATCATTCAGGGAATTGCTGATGATATTAATTACATCGAGCTTATTGGTATTTGGCGTAATACTTTTTCTTTTCAAGGATTTTAAAGTTGCGTTTGCCATTTTACTAATTGCCGTTTTGGGCATTTCGGGCAGCTACCTGGCATTGTACCTAACAAACACAGCGCTTAATGTAGGCAGCTATACCGGCCTGATTATGATAGTAGGCATCATAGGTGAGAATGCGATATTTACTTTTCTACAGTTCAAAGATTCACTGGCCGAAAAGCCGGTGGATGAATCCATTATTTATGCCATCTCCACAAGGCTGCGGCCAAAGCTGATGACGGCATTGGGCGCCATCATAGCCTTGACCCCATTGGCTTTGGGCATCGGCACCGGGGCGCAGTTGCACCAGCCCCTGGCCATTGCGGTGATTGGTGGTTTTATTATTGCAATGCCTTTACTGCTGATTGTATTGCCCACTCTTTTGAGGTTATTGTATAAAAATTATAAGCCGGATGAAAGCATGGTATAATTTTTTTTTCAGGGTACTTCACCGTAAAATGTAAATTTGTTATTCATTCTTTTTAATAAAAAGGATGAATAACCATACTTGTATTTTTTATATATAGAGCATTTAAAAATAATTTAATAATCCTGATCTTATTACAAATGGAAAACAATAAAAACACTTCCCCGCATATACTCAATACGGCTTCCAATTTATTGGGTATTTGCTTTATAGTGCTTACCTCCATTAAACTGTTGAAAATGCAGGGGAAAACGCTTGTGGATGAATTTACAACCGGCGCAATGATCCTTTTTATGATAAGCTGTATCCTGTCCTTTTTATCCATTAAAAGCAATGGAAGGTTTGGGCCATATTATGAAACCATTTCTGAAATAGTATTTTTAACCGGCTTAATTTGCCTGTTTGGCACCACAATGCTGGTAACATTTAATGTAATAAAATAAAAATATCCGATATGCCCAACTGGTTAATTTACGCATTGGTTTCCGCCTTCTTTGCCGCACTCACCACCATCTTCGCCAAAGCGGGCCTGAAAGAAGTAAACTCCGATTTGGCTACCGCTATACGCACCGCCATTATTTTATTTATTACCTGGGCCATTGTGTTTTTTAAAGGCAACGCCGGCGGAATAAATAACATGAGTAAAACCAACTGGGTGTTCCTCACATTGTCCGCTTTTGCAACCGGCATTTCCTGGTTGTTTTATTACAAGGCTTTACAGTTAGGCAAAGCCTCTGAAGTAACAGCGATAGATAAAGGCAGTATTGTATTTACCATCCTTCTTTCTTTTTTGTTTTTGAAAGAACCACTTACACCAAGGTTATTGATTGGCGCCGGGCTCGTGTTTGCGGGTATGCTGGTGATTGTTTGGAAATAAACACTTGGCGCCAAAAGTTCCGTTTGCTTACCAATGCAAGTAATGTATAAAAATCGAAATATATGAGGCAGGGCTTTTAATGCGGCCAAATCAAAGTAATAAAATCATTTCGCCACTTTATATTTCTTCAATGTTTTCAACTCTTCCGCGGTTGCAGGCTTTATGCTAACAGCAGCGCCACCACCCTTTGCAAGCGGCTGCAATAAACTTTTTTTTATTGACGATGAATTTTTCTATCGTATAGGCTTCGGGGTTGATGGGCATAAGTAACCGAATACTGGAAAGCCCCATTTTCATTCAGCATAAAACCAGGCTGTACTTTATTCATTTGTATGATGACAGTTTTTAATTGCTGCGCAATCAGGGGCTGAAGAAACACTATCGCAGGAAAGCAGATAAAACATTTTTTGAGACGCCTATTTTTTTGTGTTTGATAATAATTAAAAAAACAAGGCTTTAACTTTTTTTATTGCAACAAAATTATTGTTTAATCTTCGCCATAAAAAAAATGCGAACCACATCATGATTAAAAAAAACATTACCGAAAAA
>JAVHOI010000257.1:3520-11357 GCA_036169975.1 Ferruginibacter sp. | reverse complement strand
CTTATCAGGATATTTCAAGCCGTAGCCATTAAGCAAATGGCAACTTTCCCCGGTGACTTATTTATATTTTATTTTACAAATATCACTCACCTTCTTTTCATCATTTAGGCAAATAACAACAACATAACTTATCTATTTTGAAACCAACCATACATAGCAAGCTTCCCAAAACTGGCACAACTATTTTTACGCTGATGAGCGCACTGGCGACGGAACACAAGGCTATTAACCTGGGTCAGGGTTTCCCCGATTTTATGATGAGCGAAGAACTGATTGCTCTGGTAAACACCGCCATGCTAAAAGGCCATAACCAATATGTACACATGAATGGCCTTGCTTTATTGCGGGAAAGAATAGCCGAAAAGATAGAAGGCCTGTACGCCGCCAAAGTAAATGCGGAAACGGATATAACCATTACACCGGGAGGAACCTACGCTATTTATACGGCGCTTACAACCGTGCTGCAGCCCGGCGATGAGGTAATTGTTTTTGAACCGGCTTATGACAGCTATATCCCCAATATAGAAATAAACGGTGCGGTTCCTGTTTTAATCCCACTCCTGTATCCCGGCAATGCCTCCGATAGTTACCGGATTGACTGGAACCTGGTGAAACAAAAAATATCCCCCAAAACAAAAATGATCATGCTCAATACGCCGCATAACCCTACGGGCAGTGTGTTGCACAAAGATGATATTGAACAATTGCGGGGCATAGTAAAAGATACCGGCATATTTATACTGAGCGATGAAGTGTATGAACATTTGATATTTGATAATAAAAAACATGAAAGCATGTTGCGCTATCCTGATCTGCTGGAAAGAAGTTTCGTATGTTTTTCTTTTGGTAAAACCTATCATTGTACCGGGTGGAAATTGGGGTATTGCATTGCCCCTGCCGAAATAATGAAAGAGTTTAGAAAAGTACATCAGTTCAATTGCTTTTCCTGCAATAGCCCGGTACAGTTTGCCCTTGCGGATTTTATACAACTAAAAGAACCCTATCTGCAAATAGGCGCACAGTTACAACAAAAAAGAGATTACTTTCAGCAACTGATGCGGCAAACAAAATTTAAAGCATTGCCATCTTATGGAAGTTACTTTCAGTGTTATAGTTATGCGGGCATTACCGAAGAGCGGGAAAAAGATTTTGCCATCAGGCTTACCAAAGAATATGGGGTAGCTACTATTCCCGCTTCAGCGTTTTATTCCAAGGGCAAGGAGGATAAAGTATTGCGGTTTTGTTTTGTAAAAAAAGAAACTACCCTTGAAACCGCGGTTAACCGGTTAATAAAACTTTGAAGAAAGGATAAGGCATTATTTTATTTTTCAGAATGGAATTTAATACAAATAACCGGAGCCGGATTTAAAGGGGAACATTTCCAATCACAATACCAAAATCATTAACTTTACTGGCAGGATCTCTACAAATAAAACTCTTTTCAAATTATAATTAATGTCAAAATAAATTAATCATGAAGACCATTATCGTTCCCGTGGATTTTTCTACGACAGCAACCAATGCGGCTGAATTTGCCGGCAACCTTGCTGACTTTTACGGAGCTGAAATCTGGCTGTATCATGCTTATCAAATTCCAATAGCGCTTAGTGAATTCGCTTACCCGGTAGTGGATATTGCCGAAATGCAGAAAGCGGCGGAACATGAACTGGACATGCTGAAAGAAAATACGCAAAGCAAACTGAAGCGCACCATCACCATCAACACCAGGGCCGAAATGAATGTGCTTCAATTGGGATTAAATAATTTTTGTAACGAGCTGAAGCCCGATATGGTGGTAATGGGGCTTTCGGGCAAAAATTCGCTGACCCGTTTGATAGTGGGCAGCAATACCATAAAAACAATATATGAATTAACGTACCCGATACTAATAGTTCCGCCAAAGGCGGAATTTATACCGGTTAGAAAACTTGGCTTTGCCTGCGATTACCGGCAGGTGGAAAAAACAACCCCGGTGGCATTGCTCCAAAAAATCGTAAATGATTTTCATGCGGAGTTGCATGTGTTGAATGTAGATCATGCCAATAGTGAAACGGATGCGGAAAAAGTTAACGAAAGTTTTTTAATTAATGAGTTGTTGCGGGATACCAAAGCGGAGTTTCATTCCATTGAAGCGGGTGAAATAACAGATGGCATTAACTGGTTTATCAACAGGGCGAAGCTTGACTGGTTGGTGGTAATCCCCAAAAAACATAAGTTGCTTGAAGGCCTTTTCAGGCGCAGCCATACTAAAGAACTGGTATATCATACACACATACCCATTTTATGTATCCATGAATAAAAGAGTCAGTCGCCAAAGATAAAAAAATTAAATCCGGAAAGGGTGGCGGCTAAAACTCCGCACTCTTGGGATACCTTGGAAAAGGTATTACATCCCTGATATTGCCCATACCTGTTACAAACTGTACCAATCGCTCAAACCCAAGCCCAAAGCCCGCATGCGGGCAGGAACCAAAGCGGCGTGTATCTAAATAAAAATCCATTTCCTTAGCCGGGATATTCAATTCCTGCATCCGTTGTATCAGTTTGTCAAGCCTTTCTTCCCTTTGGGAACCACCCACGATTTCTCCAATGCCAGGCGCTAAAATATCCATTGCCGCTACCGTCTTGCCATCATCATTCATGCGCATGTAAAACGACTTGATGTCTTTTGGATAATCGGTTAATATCACCGGTTTTTTAAAATGCTTTTCCACCAGGTAACGTTCATGTTCGCTTTGCAGATCAGCCCCCCATCCTTCAATCAAATATTGAAATTTCTTTTTCTTATTGTGGTTGCTTTGCATTAAAATATCAATGGCTTCGGTGTAGGTTAAACGCTCAAAATTATTGTTTACCACAAAGTCCAGTTTTTCCATCAGGCCCATTCCGCTTCTTTCAGGTTGTGGCTTTTGTTTTTCTTCTTCATCCAGCCGCTGAGCTAAGAATTCAATATCCTCCCTGTTATTTTCTATCGCATATTTTATTATGTATTTGATAAATTCTTCCGCAAGGTCCATGTTGTCTTCAAGGTCATTAAAAGCCACTTCCGGTTCAATCATCCAAAACTCAGCAAGGTGCCGGGTAGTGTTGCTGTTTTCCGCACGAAAGGTGGGCCCGAAGGTATAAATATCACTGAAAGCCATTGCGGCCAGCTCACCTTCCAATTGGCCACTCACCGTTAAGTTGGTACTCCGGCCAAAAAAATCTTCCTTATAATTTACGGATCCGTCCTCATTTTTGGAAGCCGTGCCATCCAGCGGCAGGCAGGTTACTTTAAACATTTCTCCCGCGCCTTCCGCATCGCTTGCGGTAATGATGGGTGTATGCAAATACACGAATCCCTTATCATTAAAAAATTTATGAACCCCGTAAGCCAGCGAATGGCGTACCCTGAAAACAGCGCCGAATGTATTGGTTCTAAAACGCAGGTGGGCAATCTCCCTTAAAAATTCGAGGCTGTGTTTTTTAGGTTGCAACGGAAATTTTTCCACATCACTGTCACCCAATATTTCAATGGAAGCCGCCTTCAATTCTACTTTCTGCCCCTTGCCCAAAGAAGGTACCACTTCACCAACCGCTTTAATACAAGCGCCTGTAGTAATACGTTTCAGGGTTTGCTCATCAAACTCCCCGAGGCTTGCTACCACCTGTAAATTATTATTGGTGCTGCCATCATTCAGGGCTATAAACTGGTTGTTGCGAAAGGTACGTACCCATCCCATAACGGTTGCCTCGTAGTGGGCGGCGTCATTGGCCAACAATTCTTTTATCCTCACTCTTTTGTTAAACATATTCCTGATTTTTAGGATTGCAAAGATAACCAGCATTTATAAATAGCAAGCAGATGAAATGATTCATTCAGGATTTTAGGGTGGAAGCAAAAACTTTTTAATATGGCTAAGCTATCAGAAAAAAGGCTATCAATACGCAATGTAAAAAGCGCAATAATAGTAATTTATTGAACGAAGCCCCGATAGAAATACAAGATTGGCAGGTGCCGGAATTGAAGCGGGAACAAAAGCCCAAAAACAAAAAAATTATATTTTTAAAGAAAAACAATGTAATATTGCAATGGAATATTGCTGATAAGGTCTTTCCAATCATTCACTGCATCAGACAGTCCCATTCCGTTAATCTAAATTCTCAATTACATTTTCAGATTTTAAGACTAGATTTTTTGAAAAAAATCATTTTCACTTTTTTATGTACGACATTTTACAACTGAACGATATGCTCGTTCCTGAGTTGCAGGATATTGCAGAACAACTTGCTATTCCCAATTTTAAAAAAACCGATAAACAGGATCTTATTTATAAGATCCTGGACAACCAATCCATTATGAATGCAGAAACCAAAAACCCGGAAGAAGAAAAGCCAAAGCGTAAACGTACGCTAAAAGTTACATCGGCTGCTATTACGGAAGAAGCGGTGGCAACCCCGGAAAAGCCCAAAGCAGAACCAAAGCCTGAACATAAAACAGCCAGGAAAACCGACCATTTAACCGACAGAAAAAGGGTGGTCATCAAGAAGGTGGAACCTGAAGAAGAGGATGACGAAGAAGAATTGCAACCCATAACAAATGAGCAGAGTACGGTACCTGCCGCAATTGCTTCATTATTGCAGGAAGAAGACATACAACAGCAACAGCCGGAGTTGCAGCAAAACGAAAGCAACCAACAAAATCCATACCCCAGCAAGCAATACCAGCAACGGCGGGACAATCAGGCATTCAATATAGAATTTGATGGTATTATTTTAGGCGAAGGCGTATTGGAAATGATGCCTGACGGATATGGTTTTTTAAGAAGCAGCGACTACAATTATTTATCTTCCCCGGATGACATTTATGTTTCCCCTTCACAAATAAAATTATTTGGATTAAAAACAGGCGATACGGTTTATGGATCTGTTCGCCCGCCGAAGGAAGGCGAAAAATATTTTGCCTTGTTAAAGGTGGAAACCATCAATGGCAAAAGCCCGGAAGAAGTAAGGGACAGGGTTCCGTTTGATTATCTTACGCCATTGTTTCCGTTCGAAAAATTGAACCTTACTACAGCGTCCAATAATTACAGCACAAGGATAATGGACCTGTTTACGCCAATTGGAAAAGGCCAGCGTGGATTGATTGTCGCCCAGCCAAAAACGGGTAAAACCATGTTGCTGAAAGAGCTTGCGAATGCGATTGCCGAAAATCATCCGGAGTGTTACCTGATGATTGTGCTGGTAGATGAAAGGCCGGAAGAAGTGACCGATATGGAGCGTAGTGTAAAAGCTGAAGTAATTGCCTCTACATTTGATGAGCCTGCTGAAAAGCATGTAAAAGTATCCACCATCGCCCTGCAAAAAGCGAAGCGTTTGGTAGAATGCGGCCATGATGTGGTAATATTATTGGATAGCATAACCCGTTTGGCAAGGGCACATAATACGGTGGCTCCATCAAGTGGTAAAGTATTGAGCGGTGGTGTGGAAGCGAATGCCATGCAAAAACCAAAACAGTTTTTTGGCGCCGCCCGCAAGATAGAATTTGGCGGGTCATTAACCATCATCGCCACGGCGCTGGTAGATACCGGCAGTAAAATGGATGAAGTAATTTTTGAAGAATTTAAAGGTACCGGTAACATGGAACTGCAGTTGGACAGAAGATTATCGAACCGCCGTATTTATCCCGCTATTGACATTGTAGCTTCTTCTACACGAAGGGATGATTTATTACTGGATAAAGAAACTTTCCAGCGCATGTGGGTGTTGCGTAAGCACATGGCCGATATGAACCCTGAAGAAGCATTGAATACTTTATTGAAGAATATGAAGGGCACAAAAGATAACGCGGAATTCCTGACTTCAATGAATGGATAATACAA
The DNA here is from genome assembly GCA_036169975.1 of Ferruginibacter sp. Taxonomy (GTDB): domain Bacteria; phylum Bacteroidota; class Bacteroidia; order Chitinophagales; family Chitinophagaceae; genus Ferruginibacter. The sequence continues at coordinate 5,496 of JAVHOI010000257.1, read as the reverse complement.
TTTGATAATTTTATAATTGTTAGAATAATATGCAGAGCTGCTGGATTTTTTCGGCAGCTTTTTTCTTTTTGTATCTTAGTGTTTTGTACCAATCAACGATCAATAAAATAAGAGGAAGAATAAATGGCTGTACAAAAAATTTCTATAGAACAATTTTTAGAACTGGCGCAACTGCATCCTGTACTGGATGTACGTAGCCCGGGAGAATATGCGCATGCCCACATTCCCGGCGCATACAGCCTGCCTTTATTTACGGATGAAGAAAGAAAAGTAGTAGGTACCGCTTACAAACAGGAAGGCAGGAAAACCGCGATCAAAACCGGACTTGATTATTTTGGCGTAAAAATGAGGGGAATGGTGGAAGAAACAGAAAGTTTATTGAATAACCTGAAGGAAATTACAGAAAGTAAAACTTCTGAAAATCCAAACTGCGTACTGGTTCATTGCTGGCGTGGCGGCATGCGAAGTGCAGGGATGGCCTGGCTTTTAGACCTATATGGATTTAAAGTTTGTACCCTGGCAGGAGGCTATAAAATGTACAGGCAATGGGCGATATCGCAATTTAAAAAAAAATACAATTTTACAATCTTAGGAGGATATACCGGCTCAGGAAAAACCTTAATTATTCATGAATTAAAACGCCAGGGAAAAGCTGTTATAGATTTGGAAGGATTGGCCAATCATAAAGGATCTGCTTTTGGAGAGTTGGGGGAAAAACCACAGCCATCGCAGGAAATGTTTGAGAACCTGCTTGCCTGTCAACTGTCGGAAGTGAACCATAAGTTGTTCGTTTCGGAAGAAGTAAATTCCTCTTTAAATGGTTCAGGGGTCATTTATCTGGAAGATGAAAGCCAGCGCATCGGACTGATAAACCTTCCGAATGATATATGGACGACCATGCGAAAAAGCCCGGTTACTTTTATGGATATCCCTTTTGAAGAGCGCCTGGTTTATCTTACGGAAGTATATGGAAAATTCGAAAAGGAAAACCTGGTGAACGCCATCATAAGGATCCAAAAAAGATTAGGGGGCCTGGAAACAAAAACGGCGATCAATCATTTATTGGAAAATAATCACAAAGAATGCTTCCGGATTTTATTGAAGTACTACGATAAATGTTATGGAAAGGCGCTGTTAAACAGGGAAGGGCTTACGGCATTGTTAAATAAAATATCCTTCGTGAGCATTGATGTAAAAACTATCACCAATACACTGATCAATGAAAAGGCAATTGTTTGAAGCATCACTGAAAAATTTTCTTTTCCTTTCCCATAGAGAGGAATTAATGTTGAGGATAAAACAAAAATACAGGCCTTCACAGATGCCAATCAAAAAAATAATATTCATTTTATTTTTATCGCCCGTTCATCTTTTTGCGCAGCAAGTCCCGCTAGCCAACAGGGATATCACTGGTTTATGGAAGGGGTCATTATACAATGATACCACCCAAAAAAACCTGCCTTATGAAATCGCTATCAGCGAAGAAAAAGGAAAACTAAGCGGGTATTCTTATACCTTGTTTGACATTGATGGTAAAAAAGAGTTGGGGGTAAAAAGAATAAAAATAAAAATAAAAGATGACCAGTTAATTATTGAGGATGTGGAATTGATCTCAAACACCTACAGTGCGCCGCCACCCAGAAAGGTAAGGCAACAAAGTGTCGTTAATCTTTTGGTGAATGATACAGCGATGCAACTGACTGGTAAATGGGGTACCAACAGGACAAGGGAATATAGTCCGCTTACAGGTAGCCTGCAATTGAAGCGGGCGCTTGATTTCAGGCCATTGGCCCTGTTTGAAAAACTGGTAGAGTTGAAACTGGATCAGGACCTTTCTTTTGTAAAGGCAGCAAATAAACGGGCCCCTGATATTGCAGTAAAAGAAATTCAAACAAAGGAAATTAAATTATCCGAAGCGGTGCCTTCCCGATTTGCGGATGCTGATAAGCCTGAAGAAAATTCCGCTCCTGAGCCCG
>JAVHOI010000257.1:0-3420 GCA_036169975.1 Ferruginibacter sp. | reverse complement strand
CCTTCCCGATTTGCGGATGCTGATAAGCCTGAAGAAAATTCCGCTCCTGAGCCCGGGAAAAAAATAATAGCAGCGATTGCAATGAATGAGCCGATAAAAAAGGAAAATAAACCATCAGCACAAATTGTAAAAGACGTTGTTATTAATAAACTTAAAGAAATTACTTCTACGGGGGCAGGGAAAAAAACGAAGGCCTTAATAGTAAAAGATTCAATTTCAATAAAACCTAAACCAGCCGCCGGACTGGTTAAGAAACCTGTTGACAAACCCAAAACAATTGCGGCTCTGGAAAAGGAAAAAAAGAAGGAAGTTATTGTCGCCGCCAATGATATGCGGAAAGTAAATAATCAGCCGGTTGTTATCAATCCCAAAACAATTATCCCGTTGCCGGTAATAAAGAAACCGGAGCCATTAGCAACTACAAAGGAACAGCCAAAAAGGGAAAATAAATCTTCTGTTGCAATAGTTATGCAAGAAGTTACAAATGATAGGCCCAAAGCAATTGTTGCCCCGGTTGTAAATAATAAAATGCCAATTGCTGCGGTAAAAGAAACCGTTAAAACAGAAAGCAAAACAACTTCAGTTGTAATTACTCCTCCAGAACAAAAAAAAGAAATCCCCTTTACAGTAGCCACTCCAATAATTGCGGCAGCCGCAGATGTTCTTGAAAGGAAAATGGACAAAGAACAATCGGTATTTTTTGAATCGGACAGCCTGGTGCTAACACTATATGATAATGGAGAAGTGGATGGAGATACCGTAAGTGTTTTAATGAACGGGCAGATTATTTTCGCCAGGCAGGGACTTTCAACAAAGGCCAACAGCAAAACAATTTATATGGCCAAAGGAGTGACGGATTCTTTATCGTTGGTAATGTATGCTGAAAACCTGGGAAGCATACCACCCAATACGGGGCTGATGATAATCATGGATGGTGAGAAAAGGTATGAAGTAAGGTTTAGCGCTGATTTAAAAACGAATGCGGCTATTTTATTAAGACGAAAACCAAAAGAAAAATAACAGTATGAAGATCACCGATCAGGAAAAAATAAAACTAACCCAATATTCTCACGGCGCCGGATGTGGTTGTAAAATAGCGCCTAAAATCCTTGACGAAATTTTATCCAGCAATATTGCTGCGCCCGACAATGACAAACTTATTGTTGGCAATAATAGTAAAGATGATGCGGCGGTATATGATCTCGGAAACGGAACGGCATTGATATCCACCACAGATTTTTTTATGCCTATCGTGGATGACCCGTATGAATTTGGAAGGATCGCTTCAGCCAATGCGATCAGTGATGTTTATGCAATGGGTGGCAGACCCATCCTGGCAATCGCCATTTTAGGGTGGCCGATAAATATTTTATCCCCGGCCATAGCACAAAAGGTAATTGAAGGAAGCAGGAGTATTTGTAAAGAAGCAGGCATACCCCTTGCGGGTGGCCACAGCATTGATTCGCCGGAGCCCCTATTTGGATTAGCGGTAAATGGACTGGCGCCCATTGAAAATATAAAACAAAATAACCTGGCCAAAGCAGGGGATCTATTGTTTTTAACCAAAGCATTGGGTGTAGGTATTTTAACCACGGCGGAAAAAAAAGGAATTTTATTGGATAAACATAAAGGCGTGGCCGCAAAGCAAATGATGCAATTAAATAAAATTGGCGAAGCGTTGGGAAAAGTAAAAGGAGTAAGCGCCATGACGGATGTTACCGGCTTTGGTTTATTGGGTCACCTGGTTGAAATGGCGGAGGGAAGTGGATTAAGCGCCGTTGTTGATTTTAAAAATGTGCCTGTAATAATTGATAGTCTTAAAATTTATCTGGATCAAAAATCAATGCCTGGCGGCACCGGCAGAAACTGGGATAGTTATGGCGAAAAAATAGGCGCTATTTCCGGGTATCAAAAATCAATACTGGCTGATCCGCAAACAAGCGGTGGATTGTTGATAGCGGTAAATGCTTCCGCGATTGAACAGGTAAAAAATATTTTACGGCAAAACGGGTTGGATAAATTTACCGTGCCGGTTGGCTATTTAATAGCGCAACAGAAGAAACTGGTAAATATAAAAGCAGAAAAATAAGCGGTGTGCCTGGATGGGCCGGATGATGAAATTGAATTTAAAACAGATGCATAATATCTCCCCGGTACAAAGGCACTGAAATTAGTTTCAGCGATAATTTTAGTCAGAGAGGCGTAATACGAATTAAACCAACGCATCAATTTTGGCGGAAAGTTTTCTGTCCTTATCCGTAATAATATCTCCGGCATCGTGCGTATTCAGCCAAATTTCCACCTTGTTATATACATTAGTCCACAATGGATGGTGGTCCATTTTTTCTGCTGCCAGCGCTACTCTTGTCATAAAGCCAAAGGCTTCTGAAAAATTTTTGAACTCAAATTTTTTATACAGTGTATTGTTTTTTTCTTCCCACATAAAGATTAATTGATAATGATTTAATGAATAATTGAAAATATACCTGGCTATTGAATAGTATTGAAATTACTCCTGGTTCTTAAACAGAAAACATTGTAAATTATCAATAAACCATTTATCAAACCTAAAAGATAAGGTGCTGTTTATTCCTTATTTTTTCATTCGTCATTTCATTTACAAACTGCACGCCAGGCAAGGATTTAATGGATTTCATCAACGCTTTCAATTCTTCCGTTGAAACATATTCGCCTTTTATCAGCCATACAAAATCGAGGTGCTTAAATTCCGGCAGCAGGTATTCACCGTCAAACTGGTTATTGTACAAATAATGTGTTACCGACGTGGAGGGCACGGCATATTCATAAATAGAAAAAAAATAAAGTCGGTTCTTTTTGGTTAATTGTATTTCATAATCATTATTAATCCTGAAATCAAAACCGAGTATTTGATTTAACTGCCAGCTAAACCGGTAATCCTTTACAGGCGCTACAATTCCAAGCAGGATAGTACCTTCAAAAAATTCCTGCGCAATGGCTTCGTTGTCTATTTTGAGTTTCATACCCCTATCCCCTAAAAGGGGAATTTGATTAAATTAATAACTAAGCCCATAAACGATTGCTGATTTTAATCAATCTTATCAGCATATTATTATCCTCTTCGTATTGCTTGTCTGATATGATATGAGACGCCTCCTCTCTTTTTATCCTTTTCTTCCACCATTTATATAAAATTTTTATTTCTTATTTTTCTTGTATCGCTTTTCCCGATTGTATCCAATCAAATAATTTTTGAGATAGGAGATGCTCATTTTCTATACAATCCGACAATAAATGAAAGCAGCCATGAAGCAGGATAGTACCGTTGTCACACCATCCCTTATCTAAACTTTTTATTATTAATTTATTGCCTGGTTTCATTTTTCAGTTAATTCAAAATGGAGACTTTATTTTGTAAATCCCGGTTCTGCTTTGTGTTTT
>JAVHOI010000256.1:8414-11408 GCA_036169975.1 Ferruginibacter sp. | reverse complement strand
ATCATAAAACGTTTAATTATTTTTTCACCTCCTCATTCTTTCACAAGCCCCTTCTAAGCATCGGCCTGTTGGCTTTGTTTCGCAGATTTTGATTCCGCATTGATTTAATTAATAGCTGGCGAAATTTTCCCTCTGCATTAAAAATCCTGTTCATTCTTTGCTGCCCCAATATTTTTGTAAATTGATCCCTGTATCCTTTTCGAAGGTTCAGCACTTTCTCATCACGGTCCAGCACATCTTCATCGTTTTTAATAGTTGCTTTTAATTCCTTGGAATACTGATTATACAATGGCCAGAATTTCTGGGCTTCATCGGGGGTAAGTTCAAGTTCCCTGCTGATAAATGCCACTTTAAGCGCTTCAATATTCTGTTGTTTTTTTTCTTGTGGCAAAACCTCCTGAGCCAATGCAAAACCTGCCTGGCCGGCAAATAAAATTAAAAAGTATAATTTTTTCATACCTGTTCCCTCCTAATTATTAAGTGTAGTTTTTTCAATTTTATTCAGATATTTCTCCAGCGTTGTTTCATCCAGCAAATAATCTTCCTGGCTGGGCAAATTGCTTTCATCAAGATTATTTTTTAAAACTGCCACATCCGTAATATCTCCATTTTTTTCCAGGTATTTGGCAATATCGGTTTCGGTAAGATTTCCCAACGCTTCATTAAACTGCTGATCATTCATGTTTCTTCCCTTTTCAATAGTTGAATCTAATGTGGCCACAGTACTACTATTGCCTGACCCGGAACGGGGTTTGTCAATATACTTATAAAGCCCTAATGCTATTACCCCGGCCATCATTGCGGCAACCGCGTATTTTATGAATACGTTTTGCCTGCGCATGCTTATTACTTTGTTAGATTGTGGTTTAACCTTGTTTAAAATATTATCAGAAATATGAGCAAAGTACCCATCCGGCACTTCAAATATTTCATTGTTTTGAATACCATACAGTAATGGTGATAAATTCCTGATCTCATCCGCGGCTGTTTCAGTTGCTTTTATTTTATCTAAAATGGAATCAGCTAAATGATCGAAATACCCCTTGGGAATATCAGGATATTGCGTAATCTTTTTTGGATAAACCGTTTCATGTCCTTCCATTAAGCACGCCAGCACGGTATTGCCGATGCTTTCAAAATATCCCTGCGGAACAGTAAAAACGTTTACTTTATTCATTCCTGCAATTAGTGGGCTTATTGATGTCAATTCATTTAATATGTCAGTTGTTGTTTCCATCCGGTTAATCAGACCTTAAATCGGCATGATAGTTTAATGATTTAAAATGTAGTCTTCTATTTTTTTTACCGCATGATGATAGCTGGCTTTTAGTGCTCCCTCACTGGTATCCAATATGCGGCTCATTTCGGCATAAGGCATTTCATCGTAATATCTTAAATTAAATACAGCCCTTTGTTTATCGGGTAATTGCTGCATTGCTAATTGCAATTTCCATTCTGCTTTATTACCATCAAAGTTCTTATCTGCTTTAATGCGGTTGCTTAATCCATTTTCCACATTATCAATTGATACGGATTTTCTTTTTTTTTGTTGTTCAAGAAATGTGAGGCTTTCGTTGGTGGCTATTCGGTACATCCAGGTATAAAGCTGGCTGTCTTCCCTGAAATTTTCGAGGCCGTTCCAAACCTTAATGAACATATTTTGCAACACATCGTTTGCGTCTTCATGTTCTATTACCATCCGCCGTATATGCCAGTACAATTTTTCCTGGTATTTTTTAATAATGGCGGTAAAGCCCCGCTCTTTTGTAACGGGGTTTTTAAATTGAATCAATAGTTCTTTATCTTCTAAAAATTGTTGGGCCATAATTGTTAAACAGGTATAAAAGTGAAATAGCCAATAATAAGATTGATATAATAGTTAATGGTTTAAGAAGTGTTTAATATTAAGTATTTTTTCCTGCTGTCTCCCCCGTTGTTTTTTCAACATATCCGTGCACTCAGCCTTATTTTATTTTATCAAATCTTTTGTAATGATTCATTTTTCAGTTTCAGTTCCCACTTCCAGGCGGAAGCCATCATATCATCCAAATTATAAGATGGTATCCAGCCCAGTTCATTTTTCGCTTTATTGTTGTTGGCATAAATGGCAACTACATCCCCGGCCCGGCGTGGCCCAAGTACATAATTCAGTTTTACACCACTTGTCTTTTCAAAAGCATTGATCACTTCCAAAACCGTGTAACCATCACCGGTACCAAGATTAAAAATTTCGGGGTTTATTTTGTTTCGATTATTAAACAGGGAATTCAGCGCAAGCGTATGGGCATGTGCAATATCGCTTACATGAATATAATCCCTGACACAACTGCCATCTCTTGTAGGGTAATCTGTACCCCAAACCTGCATGGTGGGTAATTTGCCGATTGCGGTTTGTGTAATGGCTGGTACCAGGTTGGCAGGCCTGCCCAAAGGGATTTCGCCGATTAATGTAGAAGGATGTGCGCCAACCGGGTTAAAATATCTTAAGAGTATAGCTTGAATGGGATTGCTTTTTACCGTGTCCCGTACAATTACCTCTCCCATTTGTTTGGTAGCGCCATAAGGTGATTCAGCAGGCTTTTGTGGCGTTTCCTCAGTTACCGGAATTACATCGGGGTTACCATAAACCGTGCAGGAAGACGAAAAAACAAAATTGGGCACATTAAATTTAGAAGCACATTTTAAAATATTAATCAGGGATGTAAGATTATTTTCAAAGTACAGCAATGGTTTTTCAACAGATTCACCTACTGCTTTGTATGCGGCAAAATGGATGATGCCATTAATATCTTTATTCTCTTCGAAAATAGCTTCCGTATCTTTCAGGTTGCAAAGGTCTGTTACATAGTTTTTTATTTTTTTGCCAATTATTTGTTCCGCTCCTGCCAATATGGAAGCGTTGCTCCTGGAGTTATTATCTATGGAAATTACTTCATATCCGTTTTGTACAAGATCAACAATGGTGTGTACGCCAATATAGCCGCAGCCACCGGT
>JAVHOI010000256.1:0-8314 GCA_036169975.1 Ferruginibacter sp. | reverse complement strand
CGTTTTGTACAAGATCAACAATGGTGTGTACGCCAATATAGCCGCAGCCACCGGTTACTAATATTTTATTCACGGTTTTATAAATTAAATTTTTAGGTTAATAAATTTTTCAATTAGCATCATCTTCACAGAGCTAAGTTGGTAATGCTTTACTCATGCTTATTTCCATTGCTTTTTTAATAGCAGGTAGATTGTTTTTTTCAATTAAGTATCCCTGCAAAATTTTCAATAATTCATTCTTTATTAATTTCCTCATGATTACCATCAGGGCTTTATCAGCCAAAATATTGTTGATAGGCAATTCAATTTTTATTTTCCTGGCCACCAACTTTATTCAATTGCATTGTTTGCTTTCATTCAAAATAGATTTTACGAATTTACAACATGTTTTTTACCTGAATAAAAAATCACTCATTGCTGGTGAGTGATTAAAAAAAATAAAGTGTAAAAATTTTATTTTATAAAAAAAGATATAATGAAATAAACCAAGCCTGCGAGTAAAGCGCTTACGGGAATGGTAAGTATCCATGCCCACAACAAATTAACCGTAATTCCCCATCGTACCGCACTTAACCTTTTAGTGGCGCCCACCCCCACGATAGCGCCGGCAATGGTGTGTGTAGTACTTACCGGGATACCCATTTGTTCCGTCATGAATAAAGTAAGCGCACCGGATGTTTCCGCGGCTACCCCTTCCAAAGGGGTTACCTTGGTTATTTTGGTCCCCATGGTTTTTACTATCTTCCATCCGCCACTCATTGTACCCAAACCGATGGCGGTGTAACAGGCAAGTGGTACCCAGGTAAGGTCTTTTAATGCAGATCCCACATCCGGGTATTTTGTAGTGTTATACGCTACAAAAGCAGCCCCTATAATTCCCATTACTTTTTGGGCATCATTGCCTCCATGTCCAATACTAAATGCCCCGGACGAAAATAATTGCAACTTTTTAAACATATTGGCGGTACGGTACGCATTGGGGGATTTTATTTTTTCTGAATAGATATAGGCGCAGATAAAAATAAATATCAATACTAAAATGCCGTAAATAATAATTGAATTATCCGCTTTTCTCAATGCTTTCGACAATGCCAGGACATCAACATTACTATCTACTTCCTTTTTAATTTTTTCAGCAAGTTTGGCTGCACCCAATGACTTGTAATCAGCCATCATGGGTTTTGCCGCATCAACAAAAGCAACCGCGGAAGTATAGCCTGCGGTTTTAGATGGATTGGCAGCCGTTTCTTTTTTAAGGATATCCAGCTTATAGTATTTGGAAAGGTTTTCTTCTAATTTGTTTTTTTCAAAATGGGCAAAAAGAAACCAGGAGGCAATGCCTGACAATATGATTATTCCCACCTTGGCCCAGGTATTGCGCATGATGGTTACAACAGTAATATAAATTGAAATAACCATTCCGATAAGGGGGGCAAGAAATATAAATAGTATAATTTCGGTTATTTTTTTCACCTCCACAATATCGCCAATGCCGCCGTTAAACCCTTTTGTTAAAAATGCATGGGCGATTGCCGCACCTGCAAAGCCACCTATTAAAGTGTGTGATGAAGAAGAAGGGATACCATACCACCAGGTTAATAAATTCCACATAATTGCTGCTATTAAACCAGCCAATATCACGGGTAGTGTTATAAATTCCTGGTGAACTGATTTTCCAATGGTGTTTGCAACTGCGTGATCCTTAAAAATAAAATAGGCGACAAAATTGAAAAAAGCCGCCCAAATCACTGCCTGAAAGGGGGTTAAAACTTTTGTGGAAACAATGGTGGCGATGGAATTAGCTGCATCATGAAAACCGTTGATGTAGTCGAAAATTAATGCTAAGATTACTATAACTATAAGAAGGGTCATATTATTAATTTGGTAATGGCGTAATTTGAAAATGGCTCAATTAGAGCTGCAACACGTTGCTGACAATTTTGCAATTGAGCAATTTTCATATTTTCAAATTTGATTAAGCGTATTTCACGATAATAGATTCAATAACATTTCCTGCATCTTCACATTTATCGGTAACAATTTCCATCACCTGGTAAATTTCCCTCTTTTTTATTACCTCTTTGGCATCGGGTTCTGTAGCAAACAGCCGTTCTATACTCATATCGAAAATATCATCGGCCTGGTTTTCAATACTGTTGATGGCAACCAGTGCGTCTGTAATCCGGCGCATATTCTTCATATTGCGCAGTTCAGTAACAGCTTTATGTACATGTACACAGCCTATCGCAATTAAATCAGCCATTTTTTTTATTCCGATATCATTGGGATTAACCCGGTAAAAATTTATCTTTTTAGCTGAAGCATAAATATAATCGGCAATATCATCCAATGCGGATGCCAGGTAATGGATATCCTCCCTGTCAAAAGGGGTAATAAAATTTTTACCCAATTCGGTGAAAATATTATGCGTGTAGTCGTCATTTACATGCTCCATATCTTCTACTTCCTGTATCAGTTGGGCCCTTTTGTCAAAGTCCGGCTCATTTACCACTTCTTTTAATTTTTCCCCCATTTTCACCAGCTCTTCTGCCACACTTTCAAACAACTGAAAAAATACCCTGTCCCTGGGTAGAAATATTTTTAAAATTGAATTTAAACCAGCCATAATTATTTTTTGCGGCAAAGGTTAGGTATTAGCCTAAAAAATTTATGCGCTTTTAAAATGATAATAATTTGGTAACACAGGGGTAACATTCAATTATTATTTGCATCGAAAATTGTTTTCTACGTAGGAAAAAAATGTATTTGCTGGCTGAATCTGAGTGCCGTGCCTATTATTACAATACTGGCATTCAATTGAAAAAGGCTACTATAAATGGCATTGGTATTGGAATGCTTATGGTAGAATAACCGCATTGATGATATATGTATAGTTGAGTGGCCAGGTTAAAAAAACCAATTGCCGATTGAAGAAAAGTGAGAAACCAGGAGATCCACCTGAAGTGATGTTGTTTTAGACTGCAATGGGCACCTTATGCTGGGAAGGATAAGTATCCATTTGGAATGTATGGCATTAAATGAAGAAGCAGAGGCACCGTTTTTCCCAGCCATATTTCGGTTTGATGGTACCGAAAGAAATTTTTGGGTTTGCCAGGAATGGCACAGGATACATTAAATAAATCTGGATCCTATTGCAAAGAATTTTGAAAATTTGAGTTTTCATTTCAGGGTTTGGGTTCGGTAAATTCCTTAAAGCTTTCAAAGCAAAAATACTAAGACCCTGATTTTATTGAATTGAGTGTTTTATAAAAAAAGGCTTCATCCGCTTTGAAATTATCCGGTTTAATTTGGATAATTACATTTTATATAATCTTTCTTATCATTTGATTTTTTTTAAATTATTCATTAACGTTTGATTTATTTAAACATATTTAGCGATTTCGTTAATTAAAATTATTTACATCAAACCTGAATTGTTGGGAAAATAATAATTATTTAACAAATATTTTGTGGTTAAGGCAGCAAATCGTTCCTTTATGGTGTCAGTATTAGAATAATGTTAATTTTAGAATTTGACCTTTTTTTAAATTACACTTTTATCTTAATCACATTTTAAAACAAAAATTAATTAAACATGAGAAAATTTATGACAATGTTGACAGTAGCCTTACTGTCATTTGGAGTAGCTTCAGCTCAAACCCGTTTAATTTCGGGTAAGGTGACAGATTCCCAGGGGAAACCTGTACCGGCAGCTACTATCAAAGAATTAAAAGGTGAAAGTTCTGTAGCAGCAGATATGGATGGCAACTTTAAAATTAAAGCCAAAAATGGGGAAGTGTTGGTTATTTCTTCTGTAAACTTTGAAATAGAAAGAATAACCGTAAGTGCATCAAAGGATAATTATTTGATTTCATTAAAAAGCCGTGTAAGCATGATGGATGAAATTGTGGTAACTGCGGGTGGTATCAAATCTAAAAGAAAGGAAATTGGTACTGCCAATACGGTTATCCAATCTCAAATACTTACTGCAGGTAAGGCTACAAATATTGCAAGCGGTTTGCAGGGTAAGGTAGCAGGTTTTCAAATTAGTGGAACGGGCGGAGGTGTAAACCCAAGTTACAGGTTAGTATTGAGAGGTCAGCGTTCTTTAACCGGTAACAACCAGGCGCTGATAGTTTTGGATAATGTGATTGTGCCGAGCGCTGTATTGGGTAACCTTAATCCCGAAGATGTTGAAAATGTAGTTATTCTTAATGGTTCAGGTGCGGCTGCCTTGTATGGTTCTCAGGCTTCTAACGGTGCGGTAATTGTTACTACTAAAAAAGGTAAAAGGGGGCTTACAACTGTTAATGTTTCAAATACCACTACCGTGGAATCAGTAGCATTCTATCCTAAAATACAAAAGAATTTTGGTGCAGGTGGAACAGCTTATGGGATTGATGCAAATGGAAATCCTTATTATAACTATTTAGAGAATCAGTCTTATGGCGCCGCATTTGATGGTGTTAAAAGAGAACTTGGACCTGCATTAGAAGATGGATCTCAGGATTCTTCTAAATATCAGTACAATGACGGGCATTTGAAATTCTGGGAAAAAGGCATTACCAATCAAACAGATTTTTCTGTTTCCAATGGCGATGAAAATTCTACTTTTTACTTTTCAGGTCAATATGCTACAGTAACAGGTACTACACCAGGCGACAAGTATAATCGTGCTACGCTCCGTTTAAATGGTACACGTAAAGTGGGTAATAAAGTAAATATTTCATACTCTTCTGCTTATACGCAAAACAGGTATAATATTACTACACAAACGGGAAGCATGTACACCAATATGCTTAATATGCCTTCCAATGTAGATATCACCAAGTATAAAAACTGGAGAACGGATAAATTCGCAAATCCAATAGGGTATTATAATCCATGGTATCAAAATCCATATTTTACCGCGGATAATTATAGGTCAAATCAGCGTAATGACTATTTAACAGCAAATGTTGAGTTAAAATTTACTCCAATAGCCGGTCTTGATTTAATAGCCCGACAGGGAATTGCTTCCAGAAATTATTCTAACAAGAACACTGTTGGTGCATTTAAATTTACTGAGTTTGCAAAAAATACGGATGCAAGTTCTAAATCAGATATCTCTGCATCTGTAAGTGATGGCAGTAGTTACACTACCAACTTATTAACTGATTTATATGCTCAATTCAATAAGAAAGTAAAGGATTTAAGTTTTACTTTGATTGCAGGTACTCAATTGAATCAAAATCAATCGAAATTTGTAAATGTTGCAGCAGACGGACTTGTTATCCCCGATTTGTACAATGTTAGTAATGGTGTAGGAACCCCCATTGCAACTGAAGACAATTTTCAGGCCCGGCAAGTGGGTGCTTATGGCGATTTACGTATTGGGTATAAAAATTTCTTATTTCTTCACGGCACAGGCAGGAACGACTGGGTTTCTATCTTATCTGCTCAAAACCGATCTTTCTTTTACCCATCCGCTGATTTATCTTTTATAGCAAGTGATGCTTTTGAAACTATCAGGAGCAGCAAAACTATCAGTTATCTTAAATTTAGGGCAGGCATATCGAAAGTAGGGCAGGTAAATCTGGGAAACAGCAACAACTTTGGAGCATATTCTTTATTGCCAACTTTTAGTTCAGATTTTAGGGGTTTCCCTTATGGGGGCCTTGCGGGATATACTGTTGGAAATACTTTGGTTTCAAACAACTTAAAGCCAGAATTGACAAGAGGTTATGAATTTGGTTTTGACTTAAATATGCTTAATGACCGGTTTGTATCAAGTGTAACCTGGTATAACACAAAAACAGATGACCAAACTGTTACTACAAGTATATCTAACACTACCGGTTTTTTTGGTTTGTTAACTAACACAGGACAAACGCAAAGCCGTGGTTTGGAACTAACAGCGCATTTTACGCCATTCAAAACAGCTAACTGGAATGTAACAGTAGGTGGAAACTATACTTATCTGGATAACAATGTAAACTTTATAAGTGCGGATTTGCCAAAGCTTTCATTGTCAACCAATGGTACCGGCGCTTCTTATGCTGTTGCGGGCCAGGCCTATCCGGTAATAATGGGCTTTGACTATGTAAGAGATAATGCCGGCCATGTAATTGTTAGCAGTGTAACCGGTCTTCCAACCAAACAATCAGCCATATCTGTTTTAGGGAATGCTAACGCAAAAAACAGGGTTAGTATAGATGGTTCTGTTCAATACAGGAATTTGCGTTTTTCAATATTGTTTGAATATCGTGGGGGTTACAAAATTTACAATTCAATGGGGCCGGAAATGGATTGGTCAGGTACCGGATATAGAACCGCGGTTTATAACAGGCAAAGTTTTATTTATCCAAATTCAGTTATTGAAGATCCGGGAAAACCAGGTACATATATTGCAAATACAAGTATAGCTATTGCAAATGGTAATGGGAATAATGGTTTTTGGACAGATGGAATTAACCGGGATGTAACTTCTAATTATGTTACTTCAGGTGATTTTTGGAAGTTAAGGGAAGTCTCTCTTGCCTATGATATTCCTACCCATATTTTTGGTAAAAGCAATGTCATCAAAGGGCTTACTATAAGCCTGCAGGGAAGGAATTTATTTTTATGGATGGCAAAGGATAATCTATATACCGATCCTGAATATAGCAGCGCAGGAAACGATAATAATGGTATTGGCATTACAGGTCTGAATTCGGCGCCTCCATCCCGTTTCTATGGTGCAAGTGTATCTTTTAAATTTTAAGATAATGTCCCCTAAAAAGGAATCAAATCATTTAGAGCCTGATAAAATAAAGTACAATAGTTTAATCTACCAGGTAAACAACAAAAAATAAATAATTATGAAAAAAGCAATCTTTGGTATTTTTATAGGATTAATAGTACTAAGTACATCCTGTAAAAAATACCTTGATATCAATAATAATCCTAACGATGCCACATCGGCCACCCCGGAATTGATTTTGCCACAGGCACTTACCTATACAGCAAATGTGTTGAATTCATATAATAGTTATGGAGCCGAAACAGGTCTTTATTGTGCAAATGCAGGTGGCTATGGCGGTTTTGGAGAATTCATCACTTATAATTATACTACTGCCAATACCGGCATTTGGGCTGGCAGTTACGATAACCTTGAAGATTATCAGGCAATTTTGAATAGTACCAAAAGCCAGGTCAAATACAGCTACTTTGATGCTGTAGCAAGAATTATGAAAGCATATAATTTCCAGCTTTTGGTTGATGCCTTCAATGATGTTCCTTATACAGATGCGTTGAAAGGGGCTGATGTTCTTAATCCGGCTTATACCCAGGGTAAAGATATTTATAAGGATTTGGCTATTCAGCTTGATTCAGCCATTGCTAAAATTAATGCGGGTGCAAGCGTACCAGGGGTTGCACCATTAGGAGGATCTGATGTGATATTTGGAGGTGATATGACCAAATGGAAACAATTGGCCAACACCCTTAAGCTTCGTATAATAATTCGTGGAACTGGTAAAGTACAGTTTGCAAACACAACCTTTAGTAGTGATGGATTTTTAACATCCGACGCTTTGATCAATCCGGGATTTACCAGAGATAATGGAAAACAAAACCCTGCGTGGAATACATGGGCTTTTGGTTACACCGGCAGTGCAGCCAATAAAGCCTGGATGCCAAGCCAGTTTATTTTTGGATTTTATGATGGCCATGCAATATTTGATTCTGCAAGAGGCAGGGCTATTTATTATAAATTCCCTTCCACCGGTATTAATAGGTTAGGAGTTGAAAGCAATAGTCTTATTTCAAGCCCAACCGGTAGTTTTTGGTTTTCAGGGACTGACAGGGATGGTAAGGCAAACGGAAACCAGATTGGTATTTTAAAAGGGCCAAATGCAGGATATCCGGTAATGCTGGCTTCTGAAAGTTATTTCTTACAGGCAGAAGCTAAATTAAAAGGGATCATCACTACCGGAACAACAGACGCTTATTTCAATAATGGAATTTCAGCAGCATTTAGGTACACCTACAAGTTGCCGGATAATTCTGTAACAGTAAATGTTACTGATACCATTGCATCTTATAAAGCCCATAATATGGGTAATTATTTGGTGGATTTTACTGCCGCTGCTACCGATGCCCAAAAGCTGGAAGCCATCATCACACAAAAATTTATAGCACTTAATTTTATTGAAAGTCACGAAGGCTGGAACGAATATCGCCGCACCCATTTTCCAACAGTTGTTTCAGGAGGTACAGGGTTTCAAACCTTTGCATCTTCGGTTTCCGAAAGTACCCGTCCGGACAAATTACCTACAAGAATATTGTATCCTAC
>JAVHOI010000255.1:0-2389 GCA_036169975.1 Ferruginibacter sp. | reverse complement strand
TCTCCCCTCAACATTTTATTCCTATTGGCCAAAACAAAAATGTAAAACGTTTTCCATGAAAAGTATAACTATCCCCATTTAATATTCCACACCTGCCTGCCGCAATATTTCATCCATTATTTTACTCACCGATAAAGTTAATTGGTGCGGTATTTTACTACTTTGTATCAAACCATTATCCAGGCAATGCATCACTTCCTTTATTTCATGTTCGAAGCCATTACCTGTATGCGGCATAGAAAAACTTTGCATCATGCCATCATTTAAATGAAGGAAAAAATCAGTAGCTTTAAACCAGGGATTATTAATTTTTATCCTACCTTTTGTACCAATGATTTCCGCCTCAATGGCGGTATTAAAATTAATGGATGATAATGCATGGGCCGTTTGGCCGTTTGCATATCCCAGTACCACATTGGCATACGCATCAACGCCTGTCGCTGTTAGCCTTGAAACACTTTGAATGATGGAAGGCTCCCCTAAAATAAGCGTGGCTAAAAAAATGGGATAGATACCTACATCCAAAACAGAGCCGCCACCCAACGATTTATTGAACAGCCGGCTATCCGGGTCCGTTGGTGCGAAAAAACCAAAATCAGCGGATACGTATTGCGGCCGGCCTATCGCTCCTTCTTTAATTAATGAAAGGGTTTTATCAATGAAAGGCATACAGCCCGTCCACATGCCTTCCATTAAAAACAGGTTATTTTTTGTGGCGGCGGCAATCATTTCAGCCGTTTTCCGGTAAGTAAGCGACATGGGCTTTTCGCACAGCACCGCCTTGTTATTTTGTAAACAAAGCATGGTTTGTTCATAATGAAACACATGGGGCGTAGCAATGTAAATGATGTCAATGTTTTCATCTTTTACCAGGTCGTTATAATTATCATAAACCCTGGTGGCATGGTATTTAGCTGAAAATGATTTTGCTTTTTCATTTGAATGGGAAGCCACCGCATACACTTCCGACCCATCCGTAAAACAAAGCGCTTCACAAAATTTTTCCGCAATCTTCCCGGCGCCTAAAATACCCCAACGATAATTTTTTTTCATGTAAATAATTTTTTATTAAAAAAATTAACCTATTGATTTTTTTGGAAAAAGGTGTAAACTTTTTCCGCTATTACTCCTCCCCTTTTACCAGCATCCGCAATGTATAAACAGATTCCGATGCCGTAATAAACAAGGTCGTATGGTCCAGTCCACCAATGCATACATTGCCCACCCAGTCTGATGGAACAGGGATGTTACCCATTTTTATTCCCGACGAATTATAAATCGTTACGCCCTTCCCGGTAAGGTAGAGGTTGCCTTCCCTGTCAATTGTCATTCCATCAGAACCCTGCGATACATAAAGCTGCCGGTCAACCAAACTGCCATCAGCATTAATTTGATATTGGTATGTTTTATTGTCACCAATATCGGCTACATATAAAGTACTGCCATCTGCCTTGCCAACAATGCCGTTGGGTTTCACCAGCAGGCTATCAACTACCACCGCCAACTTTTTTCCCTTGGGCAGGTAATATACATACTGGCCTTTCAAGTCCGGCTTTTTCCTTTGCCAGTAATCCCGCTGATAGTAAGGGTCCGTAAAATAAATGCCTCCCTTATTATCAATCCATAAATCGTTTGGCCCGTTGAATTTTTTGCCTTCAAAATTGTTTAATAAAATACGCACCTTCTTTTTCGGGGTAATGGCCCACAGTTCATTGTGCTCATCAGTGCAGGCAATTATCCTTCCTTTTTTATCAACATACAAACCATTTGCACGTCCGGTTTTATCCATAAAAACAGTCAGCTTTCCATCAATAGCATACTTCCATATTTTATCATTGGGTTGATCCGTAAAATAAATATTGCCCATTTTATCCACGGCGGGGCCTTCGGTAAAAGTGAATTGATTTGACACCTGTACCAGCGCTGCTCCCGGCTTTACGACTTTTATGGAATCCAGCGACTGCACAGCAGCCTGCTGGCAAATGGCAATGCCCGTGTGAAATAAAACAGCGGTAAATATTAATGCGGCTTTGATGTACATTTTTAAAAAATTTAAATAATTCAAAATTGTAAACGATATATTTTTCAATACCCAATTTCCAAAAAGTAAAACGCCAGGCCTGGCCAAATTCATTTTCATCACCATCAAATGTACGCCCGAAAACCCTGATGCTGTTGATTGAAAATCCAGCCGTGCAAACAATGCTTTTAAAAATAAAGAAGACCCCAACAAAAATGACCTGATCTTTTACGTAAAAAAAAATATAAAAGACCAGGTTCATACAATAAACCCATTAGATGGTATTGAGCATTTGCTTAAAATATGGAGTTGTATTTACGAATGTTTTGCATGGCATCAAAACCTTTCGCAAAAATGATTGAAGGCTAT
>JAVHOI010000254.1:1812-11472 GCA_036169975.1 Ferruginibacter sp. | reverse complement strand
GTAAGGGCTAACTATTTATTTGCAGGCGTTGCAGATGTTTATGCCGAAACCGGTGATACAACATTACTGTCAACACTTGACCTGATGTGGGATAATGTGGTGAATCAAAAAATGTATGTAACAGGTGGTTGTGGCGCTTTGTATGATGGTCTGTCATTGGAAGGCATTTCATACAATCCGGACTCTATTCAAAAAATACAGCAGGCTTACGGTAAGGATTACCAGTTGCCAAACAAAACAGCGCACAACGAAACATGCGCCAATATTGGAAATGTATTATGGAACTGGCGTATGCTGCTACTTACCGGTGATGCAAAATATGCCGATGTGATGGAGCTTTTATTATACAACAGCGTACTGAGTGGCATCAGCATGGATGGTAATAAATTCTTTTACACCAATCCATTAGCCGCTTCAAAAGATTATCCTTATAATTTGCGCTGGAGTGGTGGCCGGTCAAAGTATATCAGCAAGAGTAATTGTTGCCCGCCGAACGTAATACGCACCATAGCTGAAGTAAATGATTATATGTACAGTATTGCGGATGATGGCATATATATAAATCTATACGGCGGTAATAAATTATCAACGAAATTAAAGGATGGTTCAATACTTCAGTTATCGCAACAAACGAATTATCCATGGAATGGAAATATTTACTTTACGATAAAAGAAGCCCCGGCAAAACAAATGGCTGTTTATTTCCGGATACCGGGCTGGTGCAAAAATGCAGCGATGAAAATAAATGGCAAACCATTGATGCGGTTGTTGCATAACGGCCAATATGAAAAAGTGAAACGCTTATGGAAAGCAGGCGATAAGATAGAATTGGTATTGGATATGCCTTCAGCATTACTTGAATCAAACCCATTGGTGGAGGAAACAAGGAACCAGGTAACGGTAAAGCGTGGCCCCATTGTGTATTGTTTGGAATCGGCAGACCTGCCCCTGCAAAATATATTTGATGTTGTGATTCCTTCCACCATCAAATTTCAACCGGTGCCAATGATAATTGATAAGGGTAATGTAATGGCTTTAACAGGGGAAGCAAGGATATTACAAAACAGCAACTGGAAAAACACTTTGTATAAAGAAATGAATACAACATTGAAACCAATCAAAATCAAACTGATACCTTATTATGCATGGGCCAACCGTGGACAAACGGATATGACGGTATGGATGCCGTTGATGAGGTAAGGGGCGATAAGTTAATAAGTGGAGGAGTTGGTAAGTTTGAGGAGTTTACCTGGTAAAAGGATGGAAACCTGGGTTTAAAGATAATGTTTGAATGAATAGGTTTGCGATTTTTGAAATTAGAAATTAAATGACAAAAAGAATTTACATATCACTTATTATTTTCTACCTGTTACTCATTACTCATCATTCATTTGCCCGGTTAGCGGATAAAACCCGGGCTGCGATTTTCAATTCACCCACCCTCTTCAATACTGAGCCTTTCGGGGATACATTGGTGAGTAGCATACACCGGGAAATGTATTTGATGTACGGGCCTAAACTAAGGATTGCTGATTTTTTTTATCAAACCAAACTGGATAAAGATTATAAAGATGCAATACCAGGTATCCGTCATCGAATTGAAAATTCGGCAGGCATGGAAGTTAAGGTTATGCGTTGAAAACACAATTGTATGACGATGATGATAAACCGGTATTGCAAAAAAATCGTAAAAATAAATTCAGATTGAATTAATTAACAGGTAGAGAAAATCAGGAAATGAATACAAAAAAATATAGACGTTAAAAAATAAGGCCACATAAAAATAAGTGTATTTAAAATGCCCATAAAAATAATAAACCATAAAAAATCAGCAGCTCCGGAGAAACCCTCTTTAGGATCCTGGGTCGAAATGAAGTCTTCGGATAACTCCCATTTAGGGAACGGGAGTAAAGAAGAAAGTGCGGAAGCCACCCTGTTCGCCAGCGGTGCGGGGGACGAAACTGTGTGCATTTTAAAAGGGATAACCTGGGATCATAGCAGGGGCATCACTCCGCTGATGGCTTATTCACAAAGGTTCACCGAATTGAACACGGGTGTTGAAATACAATGGACAAAAAGAACCCTCCAGGATTTCGCTGATTTTCCTATTGAAATATTAGCCGAAAAATATGACCTGCTCATCATTGATCATCCCTGGGTAGGTTGTGCCGCTGCTACGGAAAGCGTATTACCTCTGGAACAATACCTTTCAAAAGGGTATCTGCGGGATCAGTTGAAAAATACTGTCGGCTATTCCCATCTTAGTTATCAATATAACCTGCACCAGTGGGCATTGGCAATTGATGCGGCCACACCTGCTGCAAGCTATCGTCCGGATTTATTTGAAAAAAACATAGCCAGCTTACCCCACAACTGGAATGATCTCCTTGATTTGGCAAAGAAAGGTAAAGTGGCAGTACCCGCCATTCCGATTGACCTGCTGATGAATTTTTATATGTTTTGCATAGCCAATGGTAATGAACCATTTTTAAACAAGAAAGAGGTAGTGGACAGAAAAACAGGATTAGCTGCTTTGCAAATGATGATGGATTTTTATTCGCTTGTGGATAAAAAAATGTTTGAATTAAATCCTGCCGGAGTTGCGGATCTGATGACTACAACTGATGATTTTTGGTATTGCCCTTTTGCATATTGTTATTCAAATTATTCGAGAGAAGGATATGCGAAAAATCTGTTGCTGTATTCAGATATTGTTAAGTACAAAGGAATAAAATTACGAAGCACCATTGGCGGTGCCGGCCTGTCGGTTTCTGCTTTCAGTAAGCATAAAGAAACAGCGTTAAAGTTTGCGGCAGAAGTTGCATCATCAAAATGCCAGTCAACTTTTTATGTAGAACACGGCGGCCAGCCCGGGCATAAAGCCGCATGGACAAATAAAAATGCCAACCGGCTTTGCAATAATTTTTTCAAAAACATACTGCCTGTAATTGAAAATGGTTTTGTGCGGCCACGTTATAATGGGTACCTGCATTTTCAGGATCATGCGGGTGATATTATTCATCATTTTTTATTATTTGGGGGCATCCCGGATTATGTATTGAATGAAATAAATGTACTATATAAAAAAAGTTTACCCGTTTTATGATTAATGAATTAAGAATGAAGAAGGAAGAATGAAGATGATAGCGATCTGGAGGTAAGTAACAGACAGGCAACCGGGGTAGATAATAATTTTAGTTGCGAATTGCCTTAATGCTCAAACAGTAAACCCAAAATAGTAAATCGAAAACCTTAAAATAAATGAAACAATTACCGCTAAAAGGATTAACAGTATTGGAATTCAGCCAGTATTTGTCAGGTCCCTCTGCAGGCCTGCGTTTGGCCGACCTGGGAGCAAGGGTCATCAAAATTGAAAGGCCAAAAGGTGGTGATGCCTGCCGGCAATTAGCCATCAAAAATCTTTGGGCGAATGATGGCAGCAGTTTATTGTTTCATACCATCAACCGGAATAAAGAAAGCTTTGCTGCCGATTTTAAAAATCCAAAGGATATGGTTTGGATTAAAAGGATGATCAGGGAAGCGGATGTGGTAACGCATAATTTCAGGCCGGGTGTTATGGAAAAAGCAGGCCTCTGTTATTTATCCGTTAAGGCAATCAATGAAAAGATCATTTATGCGGAAATAACCGGTTATGGTAAAGAAGGCCCCTGGAAAAACAGGCCGGGACAGGATCTGTTATTACAATCCATGTCGGGTCTGGTTTATACCAGTGGTAATGAAAATGATAATCCCATTCCATTTGGTATCGCGATAGCAGATATCATTTGTGGCGCTCATTTGGTACAGGGAATACTGGCAGCATTGATCCGCAGGCAAAAAAAGGGAACAGGTGCATTAATCGAATTAAGCCTGATGGAATCATTACTTGATTTTCAGTTTGAATTGCTCACCACTTATTATACCAGTAAACGATTACCCAGGCGAAGCGCCGAAAACAATGGCCATCCGCTTTTAAGCGCACCTTATGGCATATACGCCACCACAGACGGTTTTATCGCCATAGCAATGGTTAATATTCAGCAGTTGGGCCTGGCACTCGGTAGCGAAATCCTGGCGGCATTTTCACAGGATGAAACTTTTAGCTGCAGGAACGAAATAAAAAATATTTTATCAAAACATGTTGAAAAAGCATCTTCCAGCCACTGGATAGAAAAATTGCATAAAGGAAATATCTGGGCAATGGAAGTGTTGGATTGGAATAAAATAAAGGAGCACCCTGCCTATAAAATTTTGCAAATGGAACAAACGATTACCACTGGTAATGGTAAAGAAATAATTACTACCAGATGCCCGATACGAATTAACGGTGAAAGATTGTATTCCGCTAATCCTGCTCCTGAACTGGGAGCGCATAATAAAAAAATTATTGAAGCACTCGGTTTAAAAACAAACTTATGAATTTATTAGAAGGTATTATTGTATTGGATTTTAGCCAGTTTTTATCCGGGCCTTCCGCAGGGCTTCGCCTGGCTGATATGGGTGCGCAGGTAATCAAAATTGAAAGGCCATATAGTGGGGATATCTGCAGGGATTTGTACGTTTCCGATACAATGATCCACGGAGAATCCACCATCTTCCATGCCATCAACAGGAACAAACAAAGTTATATTGCAAATATTAAAGCGGAGAAGGATTTAAAAAAAATAAAACAACTGATCGCTAAAGCGGATATATTGATTCATAATTTCAGGCCCGGTGTAATGGATCGGCTTGGATTAAATTATGAATTGGTAAAATCCATCAATCCGTCTATTATTTATGCTGCCATCAGTGGCTATGGTGATGAAGGCCCCTGGAGAGACCTGCCGGGTCAGGACCTTTTACTGCAGGCTGCTACGGGAATGGCATGGCTTACCAATGATAATAACAGTATGCCCACTGCAATGGGGGTAGCCGTGGTGGATATTCTCGCCGGTGCGCATCTTGCACAGGGCATACTCGCTACCCTGTACCAAAGGTGCATAAATGGAGAGGGCGCTCTTGTTGAAGTTAGTATGTTTGAAAGTGCTCTTGATTTCCAGTTTGAAGTATTGACTTGTTTTTTAAATGACAGAAACCAGCTTCCCGTGCGTAGTACAGTCAATAACGGGCACGCCTATATTTCCGCACCCTATGGAATTTATAAAACGAATGACGGGCACCTTGCATTAGCCATGAGCAATATTATTGTGCTGGCTGAATTATTGAAATGCCGCGCCCTGCTAATTTATTCGGATAGTACTGAATGGTTTACTCACCGGGATGAAATAAAAACCATTCTGGCTGCGCATTTGCTCACCCAATCAACTAACTATTGGCTTTCTGTTTTGGAACCTGCTGATGTATGGTGTTCCAATGTGATGAATTATGAACAATTGGTGAAGGAAGAAGGGTATAAAGTTTTAAATATGGAGCAGTTGGTTACAACAAGTAATGGATTAAATATTTTGACAACCCGTTGTCCCATTCGGGTTGACGGCCAAATCTTAACTTCGCAGGTAGGGGCTCCTTTGTTGGGAGAACATAATGAACGGATAGACAGGCAATTTTTTATAAAATGAGGGATAAGGGTAAGCCGCTTTTTTTTGGGGGGGGGACTTACTCCCGCCACTCACCATTGAACACTCGTTAATTTAAAACAAGGATAATCAAATTTATTTTAAAGCCCGATTGCATGGTACGAAAATTAATAGACACTCATGTTCATATTTGGAACCTGGAACGGGCAAAATACGACTGGTTGAAAAATGATAAATCCATTTTAAATCGTACTTACCCGATTGAAGAATATGATAATGCACGCAAGGTAGTTGGAATTACCAAAGCCGTATTGGTGCAGGCTGCCAATAATTTTGAAGATACCGATTATATGCTGGGAATAGCTGCAAATACCAACTGGGTTTCAGGAGTAGTGGGATGGTTACCTTTAATGGATCCGGAACAAACTTTAGTAGCCCTGCAGGATAAATATATTGGCAATAAATATTTTAAAGGCGTAAGGCATTTGATACATGATGAACCGGATGTAAAATGGTTATTACAGTATAATGTAATTGAAAGTTTAAAAATACTGGCGGCTAATAATTTACCTTTTGATGTAGTGGGCGTTTTGCCGCAACATATTGAAACGGCAATGAAAGTGGCGAATAAAGTGCCGTCACTGAAAATGGTATTTGATCATATCAATCAACCCCCGGTAAACTCAAAAGAAAAGTATGGCGTGTGGGGCAAACTGTTGAAGGAAGCAGCCGATAATCAAAACTTTTTTATTAAGATATCCGGACTTGGAAATACCTGTAATATTTCCGACAACTGGACAGCTTCAGATATTAAGCCTTATATTGAATTCTCATTTGAAAAGTTTGGGACTGACAGGTGTTTTTGTGGCGGCAACTGGCCGGTATCATTACTGGCAGGAAGCTTTACAAAAACCTGGAAAGCCTATTTTGAAGTGATCGAAAATTTATTGAATGAAGCAGCACAGGAAAAAGTATTTTACACTAATGCCCAAAAATTTTACCAGTTGTAAATGAATATTACTTACAAACCCATAATGCCCGAAACTACCATGCCCATTATTATTATCGGTGCAGGTGGAATAGTAAAAGATGCACATCTGCCTGCCTATAAAAAGGCGGGGTTCAATGTGGCAGGAATTACAAATCGAACAAAGGAAAAAGCGGAATCTTTAGCGGAGCAGTTTAAAATTCCAATGGTCTATACTTCTGTTGCCGATGCAGTGCAGCATGCGCCCGCCAATACAGTTTATGATATCACCATCATGCCGGATAAGTTTATTGAAACATTACAGCAAATACCTGATGGCAGTGCGGTGTTGTTACAAAAACCAATGGGAGATTGTTTTACACAATCCAACGAAATTCTGGAAGTATGCAGGAATAAAAAATTGACAGCAGCCGTTAATTGTCAGTTGCGTTTCGCGCCTTTTGTAAATGCAGCAAGATGGCTCATTGAACAAGGCGAAATAGGCGAAGTTTATGACATGGAAGTACGCGTTACCGTCAATACGCCCTGGGTATTATTTCCAAATGTGATGATTCATCCGCGTCTGGAGATTCAGTATCACAGTATTCATCACATTGACCTGGTGCGTTCTTTTTTAGGCGATCCGGTATCAGTAATGGCTAAAACCTGTAAGCATCCTGCAAAAAAGGATTTGTCCTCCACCCGTTCCACTATTTTATTTGATTATGGTGATACCACGCATGCAGTAATCAATACCAATCATGATCATGTATTTGGCCCAACGCATGAAGAAAGTTTTATAAAATGGGAAGGCACTAAAGGCGCCATCCGGGCAACCATGGGTTTACTGATGGACTATCCAAATGGTGTACCGGATGAATTTGAATACTGTTTATTGGAAGAAGGAAAAGCGCCGGTATGGCAAAAAGTAAAACTGGAAGGTTCCTGGTTTCCCGATGCATTCATCGGTACCATGGCAAGCCTGATGCGATACAGGGAAGGCTCTGCCAAAACATTGCCAACCAGCGTGGAAGATGTAATTAAAACAATGGCAGTAGTAGAAAGCGCTTATATTTCAAGTGATCAGGGCGGGGTGGAGGTGGCTGGAAGATTTAAGGTTTAAGGTTCATAATTCATGGTTAATGAGTAATGGCCAGGACAGAGCGCCTCCAATAACTCCGGCAGCGACTGAAAGCCATGCCGGCGGTTTAGAAAAGCGCTTCGGTTTATTTCATTCACCATAAGGCACACAACTTTAAAACCATCCAACAATAAAACAATTCAGCAATTCAACCATCCAACAATGTATCTTAAATCAACCTTTTTCAACGACTATATCCTGCACAGTAAACGCATCACCCTCGGTAGAACAATTACCGAAACAGACTTCGTTGTTCACGCCGGGCATACCGGCGATTTCTTTCCGCATCATATTGATGCGGAATGGTGTAAAACCCAGCCATTCAAACAACGCATTGCGCATGGCACTATGATATTCAGTATTGGCATTGGACTCACAGCGTCAGAAATAAATCCTGAGGCCATGTCGAAAGGATATGACAGACTGCGTTTTATAAAACCTGTTTTTATTGGAGACACCATCCATTCGGAAATAACCATTTCGGAGAAAGGGGAATCCAAAAAAGCTGGCTACGGAGCAGTAACGGAGCATGTGGAAATTATCAATCAGCATGGAGAATTGGTATTGGTTTGCGAGCATTTGCTGGTGGTGAAAATGATGAGTGATGAGTGAGCAGTGATAATTAATGAGTGATGAGTTTTGCGTATGAGGGTGTAGGGCATTTTCGTTTTTATGAGATTGAGCCGATTCAAATATCAAATATCAAATATCAATTTTCAATTATCAATCAAAAAATTATCAATTAAACATGTCCTTATCGCCGTCATCATCTTCCGCTGAATTGCATCCCGGCATCGGCTCCGGTAAAAATAAATTGCTGGTTCCCTTTATCCTGGTTACCAGCCTTTTCTTTTTATGGGGAATGGCGCATAACCTTGATTCTATTTTAATTCCGCATTTAAAAAAAGCCTGTGAATTAAATAACCGGCAATCAACTCTGGTGGATACGGCGGTGTTTTTTGCGTACTTCCTGATGGCGATTCCGGCAGGGATGCTGTTGAAAAAATGGGGTTATAAAAGCGGTATCATTACCGGGCTGTTGTTGTTTGCCATTGGTGCATTTTTGTTTGTGCCGGCTGCCAATACAAGAAGTTACGAATTGTTTCTGCTGGCTTTATTTGTTATCGGGTGCGGCCTTGCCATTCTGGAAACCGCTGCCAATCCTTATGCGGCCATTTTGGGGCCGTCCGAAACCTCGGGGATTCGTTTAAACCTGGCCGCTTCTTTTAACGGACTGGCTGCGATGGTGGCGCCCATTATTGGTACCGCATTTATTTTATCCGGTGTGGAGCATACCGGGGCTGAGCTGGCTGCCATGCCTGCTGCTGAAAAGCTGGCTTACTTAAATAGTGAAGCGTCTTCAGTAAAACTGCCGTATATTATTTTGGGTGCAGTGCTGGTACTTGTTGCTGTTATGTTTTACTTTTTTCATTTTCCGGAAGTTAAGGATGATACCAAGGTTAGCAAGCCAATTGAATTTATAAAATCCTTAAAACACCGGCACTTAGCCTGGGCCGTTATTGCGCAGTTTGCTTATGTAGGCGCACAGGTTTGTGTTACCAGTTTTTTTATCAGGATGGCAAAACAGGGCGGTGGAATTGACGAAAAAACGGCTGGTTATTATCTCGGGGTATATGGCCTGCTATTCATGGGCGGACGTTTTATCGGCACCTTCTTATTAAAATTTATTGCGGCCCAAAATCTGTTGACGATATACGCTATCATTGCCGCAATGCTTTGCCTGCTGGCCATTACCGGCGAAGGCGCATCGGTTATTTATTCACTGGGTGCGCTGGGCTTTTTTATGTCGATTATGTTTCCAACCATCTTTGCGCTGGGCATCAACGAACTGGGGAAAGATACCAAGATTGGCTCCTCATTATTGGTGATGTCGATTGTAGGTGGGGCTATTTTCCCTTACCTGATGGGAACGGTGATTGATATGAACGGAGACAATATCCAGATCGGATATAGTGTGCCGATGGTTTGTTTTTTGGTGATTGTTTTTTTTGGGGTGAATGGGTATAAAGTGA
>JAVHOI010000254.1:0-1712 GCA_036169975.1 Ferruginibacter sp. | reverse complement strand
CTGTGTAACCAGAATTCATTAACCGAAAATTACTTTGTATTTATATTTCGTAGTTACTTTTAAATACAAATAATCGCCTCCACAGCCGGCGGGGCTGCGTACCTGCAACGCCGCTGCTTTTGCTTCTTTCAAAAAATATACTACGCATTTTTTGAATACCGGCTTCGTCGTTACCGAACCAAAAAAGGCGGCTTATGCAGGTACTGGTGATAAATCGTAACATGAATCGCAGACTTCACATTTTATTTAGCTAGTATAAAAAAGTGATATAAATTCAGGCAGCTTAAGAAAACAACATACAATGAGGGTTAAGCAACATTTGTTATCAGAATTCACTTGCAAAGCAATCCTGCGTTTGCTAATGTTGGTGAGTATTGTTTTCTCCGGTATGCAATCGGATGGCCAAACTAAAATTGGTAACCGGATCAATCTGGAGCAACTATTTCAATCACCACCACCTGCAGCCAGCCCCTGGGTGTTTTGGTATTGGAACCAGGCGGCTGTGTCAATGCAGGGCATTACTGCCGATCTGGAGTCTATGAAGGAAATGGGCATTGGCGGCGCTTACCTGATGTTTATAAAAGCTGCGGCCAATCCGCCTTTGATGGAACCCGCTGCTGTACAGCTATCGCCTGCCTGGTGGCAAATGGTAAACCATGCGATGGCTGAAGCCAAAAGACTGAACATCAAAATTGGTATTCATTTAAGTGATGGCTTCGCATTGGCAGGCGGACCATGGATTACACCGGAACTTTCCATGCAGAAGCTTGTCTGGACAAAAACTTACAGCAAAGGATCAACGCTTTTGAACGTTGACTTGCAGCAGCCTGAAACCAATGAAGGTTACTACAAAGACATCGCAGTATTTGCATATCCTTCTCCCGAAGGCGCAGGTATTTCAACACAAAAGATAAAGCCGCTGATCACATCCAGCCGAAGCGATTCTGCGGTGCAGTTATTGACTGATCCTGCCAACAAAAAGAATTTTGCCAGCAATGATTCCTGCTGGATACAATACGAATTTCAACAACCCTTTACCTGCCGTTCAATCATTATTAAAAGTGTTACCAATTACCAATCCAATCGTTTGCTGGTGGAGGTGAGTGACGATGGTGTTTATTTTAAAACGCATACCAGGCTGGAGCCTTCACGTCATAGCTGGCAGGATTGGGATGCAAACTATACGCATAGCATTGCCCCTGTAACTGCAAAATTTTTTCGCTTTGTATTTGATAAAAAGGGGTCGGAACCGGGTGCTGAAGATTTGGATGCCGCTAAATGGAAACCGGCATTGAAGGTTGCCGGAATTGAGCTTTCTGGTGAATCAGCCATTAACCAGTACGAAGGGAAAAACGGCAGTGTTTGGCGCATCAGTAAACGCACCACCAAAGGAGAGATTGCAGATAAAAACTGTGTTCGGCTGAATAAGCTGATCGACATTACGGGATACCTGAAAGATGGTAAACTAAGCTGGAAAGCGCCACCCGGCAACTGGACGATCATCCGGATGGGGCATACTTCTACCGGGTATAAAAACGCTACCGGTGGTGGTGGCAAAGGATTGGAATGTGACAAATTTAATCCTTTAGCCATCCGCTTACAGTTTGATAGCTGGTTTGGCGAAATATATAAACGAGTGGGAAAAGAAACAGCGGATTCGATTTTGAAAGTGTTTCATATTGATAGCTGGGAATGTGGCAGCCAGAACTGGT
>JAVHOI010000253.1:0-2397 GCA_036169975.1 Ferruginibacter sp. | reverse complement strand
CACCGGGGAAAGTTGCCATTTGCTTAATGGCTACGGCTTGAAATATCCTGATAAGCCGGAATAAAAAATAGATATTGCTACAAAAAGCTAAAGCTACATATTTGCAATTAGTTGAATGGAGTCCCGATTAAAATACGGGATAGACTGTCGCCACTAAAGTCTAACCAGGGTTCAAATGCCTGTTCCAAAAAAATAAAATAGCCTGCCCGCCTGAATGACCCAGTCGGGCAGGCATATTACTTCTATCAATAAGAAGTTTGGAAAAACTTTTTATTAAATGAAATACCCCGCGACAAATACAATAAAAATTTTGGATTTCCGCGGTTGATACCGGATGAATGACTATAGAAACCTGTCTCCTTTATTCCTTTTTACTTCCGCTACATATTCTTTAATAGTCTGCTCTTTTTCTTTTTTGCAGATAAGCAACACGTCCGGCGTATCTACTACTATAAAATCATCCAGGCCCTGTACCAATACTAATTTCTTATTGTCCGCATGAATGATATTTTTGGTGGCATCAATAATCATTACATCACTTCCCGTAACCGCGTTTTCAAGATAATCCTTCTCAAGGTTATCATAAGCGCTGGCCCAGGTACCGAGATCGCTCCAGCCAAATGAAGATGGGATGATGTAAACATTATCCGCTTTTTCCATCACGCCATAATCAATGGAAATATTTACGCACAATGGGTATATCCTTTCAATGGCTTCCTTTTCGGCAGGTGAGTTAAAATTATTTTTTTCCGCATCAAACACTTCATGCATTTCGGGCAAAAACAGTTCAAATGCCCGGATGATATTTTTTATCTGCCAAACAAAAATGCCGGCATTCCATAAAAAATCACCGCTTGAAATAAAAGTCTTCGCCAAATCCTTATCCGGTTTTTCGGTAAAGGTTTTTACTTTATAAACATTTTCACTTACCGCCATCGGTTCGTACTGAATATAACCATAACCGGTATTGGGATGCGTAGGCTTTATACCTAAAGTAACCAGGGCTTTTATATGCGATGTAAAATGCAGGGCTTCGAGGCAGGTTTTTTTAAAATTTTCAGGCTCCAGGATAATATGGTCGGCGGGTGCGCAAATCAAATTGGCCTGGGGGTTTATTTGCTGCAGCTTGTAAGCAATATAGGCGATACAGGGTGCGGTATTTTTGCGGGATGGCTCGCACAAAATATTTTCTGTTGGCAGGCCGGGAAGTTGATCGGCGACAATATTTTTATATTGCCCGGTAGTTACAATGTAAATATGGTCTATGGGAATAAACAGGGCAAACCTGTCAAAAGTTGACTGAATCAGGGTCCTGCCTGTATTTAAAATGTCCAGGAATTGTTTTGGAAAATCGGTCCGGCTCATTGGCCAAAACCTGCTGCCAATACCACCTGCCATTATAGCTACGTAATTATTTTTGGTCATATTCGTTTCCGTGTTTTATGATATGAAGCACTAATTTGTGATCCGATAAAAATCGGTTGGGCGATGGGGAACAGGGGAATGGAGAATCGTAAAATTTATTATTCATCGCTTATTATTCATCGCTTAAATTATTCCTTCTTTTATTATATCGTGTATATGAATGATCCCTTTATAAACCTTATTATTGACCACTACCAACTGGCTGATATTTTTGGTTTTCATAATATCCAGCGCATCCACCGCCAATACATTTTCTTCCACTGTTACAGGTGATTTCGACATAATGTCTCCGGCCTTTAAAAGCTCAAAACTAATTTCTTTTTCAAGCATACGCCGCAGATCCCCATCCGTAATGATACCTTCAATGATATTGTTTTTATCAACTACCGCTGTTACCCCGAGGCGCTTGTTGGTCATTTCTACTATTACCTGTCTGATGTCGGCGCCTGCTGATACTGCCGGTCTTTCGTTTTGGGAAGCAAGGTCGGCCACACGTAAAAAAAGCCTTTTACCCAATGCGCCACCGGGATGAAATTTCGCGAAATCGGCGCTGCCAAATCCCTTCATTTCCATCAGGCAAACTGCCAAAGCATCTCCCATCACCATCTGTGCCGTAGTGCTGGAAGTTGGCGCCAGGTTATTAGGACAAGCCTCCTGATCAACCGTTGTATTTAATACGATTTCACTTTGGCGGGCTAAAAAGGAGTCCACGTTACCCACTATGCCAATCAAAATATTACCAAAGTTTTTGATCAATGGCACCAGCACTTTTATTTCGGGGCTGTCACCGCTTTTGCTAATAACGATAATAATATCTTCTTGTTGCACCATACCCAAATCGCCATGAATGGCATCCGCGGCATGCATGAATACCGCGGGTGTGCCAGTGCTGTTGAATGTAGCTACGATTTTTTTCGCGATAATGGCGCTTTTGCCAACACCGCTTACCACCAACCTGCCCTTTGAAGCAGC
>JAVHOI010000252.1:0-2407 GCA_036169975.1 Ferruginibacter sp. | reverse complement strand
TTTGCACTTACTCAAAAAGAGTTTGAAAACCTGAAGTCGCAAAATGCGACATCAAGTTGGGGAGGAAGAAGTTTCTTCCTAACTGTTCTTACTTAGAAAAGGCAGAATTTGTCATTGATAAATCAAAGTCGCAGTTTGGGGCAATGGATCATAGTAACATAATTTTTGACCCAGACAATAAAGTATTTACCGTCTTCCTTCAATCAAAGTCTGAAGACCCGAAAGAATATAAGTTTCTAAAGTTCTGGGAGCTTCCTTCTTCTTTTAAAAAAACTAAGAGTAAAAAAGGAACAGGTTCAGAATTCCACGACACTTATGAATTTAGTGCAAAACTATATGCGACCGAACCGAGAAATATAAGCCAACCTAACACGAAGACAATCGAATTAATTTGTACGTTAGATTACGGGTTGTGAAAAGCTGTAGCATCTTTTAAAGAAGCCTGGGCTATGCTCTCGTTATCGCCCTTCACAAAAATATCAATGGTGGTACCAAACATATCAGCGAGG
Organism: Ferruginibacter sp.; assembly: GCA_036169975.1. Taxonomy (GTDB): domain Bacteria; phylum Bacteroidota; class Bacteroidia; order Chitinophagales; family Chitinophagaceae; genus Ferruginibacter. The sequence goes on along the minus strand of JAVHOI010000252.1, from coordinate 1,898 downwards.
TTCTTCAACACATCCGCAGGCGGGTAAATATTTTTAATCTCATAGCGTGTGTAATTGGTAAATAGCAATGTACGAAACGGTAAAACATAGTTTTGTTTTGAGTTGATTTTTTCAGGTGCATTTGTAAATGCTATCAACCACTCATTACTCATCCCTCATTCCTCATTCCTCATCCGTCAATCAACTCCGCCAAAGTCTTTTTTTCCAAAATCTTTAATGTGGCATCCCTCGTTAAAAGCATCGCCTTATTCAGGCCGCAGGTGGCTTCATTACAGTCTTTACATTTTTCGTAAAAATTGAGGCTTACGCAGGGAATCAGCGCAATGGGGCCACCCACCAGGCGAATAGCCTGGGCAAGGGTGGTTTTTTTTGGTGACTGATGTAAAAAATATCCGCCACCCTTGCCTTTCTTACTTTCCAAAATATTTCTTTGTTTCAGTTCAAGTAAAATAGTTTCCAAAAACTTGATGGGGATCTTTTTGTTTTTAGCGATCTCTGAAATAAGTACCGGCCCTTCGCCGAATTTGCCTGCCAGGTAACCCAATGCCTTCAGAGCATATTGTGTTTTTTTCGATAACATTTTAGAAAGTTAGGTAAAAAATAAAAATAAAAAAACAAAATTAAGTCTACTTATTCAATAGACTGCTATATTTGTGGTATAAAATTTAAAATTATGAGCCTACGTTTAGGGGACATCGCTCCCAACTTTACCGCAAAATCATCTTTAGGTGAAATTAATTTCTACGATTTTCTGGGTGATTCCTGGGGGATACTGTTTTCACATCCCGCCGATTATACCCCGGTATGTACAACCGAATTGGGCAAAACCGCCGCTTTGAAAGAAGAGTTTAAAAAGCGCAATGTAAAAGTTTTGGCATTAAGTGTTGACCCGGTGGATAAACATTTGGGATGGATCGGCGATATTAATGAAACACAGCATTGTTCCGTTGATTTCCCCATTATCGCTGATGATGACCGTAAGGTTTCTACCCTTTATGATTTCATTCATCCCAATGCTTCGGCTACGCTTACGGTTCGCTCATTGGTAATTATCGCCCCCGATAAAACCGTAAAACTAATTATCACTTATCCTGCTTCTACCGGAAGGAATTTTGTAGAGGTATTGCGGGTAGTGGATTCCTTGCAATTAACGGCAAATTACAGCGTAGCTACTCCCGCCAATTGGAAACAGGGCGAAAATGTTATTGTAGCAAATACTGTAAGTACGGAGGATGCCATTAAGAAATTCCCTAAAGGTGTTGAAGTGGTAAAACCATATTTGCGTTATACGCCACAACCGGGTATTGATTAATCAGCGCCTAAAAAGTTTACACCCTTAAAAAAGGTGTAAACTTTTTTTTAAAGTACCGGTTAATTAAATAAATTCTTTTTTAATTGCTGTATCAGCGCCCTGATATCTTTGGGCAATTCAGCCACAAGGTCGAAATCTTTTCCTTCCTCATCTTTAAATTTTAGCTCGCAGGAATGCAATGCCACCCGGTTCAGCATGGGTCTTTCTTCAGGGTCATGCTTACTCAGTTTATATTTTTTCTTGATGGAAGAAAGTAAAACAGGCTGGCCATCCCCATACAACGGATCACAAGCAATTGGATGTCCGATATTTTTGCAATGCACCCTTATCTGATGTGTGCGGCCGGTATGGATTTGAAATTTAACGAGGCTGTATTTACCAAGTTCTTCCACCACTTCATAACTGGTTAAAGAAGGTTTGCCCTTTTGATTGATTACCATTTGCCCTTTAAAAACCGGGTGCTCCATAATGGCGCCATCCATGCTGCCGGTTTTTTCTGGCATCGTTCCGTGTACCAAACCGAGGTAATATTTTTCTACCGTTCTTTCTTCAAACTGTTTCGAAAAATATTTATGCGTGGCTTCAT
>JAVHOI010000251.1:0-11544 GCA_036169975.1 Ferruginibacter sp. | reverse complement strand
AAAAACTTGGGCTTGAAATTATTACTTATAGAAGCGTTCCGGTAAATACGTATGATGTAGGGCCAACGGCATTATCCGTGGAACCGGTAATGGAACAGGTTTTCGTGGCCTGCCCCGATTATATTACCAACCCGATGGATTTTGAAAGAAAATTATTCGTGCTGCGCAAATATGCCAGTCATACCATTGATAACACTGTTAGGAAAGACGCCATTGGTTTTTATATAGCCTCCCTTTCCTTCAAAACAGTAGTGTATAAAGGACAGTTGACCAGCAGGCAGGTACGGACCTATTTTCCTGATTTAAATAATAAAAGAGTGGTCTCCGCATTTGGCCTGGTACATTCCCGTTTTGCCACCAATACTTTTCCTTCCTGGAGACTGGCTCAGCCATTCCGATACATAGCGCATAATGGAGAGATCAATACATTGCAGGGAAACCTGAACTGGCTGAAAGCAAGTGAAAGGGGTTTCGTATCACCATTTTTCAGTAAAGAAGAAATGGAGATGTTGCTTCCGGTGATTAATGGTGTTCAATCCGATTCCGCCTGTTTGGATAATATGATTGAATTACTGACCCTTACCGGGAGATCGTTACCACATGTAATGATGATGCTGATACCGGAAGCATGGGATGGTGATGATTTGATGGATCCGGTGAAAAAGGCTTTTTATGAATACCACGCTTCCATGATGGAACCCTGGGATGGCCCGGCTTCCATATCATTTACGGATGGTAAAATAATTGGGGCTACACTTGATAGAAATGGACTCAGGCCTTCGCGTTATTGCGTTACTACCGACGACAGGGTAATCATGGCATCAGAAACGGGTGCCCTACCAGTTGATCCCGCAATCATAAAGGAAAAAGGAAGGTTGCAACCGGGAAAAATGTTTGTGGTGGACCTGGAACAAGGCAGGATCATTAGTGATGATGAATTGAAAAATACTATTTGTTCACAAAAGCCTTATGGCGCCTGGTTGAATAAATATAAAATAAGGTTAGAGGAATTGCCCGAACCAAGGGTAATGTTTACTCATTTGGAAAGTGACCAGATATTCAAATATCAAAAAGCATTTGGTTATACCACGGAAGACCTGGATAAAATTATCGCCCCAATGGCATTAGACGGAAAAGAGCCGGTAGGGTCAATGGGTTCCGATGTCCCATTGGCCGTATTAAGCGATGAACCGCAGCATTTGACTTCTTATTTTAAGCAGCTATTCGCCCAGGTTACCAATCCCCCGATAGATCCAATCCGGGAAAAATTAGTGATGTCGCTGGCTACATTTGTGGGTAACAATGGCAACCTGCTTGAAGAAGACCCTTTAAGCTGCCATACGGTAGCATTAAAGCATCCCGTATTATCCAATTACGAATTGGAAAAAATCAGGAGTATTGATACCGGCATTTTCCAGGCAAAGACACTACAAATGTACTACCGTGCTGATGGGAAACCTGATTCATTGAAAAAAGCATTGGACAGGTTGTGCCGTTATGCGGTTGATGCGGCTGAAGACGGTTTTGAAGTATTGATATTAACAGACCGTTCGATAGATTCTGATCACGCCCCGATACCTTCCTTACTTGCTACTGCCGCCGTGCATCACCATTTGATACGGAAAGGCCTAAGGGGTTGCGTGGGTTTGGTAGTGGAGTCGGGTAATGTATGGGAAGTGCATCATTTCGCCTGTTTAATAGGCTATGGCGCTACTGCCATCAATCCATACATGGCCTTATCGAGTATCCGTGATATGAAATTTAGCGGAAGGTTACAGACAGGCCTTGATGTAGATCAGTTGAAAAAGAATTATACCAAAGCGGTAAATGATGGATTGCTGAAAGTGTTTTCAAAAATGGGTATATCCACTTTGCAATCCTATCAGGGCGCCCAGATATTTGAAATCCTTGGTTTAAATAAATCTGTTGTTGATAAATATTTTACTGGTACTATTTCCCGCATTGAAGGATTGGGGCTTGATGAAATCGCTAAAGAAAGCCTGGCAAAACACGCCTTCGCATTTCCTAAAAAACAAGTGCCTGTTGATCGTTTGCCGGTAGGTGGGTTATATCAGTGGAAACGGAAGGGCGAGTTCCATTTGTTTAATCCGCAAACCATTCACCTGTTGCAATATTCCACAAGGATGAATGATTATGCCACCTTTAAAAAATATTCAAAGTCGGTAAATGACCAGGGAGAAAGGGCTTGTACATTAAGAAGCCTGTTTCAATTCAATCATCATCGACCCCCTGTTTCCATTGATGAAGTGGAACCGGCAGAAGCAATATGGAAAAGGTTTGCCACAGGTGCAATGAGTTTTGGCTCTATATCCCACGAGGCACATAGTACACTTGCTATTGCCATGAACCGGCTGGGCGGTAAAAGCAATACCGGTGAAGGTGGAGAAGATGAAATGCGTTATGAGAAATTGCCCAACGGCGATTCCATGCGGAGCGCTATCAAGCAGGTTGCTTCAGGAAGGTTTGGTGTTACCAGTTATTATTTAACGCAGGCGGTTGAATTGCAGATAAAAATGGCACAAGGCGCCAAGCCGGGTGAAGGCGGACAGTTACCCGGCCATAAGGTGGATGATTGGATTGGAAGGGTCCGTCATGCTACACCAGGGGTTGCATTAATTTCGCCGCCCCCGCATCATGATATTTATTCAATAGAAGATCTTGCCCAATTAATATTTGATTTAAAAAATGCCAACAGGGCGGCACGGATCAATGTAAAATTGGTTTCCAAAGCAGGTGTGGGTACCATCGCCGCTGGTGTCGCCAAAGCCAAGGCTGATGTAGTTTTAATTGCTGGATTTGATGGAGGTACTGGCGCCTCTCCCATGAGTTCTATAAAACATGCAGGCCTGCCATGGGAATTAGGTTTGGCCGAAGCGCACCAGACTTTAGTAAAAAATAAATTGCGCAGCAGGGTGGTATTGCAAACTGACGGCCAGTTAAAAACCGGAAAAGATATTGCGATTGCTACTTTGTTGGGCGCTGAAGAATGGGGTGTAGCTACCGCTGCCTTGGTTACCGAAGGATGTATCATGATGCGTAAATGCCACCTGAATACCTGTCCCGTTGGTGTGGCTACACAGGATAAAAATTTGCGTGGCCGTTTTCATGGCAATGCGGACCACGTAGTAAACCTATTTAAGTTTTTAACGGAAGAACTAAGGGAGATTATGGCCCAATTAGGTTTTCGTACCGTTAATGAAATGGTAGGCCAGGTGGATTGTCTGGAAATGCGTGAAGGTATAGATCATTGGAAGTATGGCAAGTTGGATTTGTCACCGGTATTGTATAAAGAGCCGGCATCAATTTATACCGGGCTATATAATAATGAACAGCAGGATCACGAATTGGAAAATGTGCTGGACTGGAAATTATTGGCTGCCGCGAAACCCGCATTGGATGAACAGAAAAAGGTAACAGCTTCCTTTGAGATTAAAAATATTGACCGGACTACGGGAACAATATTGTCGAACGAAATTTCTAAGAAATATAAGTCCCAGGGTTTACCGGATGATACCATTCATTTTAAATTTACCGGTACCGCAGGTCAAAGTTTTGGAGCCTTTAATACCAAAGGTGTTACGCTTGAACTGGAGGGGGATGCCAATGATTATTTTGGAAAAGGGCTAAGTGGCGCCAAATTAATCGTATATCCTTCCGCCAAAGCAAGTTTTGTTCCTGAGGATAATATCATCATTGGCAATGTGGCATTTTATGGGGCTACTTCCGGCGAATCTTATATCAGGGGTAAAGCGGGCGAACGTTTTGCCGTTCGTAATTCCGGAGCCATCGCGGTTGTAGAAGGAGTGGGAGACCACGGTTGCGAATATATGACCGGGGGAAAAATTATTATCCTCGGTGATACAGGAAGGAATTTCGCGGCAGGGATGAGTGGCGGTATAGCTTATGTGTATGATGTTAAGGGAAGTTTCCCGATACTGTGCAATCAGGAAATGGTTGACTTGGATCCTGTAGGTGAAGAGGATAAAGTTGAATTATTCAGGATGATTAGTAATCATTTTAATTATACAAAAAGTACCGTAGCGAAATTTGTAATGGAAGACTTCGAAAATCAGGTGAAGAATTTTGTAAAGGTATTTCCTAAAGATTACAAAAAAGCGTTGCTTGTGCATTCCATTACACAAAAGGAAAAACTAAAAAAGTAAAATAAGATTTGTTTCAGCCATTATCGTATTTAATTGATTGGGCGGTCAGTTGAAACCTGATTAAGCTTCTCTGATAATATGAATAAATAAAGGGGTTGTTTCAAACAGCAGGAAGAATTTAAAATATCATTCAATTTAAAAATTTCTCCGTTTTGGAGGCAAAGTTTATATGGGCAAACCAACAGGTTTTTTAGAATTTACAAGGGAACTTCCCTCCAAACGTTTACCCGAAGAAAGGGTAAATGATTATAAGGAATTCATTGAAAGATATTCTGATGAAAAATTAAATCAGCAATCCGCAAGGTGCATGGATTGTGGAATTCCATTTTGTCACAATGGTTGTCCTTTGGGTAATGTGATACCGGAGTTTAATGATGCGGTATATCACAAAAACTGGAAGGGGGCGTATGAAATATTATCTTCCACCAATAACTTCCCTGAGTTTACCGGAAGGATTTGCCCTGCACCCTGCGAAACAGCCTGTGTGCTGGGTATCAACCAGCCGGCTATTACAATTGAGGAAATAGAAAAACATATTATAGAAATCGCATTTGATAAAGGGTATGTACAGGCTCAAAAGCAAATTTCCAGAACGGGAAAGAAGGTAGCTGTGGTAGGTAGCGGCCCGGCTGGATTGGCTGCCGCCGCACAATTGAATATAGTAGGGCATTCCGTTACAGTATTTGAAAGAGACGATTTGCCGGGAGGTTTATTACGATATGGCATACCAAATTTTAAGCTGGAGAAATGGGTTATTGACAGAAGGATAAAATTACTGGAAGAAGAAGGTGTAGTATTTAAGTGCAATTCAAATGTTGGCGTTGATGTCAATATTAGTGATCTGTTGCGGGAATACCATGCAATCGTACTTTCCGGGGGCAGTACTGTTCCAAGAAACCTGGATATTCCCGGACGGGAGTTGAAAGGTGTTTATTACGCCATGCAATTCTTAAAACAACAAAATAAAAGAATTGCGGAAATCCCATTTACTGAAGAAGATATTTTCGCTACCGGAAAAAATGTAATAGTAATAGGTGGCGGCGATACCGGAAGTGATTGTGTAGGCACATCAAACAGGCACAAAGCGGCATCAGTTACGCAGTTTGAATTATTACCTAAACCACCAACCAACAGAAGCGATTATATGCCCTGGCCAACTTATCCGATGTTGCTTAAAACCACCTCCTCTCATGAAGAAGGCTGTGATAGAAAATGGGCAGTAGCCACAAAGGAATTTATTGGAGATGAAAAAGGAAACCTTAAAGCATTAATAATGGTTGATCTGGAATGGAAAGTGGTGGACAATAAACCAGTCCGGTTTGTAGAAGTTAAGGGCAGCGAAAGAAAAGTACCCTGTGAATTGGCTTTACTGGCAATGGGATTCATACATCCGCAGCATGAGGGCTTATTAAATGAGTTGGAAATTGAATTAGATGAAAGGGGCAATGTAAGGGCATCCGAAAAAAAATACCAATCCAGTATTTCAAGAATATTTACGGCAGGGGATATGCGCCGGGGGCAATCGCTGGTAGTATGGGCAATTAAAGAAGGAAGGGATTGCGCACAGAAAGTAGATGAGTTTTTGATGGGCCATTCCTTATTGGAGACTGCTGATGGTAATGCGATTTCAAGGTATCTTTAGAATAGTAGTAGCAATTTTATTTTTGCCTGCTTAAAATAATTCACATTCCAGCATAATCCCTTTTATAGAAATATTATTCAGGATGCAGCTAAACACTGCATCCTTATTTTTTGCCTTACCTGCCAAACTGTATAAACCTGTAATTCACTTTTTGCCCACAATCACTGTATGTTTTTTTTCTGCAAAATAAAAATAGTTGTATAAAATTTATAATATTTTAAATGCAGGTTTAGGGATACATTAATAGGATTAGCCAGATTAAGCGCACAGTACTTTTGATTAAGGTTTTTTAATCGGTTTGTTTTAAATACTGCCGCTACGGCCTCGGAAAATAGCTATTTTTTCGCAGGCTTAATTTTTTTTGTTTCTTTTTTTTCAAAAAAAAGCAACAGAGCCTAACCAAATTTAAACCAGACTTTGCGCTTAATATTCATAATCTTACCAATTAATTTATTAACAATTGTCTTGATTAGTTTTTACCCCGCTATATCGTCTAATTGCCTCATTCTATATAATTATAACAGCTATTATGCAAATATTTTTTATTCCCTATTTCCTATTGAATGAAAAAGTTTATAAACATTAAAAAGAAATAAATATGAATATAAAAGTATTTTTTTAAAAAAAATTTGTAGTTTTACTCAATTAAAATAATATAATTATAAAAAATAATATTATATTATTACTTTCAAAAATTAAAAGCAAACATGTATGAAAAGACTTACATCCAAATCAGTTATACCATTTGCCGTATTAATTGTTCTTGCTTTGGCGGCTGCCTTCATTGCTCCTGAAGCAGATTTTGTTCCCGACCCCAAAGATCCACAATACAATACCTCGGATATGGTGTGGGTGTTAATTTCAACCGCACTTGTTTTTTTAATGACTCCCGGACTTGCATTCTTTTATGGTGGTATGGTTAACCGTAAGAATGTAATTTCTACCATGATAAAGAGCGTAGTCGCTGCAGGTATCGTTGGTGTATTATGGATTGTTGTTGGATTCAGCTTAAGTTTTGGTGATTCCATTGGAGGCTTTATCGGCAACCCGGGAACTTTCTTATTTTTTAAAGGAGTAAAATCTCATGCAGCATGGCCTGGTGCTAATTCAATCCCGCTTACTCTTTTCTCCTTATTCCAGTTAATGTTTGCAGTTATTACGCCAGGCCTTGTGGTTGGCGCCGTCGCAGAACGCATTCGCTTTACTTCCTATGTGGTATTCATAGTTTTATTTAGTTTATTGGTTTATGCCCCTGTTGCCCACTGGAGCTGGCATCCCGATGGATTCCTTGCTAAAATGGGTGCCTGGGATTTTGCAGGTGGCACGGTTGTACATATTACAGCAGGTTGCGCGGCGTTAGCCGGCGCCCTGGTTTTAAAGCGCCGTAAATCCCATAAGGAAAGAGCAGAGATTCCACCCGCCAATGTACCCTATGTATTAATTGGCACTGGTTTGTTGTGGTTTGGTTGGTTTGGTTTCAATGCAGGGTCTGCTGTAGGCGCTACTCCATTGGCTGTGAACGCATTTGGAACTACCAATACTGCGGCAGCGGCAGGAGGTTTGGCTTGGATGTTTTTTGATGTATTAAAAGGTAAAAAACCCTCTGTCCTGGGATTTTGTATTGGAGCTGTAGTAGGTTTGGTAGCAATAACACCCGGAGCGGGATATGTAGGTATTCCACAAAGTATTATTATTGGTGTGGTTGGCGCCATCATTTCAAATATTGCGGTTAGCATTAAACAAAAATCAAAATTGGATGATACCTTAGACGTATTTCCTTGCCATGGGGTTGGCGGAATGGTTGGTATGTTAATGACCGGCGTATTCGCCAGCCAGTTGGTGCATGGTATTAAAGATGGCCCGAATGGCTGGGCTTATGGCAATTTTCCATTTTTTTTAACTCAGTTAAAAGCCATGCTGATAGTAGTTGTTTACAGCTTTACCGTTTCATTCCTCATCTTCAAATTTATCAATTTTGTTTTACTAATACGTGTTAGCGCCGCCGATGAAGAGGAAGGGCTTGATGCATCACAACATGATGAAAAGTATTTGCAGGGGACTTTATTGGTAAATACAAGTGGATCTTTTGAGGAAAGAGATCATATTTAGAATTTTTTCAAATTGCATCAGGGATATTTGTAGTCCTGCATTTATCCCTGGTGTATGTTTTACTCAATATTTATTTTTTTTTCTTTTAAAAAAGGAAAAAATCGTACCCAAACTGTATGAATTCCGCTTAATTTTTTACATAGAATATTAGAATAAAATTTTCGATTTTTTAAGGTTGCTGCCAAAAAGATTTTAAACAGGTATCCATGCCTGTAATCAACCCAATTATTAATTTAAAACTTTAAAAAATGAGAAAGAAACTTTTAACAACAGCGGTAATCTTAAGTGCATTACCAAATCTAATTATTGCACAGGATTCAACTAAATCATTATCAATTTCTGGTTCAGTAGATGGTTACTACCGTCACAATTTTTCTAATGCTTCCGGCACAAGTAATAACAAAACAAGCTTTACTAATTCCCAGGGCTCATTTGCATTAGGCATGGCTACTATTAAAGCTGATGCGACAGCGCTGTCTGGTAAAGTAACTGCTACGGTAGATTTGGGTTTTGGTCCAAGAGCTGAGGAGTTCTCTTATTATGAAACTGCCAGTAAATCATCCTTATCATTTGTAAAACAGATATATGTTACTTATGCATTGGCAAGTAATGTAAAAATAACTGCTGGTAAATTTGCGACACATGTTGGTTACGAAGTAATGGATGCTCCACTTAACAGGAATTATAGCATGTCTTACATGTTCACCAATGGACCTTTTTCCCATACAGGTATAAAAATGGACGTTAGCGCCGGTCCTGTAGGTTTTATGGCAGGAGTGGCAAACTTTATTGACCAGACAACTTCCACAACAAATGTAAAAACATTGATAGCACAAATGAGTGGAGGTTCTAAGGATGGTAAACTGAAAGCATACCTAAACTATGCAGGATTTTTTGGTTCAAAAAATGGGTTAAATCCTTTATCACTAAAAAGTTTTAGCCAGCTTGATTTGGTTGTTACCGGAACAGTTACCGATAAATTTAATATCGGTTTTAATGCAACTATACAAAGCCGTAAACAAATTGCAGATGCAACTACACCTGATGGAAGCTGGAAAGGTGCAGCCCTTTATTTAAACCTCGACCCATCTGCCAGTGTTGGCCTTACTTTAAGAAGTGAATACATCAGCGATGGTAAATTAATCTATTATGGCACTAAAAACATATTTGCCAATACCTTATCACTCAATTATAAAGTTGGCTCCTTTACCCTTATTCCTGAATTACGAATTGAATCCGCTCAAAATGAAAATTATTTTACAAAAGATGATGGCACTGGTTCTAAATCAACAGCCACAGCTTTGTTAGCAGCAGTGTATAAATTTTAGGCAATTTTTTTTAAAATATTATCTTAAACCACCAAAATATCTATTATGAATTTATCAATTTTCGAAAAATTAAAAAATCACAGGGTTGCAATCTATGCAATATTTACAGTTGTACTATTGCTGATGTTGTTTCCATTTTTTACAATGGCACAGGATCCTACTGGTGCGGCTACCGGAACTATTAAAGATTTAGGGCTTGATACGCTGGCTGCCACCCAGGATACGGCATTGAATAAAGTAGTTAGTGCCGTAAATACCATTGCCGCAACAGATGGCCACAACAAAATTTCCATCAATATTATGTGGACATTGATTTGTGGATTTCTTGTAATGTTCATGCAGGCAGGTTTTGCACTTGTTGAAACAGGCTTTACCCAAAAGAAAAACGTGGCGCACACAATGGGTATGAACTTTTTGGTGTATGCTTTGGGCATGATTGGTTTTTGGATTTGTGGCTTCGCCTTTATGTTTGGAGGCGCCTTAAACGCTGCGACATTGGGTGGGGCGCCAGGAGTTATACCACATGAATATGTTATACATTTATTTGGAAAGGATTTTGGCATAGCTGGTACAGTAGGTTTTTTTCTTAATAGTAAAGTATATGATGTAGGCGTATTTACCTTGTTTCTTTTTCAGATGGTTTTTATGGATACTACTGCCACTATTCCTACCGGGGCAATGGCGGAAAGGTGGTCTTTTAAATCTTTCCTGATATTTGGTTTATTTATTTCCATGTTTGTATATCCCCTTTACGGCAACTGGGTTTGGGGTGGCGGATGGTTATCTCAGTTGGGTGTTAATTTTGGTCTTGGCCATGGCCATGTTGACTTTGCAGGTTCCTCGGTTGTACATCTTGTAGGTGGTGTAGCAGCTTTGGCAGGCGCTATCATAATAGGGCCACGCATAGGTAAATATGGTAAAAATGGAGAGGTTAATACAATACCAGGGCATAATATACCCATGGCGCTTTTAGGTACATTTATCCTCGCATTGGGATGGTTTGGATTCAACCCTGGTTCGACACTTGCTGGTGGCGACTTACGTATAGCTATAGTTGCGGTTAATACCATGATGGCTGGTACCGCAGCAACTTTATCCGCATTAATATTTATGTATATAAAAGGACAGAAGCCTGATCCCGGCATGCTGTGTAATGGATTACTGGCAGGGCTTGTGGCTATAACCGCACCTTGTGCTTTTGTAAGTTCCATGGGTTCAGTAATTATAGGAGCCGTTGCGGGGGTATTGGTAATTGCTGTTTACAATTTTGTAGATAGAAAATTAAAGATTGATGATCCGGTTGGGGCATTTGCGGTACATGGCGCCAATGGTGCTTGGGGTTGTATTGCTTTAGGCCTGTTTGCTGATGGATCTTATGGGGATGGATGGAATGGTGTACCGGGTACTGTTAAAGGATTGTTCTATGGCGACGGAAAACAATTGGTCGCAGAGATTATTGGCGTTGTAGTATGTTTTATTTTTGTTTTCATAGTTATGTATGCATTCTTTAAATTATCAAATAAAATAACACCAATAAGGGTAAAAGCGGCTGATGAAATTGCTGGCCTGGATATGCCTGAAATGGGGGTTCATGGTTATGTAGATTAAATAAATCCCTTTAGTGTTCTCATTAGATAATTTATCTGGTGAGAACACTTTCTTCTAATTAAAACCGAATTGAAGTTGTAATAAGCATGAGAAGATTAATCAATAAAATAATTATCCCTTTACGCTATTTCATCAATGATAGCCGTGCTATAGGTGTTATTTTAATTGCCTGTACTTTAATCTCCATATTTTTTGCCAATTCCTATTTAGGGGTTTCTTACAGATCTTTTTGGAACAATGAAATGCCTACGGCTATTGCATTGCATCTGCCGGGAAGTTTTCTGGAATGGATCAATAATTTCCTGATGGGTATTTTCTTTTTAATGGCAGGTACCGAAATAAAAAGGGAATTAATGGAAGGCGAATTATCAACCTTTAAAAAAGCTATCCTCCCTTTTGGCGCGGCACTCGGCGGAATGATGGTTCCAGCCTTGATTTTTATCGCTTTTAATGTACATTCCAGTTTCATCAGCGGTTGGGGCATACCTACAGCCACCGATATTGCATTCTCTTTGGGTATTGCTTCCCTGTTAGGCAAGCGGGTACCATTGAGCTTAAAGATATTATTGATGGCTCTGGCCATAATTGATGACCTCGGAGCTATCCTTGTAATCGCTTTGTTTTATGGTGGAAAATTGCATGGAATGTATTTGGGTATCGCAGGTATTTTTTT
>JAVHOI010000250.1:0-2455 GCA_036169975.1 Ferruginibacter sp. | reverse complement strand
TCACATTTTCACATTTTCTCATTTTCACATTTTCTCATTTTCACATTTTCTCATTACCTCAGTTTCTCATTACCTCAGTTTAAACATTTCCAGCAAAACTTCCTTATCATCAAAATGATTTTTTACCCCCTTTATTTCCTGGTATTTTTCGTGCCCTTTGCCTGCTATTAATACGATGTCTTCTTTTACCGCAAGGTTCACCGCTATCTTAATCGCTTCCCTTCTGTCGGCGATGGTGGTATATTTTTTTCTTGCTACCACATTTACCCCTGCCTCCATTTGATGCAGTATTTCAAGCGGATCTTCGTTTCGTGGATTGTCGGAAGTGAAAATCACTTTATCGCTATACTCACAGGCTACTTCAGCCATAACCGGGCGCTTGGTTTTATCCCTGTCGCCACCACAGCCTACTACGGTAATGATGCGCTCATTGCCACTGCGTAATTTTTTTATCGTGGCAAGCACATTCAGCAATGCATCCGGCGTGTGTGCGTAATCAATAATGCCCATTATTTTTTCCTTCCTGCTTACTACAAAATCGAACCTTCCTTCCGCTCCATCCAAACTGCTCAATAATTGTAATACTTTGTTCTTGTCTTCGCCCAAACAAACAGCCGCGCCAAATACCGCCAATAAATTATACGCATTAAATTCGCCAATCATACGGAAATAAACTTCCGTTTCATTTACCATAATATGCAATCCTGTGAGGTTATTGTCAAGTATTTTTCCTTTGAAATCAGCCATGGTTTTAAGGCTGTAATAATATTTTTTTGCAGCCGTATTTTGCAACATTACCATTCCGCGTTTATCATCCGCATTGCTGATGGCAAAGGCGGAGGAAGGAAGCGCATCGAACCAGGATTTTTTTACCCGGATGTATTCATCAAAAGTTTTATGATAATCCAAATGGTCGTGTGTAATATTACTAAACAAGGCACCGGCAAATTGCAACCCGGTAATGCGATGCTGATGAATAGCATGGCTGCTGCACTCCATGAATACGTATTGGCAACCGGCATCCGCCATTTGGCGAAGCAACGCATTTACACTAACCGCATCGGGTGTGGTGTGGGTTGATGAAAGTATCATATCACCAACCTGGTTTTGAACCGTACTAATCAAACCACATTTGTACCCAAGGGCGGTAAATAATTTCCACAATAAAGTAACGATAGTCGTTTTTCCATTGGTGCCGGTAACGCCCACCAACTTCATTTTCAAAGAAGGCCCACCATAAAAATTATGACTGATATAGCCTGCCGCCATAGCGCTGTTTTCTACCTGTATCCAAGTTATATTTTCATTGGTAATTTGGGGCATGGTTTCGCAAATAACCGATGTAGCGCCATTTGCAATAGCCGCATTTATAAATTGATGCCCATCCACCCCACTACCTTTGATAGCGATAAAACAAGCGCCTGCCTTCACTTTGCGTGAATCAATCTGCAAATCCTTTACCTCAATATTGGTATTACCCTTTACCGACCGGATGCTTACTTTATATAGTATGTCTTTTAAAATCAATTTAAAAATAGTGTTACTGTTTGTCCTTTTTTAAATATAGTTCCTGCTAATAAAGACTGGTTAAAAACCCTGCCCCTTCCATTGACTGCTACCTTCAGCCCTTTGTTCTCCAGCAAATACACCGCATCCTTCAGTCCCATTCCTATTACACCTGGGATTATTGAAACCTTGGTAAGGGTGGATGCCGGTAAATTTAAAACCGCCGCATTATTTTTCATGTTCATCTCCCTCCAGTAGCCTCCTGCCGTTGAATCAGAAAAAGGTAAATTCAACCGGTAGAAAATCGAATTCAATTCATTCTTCATGCCGTAATAATTGTATCGCATTGTATCCCGGGTTAAGGGCCCAGTAAATTTCTTGTTACTTAAATACCGTGCATAAATTTTATCACTGATCTCTTTGAATACGGTACCCGATACATCGGCGCCATAAATCAACTTTGATTCATTACTGTTTTGAATAACCACCGCCATTGTATATTTAGGATTATTGGCAGGAAAATAACCCATGAAAGATGCCTGATATATTTTATTGCCTTTGTTGTACCCCCTGTTGTCTAAAGCCGTAACCGCAGTACCTGTTTTACCTGCAATGGAATAGGACGAATCAAATAAAAACCTATGGCCCGTACCATGCAAACTATCTATTACAGCGCCGAGGCATTCCTTTAACTGAGCCAGGGTTTCATCGCTGCATATTTTATTTACCAACACCTGTGGCTCAATTCTTTTTACATCTACCCCATACTGAGTAACGGCATTTACCAAATAAGGCTTCATCATGGTACCATTGTTGGCAACCGCATTGTACAACATGAGCATGTGTAAGGGTGTTACCAGTTCTTCATAGCCATGGGCCATGTAGGGAATGGTAGTTTTGGACCAGCTTCTGTTGGTTGGCTTTTTAATAGTTGGCCTGCCCGATGATG
>JAVHOI010000249.1:0-2460 GCA_036169975.1 Ferruginibacter sp. | reverse complement strand
GTACACAATATGCAAAAGCCATTGCATACAGTCCTTACATATCAGAACAAAATGGTGATAACCGCCCTGCTTATCAAAAAGCGATCACCGATAATTCAAGCTATATCGACCGTATGACAGTTGAATTAAAAAAAAAACTACTGCACATAAAACAGGTGTTGCAGGCGGCCTTACTACATTGCTTTTATCAGGATTTGCTTATTACCACAGAGAAAAAATAATTACTTATTTAAAAAAGAAGCTCTGAGCAGGATAAATTTATAAACTAATGAAACTCTATAAAACACAAGCGGAAGTGATAGTTGGGATAGCCGGAATTTCACAGGGCGACATACCCGAAGTAAAGGTTCGTTTCAATCGTTCCGCAAGAAAAAAATTTATAGGTCGCATCGCCCGTTCAGGTGATGTTGCTGATTTTATACGAAAAATTTACAAACGTGGTGAAGTAGAATTACAAGAACAATTTATTGTTTTATACCTCAACCAGTCGAATGAAATTGTGGGCTATTACAGGCACTCAAAAGGAGGTATCAATTCAACTATTGCCGATGTAAGGATTATCCTTTCCACGGCTCTTAAATGCAATTGCGTTTCAATCATCATTGCACACAATCACCCAAGCGGAAATTTAAAACCGAGTGATGCGGACAGACACCTGACTAAGAAAATTAAGGATGCAGGTCTGCTAATGGATATAACTGTTTTAGACCACATCATTATCACAAAGGATAGTTTCTATTCATTTGCAGATGAAGGTTTGTTAGGTTTAAATGGTGCGGAAACCATAGACAATATTCATTTATTCGTTATGCGAATTGAAACCGATTTAATCGCAAAGATTAAGCATAACAAATTATCCGTTGAAAAGTTAGCGGCTTCTTTCGGTATCACCGATAAAACCGAAGTAAAAGAATTTACTGAATTAGCTATTGTAAACCGTGCAAGAAAAATAGCACATTCAGGAAACAGCATCGAGCAAAATTATTTTGACATCGTTGATTTGTATAATCACCAAGTTAATTTATCACACCGTACCAGTCAAAGTATTTTGTTGCAACAATACTCCACACCTGCACCGATAGGATATTTAGCAGGTATTTTTTGCGGTGTAGATAAATTCGACAATGCAATTAATGGCTATGTAGGATTTGAACCAAGCGCAGGGAACGGTTTATTAACCATTGCTGCCAAGCCTGAAAATTTTATCGTGAATGAAATTGATAGCACACGCAATAGCAATTTACAGGCACAGGGATATAAAGCGGTTCATAAAGTTGATGCGACCGAAGCCTTTAATAAAAGTATCAGTTTTAAATTTCATAAAACTTTTAATGCGGTTATTACTAATCCGCCATTCGGAAATTTAGACCGAGCCATACCCTACGATAATTTTCAGTTTAAAACGCTTGACCATGTTATGGCTCTCCGTGCATTGGACACAATGGCAACCAATGGTAAAGCTGCAATTATTATCGGTGGTCATACACAATGGGATGAGAAAGGTAGAATACAGGCAGGTAAGAACCGCATCTTCTTTAATTACTTGTACAGCCATTACAACGTAGTTGATGTTCTGAATATTGACGGACACAAATTATACTCCCGACAAGGCACAGCATTTAATGTTCGCCTGATTTTAATTGATGGCAGAAAGCACAGTGTAACAGGTAATGCACCACCATTTAATCCCGATGTAGATGTAGTCGTAAAATCGTTTGAGGATTTATACGAGCGAGTAACAGAACACATTTCAATAGATACAGATATGAGAACTAAAAATATAAATGAATATGAATTGGAAGCGAGAGCTTTAGAATTGAAGCTTGAATTAATGCAAGGTTTAGGATTAGGCGCACCCTATTTACCTGCATCGTCAAGTTGTTTTATACTCGACACTGTTGTACCGGATTCAATGGATTATGAAACGCACGGTGCGGTAAATCGCATCAAAGAAGCCGTAGGCGGTGATATAGATGCGTTTGTAAGGCAACGATTAAAATACCGTTCAAGCGTGGAACTATGCAAGTCCCTATCTGCTGAACAAATAGATGCCGTTGCAATGGCTATTTATAACATTGAAGTTCGTAAACAAGGAATGATAATTGGCGACCAAACCGGAATTGGCAAAGGTCGTATTGCAGCAGCAATGATACGTTACGCAGTCAATCAGGGACACCAACCGATTTTCATTACAGAGAAAGCAAATTTATTTTCCGACCTGTACCGTGATTTAGTAGCAATCGGTTCAAGCCATTTAGTTCCTTTCATTGTGAACGGTAAGGAAAGTAAAACCGACATTAAAGATGAGCAAGGTAACATCGTTTATCAGGCAATGCCAAGCACAGAACAAAACAGAGTGTTTCAGGATAAAAAAGTTCCAAAGAAATTTGATTTTGTTTTAGCGACCTATTCTCAATTTAATTCTCCCGAAAAGAAACCTGAAAAACCGAGCTTTATTTC
>JAVHOI010000248.1:0-11851 GCA_036169975.1 Ferruginibacter sp. | reverse complement strand
AAACTCCATTTATCTTTACAAATTATTTACAACCAAAGACCCAAAATTTTTTTATATTTTCAATTATATTTTATTTAAAACCAACCGTTTCATGACCCCGATTATTTTGTTTTCCTTCGTAATAGGATATTTTGTACTGCTTTTATTGGTAGCCTGGTTTACCAGCCGTAATGCGAACAATGATTCTTTTTTTATTGGTAACCGCAACAGCAACTGGATGCTGGTGGCATTTGGTATGATAGGTACGTCGCTGAGCGGGGTTACATTTGTAAGCGTGCCCGGCGCTGTGGGAGATTTGGCTGATCATGGCTTTAAAGGCTTTGCCTATATGCAGGTGGCTTTCGGTTATTTAATTGGCTATGCGGTAATCGCATTTGTGTTGTTGCCATTATATTATCGCCTTAATCTTACTTCCATTTACAATTACCTGGCGCAGCGGTTTGGAAAAGTTGCTTATAAGACAGGGGCACTTTTTTTTATTATCAGCCGCACGGTTGGCGCCACGGCACGCTTGTATCTTGTCATAAATATTTTGCAATTTTTTATACTGGATAAATTAGGGGTGCCATTTGTAATTACCGCCGCCGTTATCTTATTAATGATCCTGTTATATACCTTCGAAGGAGGTGTAAAGACTATAGTATATACGGATACTTTGCAAACCACATTGATGATTTCGGGTTTGATCATTTGTATCGTGTACATATTGAATAATCTGGATTTATCCACCGGGGAAGCTTTGACCCAGTTGAATTCCAAAGGCTACCTCAACATTTTTAACACGGACGTAAACAGTAAAGGTTTTTTTGTAAAACAAATTTTTGGCGGCGCATTTATTACAATTGCCATGACAGGGCTGGATCAGGAGATGATGCAAAAAAATATTAGTGTAAAGCGTTTGGGCGATTCTCAAAAAAATGTAATTACAATGGCAATTATTTTAGTATCAGTAATATTTTTGTTCCTGCTTTTGGGAGGCTTGTTGTATTTGTACGGCAATGCCAATGGCGCAGTTTACCAGGACGTGCTGGTAAATGGGAAAACGGTCAAACATTTTATTTTAAACAATGCGAATGTTATTGGTGATAAAGCGTTTCCTTCCATTGTGCTGAATTATTTTCCGCCTGCAGTGGGAATAATGTTTATCATAGCCCTTATTTCCGCCTTATTTCCCAGTGCTGATGGCGCTTTAACCGCTTTAACCTCTTCTTTCTGCATTGATATTATTGGGCTAAAAGAACGAGATGACCTGAATGAAAAACAAAAGAAACGACTGAGGTTATTGGTTCATCTTTCCTTTACCATTATATTTTTAATTTGTATCATGGTATTTAAAGTGTTAAACGATAATAGTATTATTGATAAGATACTTGACCTTGCGGGTTATACTTACGGGCCATTGCTTGGGTTATTCGCATTTGGTATTTTTACAAAAAAGCATTTGCCCAATTCATTAATGGTAACATTGGTTTGCCTTATTGCGCCGGTGCTTTCCTACATCATCAGCATGAATGCGAAAAGCTGGTTCAATGGCTACCAGATTGGTATTGAACTTTTGATTATTAACGGCCTGATTACTTTCGGGGGTTTGTGGGCAATATCAGTTTCCGAACCTTTGGAAGTTAAGGCATAATTGTACAGCATGGAATTGGTGAATCATTTGGCAGAGCAATATGCCGAGGATATTTCTTCGCCTGAAGGTGAGCTGATCCGAAAAGTATCAGCGTTTACAATGCAAACACACACCCATGCACACATGTTGAGCGGGCAGGTGCAGGGAAATTTTTTAACAATATTAAGTACTTTGTTACAGCCACAAAGAATATTGGAAATCGGTACCTTTACGGGCTATAGCGCTTTATGTTTGGCAAAGGGATTGACAGTTGGCGGGGAATTACATACCATCGAATTAAGAGAAGCTGACGCGGCAACAGCAAATATATATTTCCAACAATCTCCCGACAGGGAAAAAATAATTTTGCATGTTGGAAATGCGAAGGATATTATACCTGGTTTAAATGAGCAGTGGGATATGGTTTTTATTGATGCGGATAAAACGGGATATATTGATTATTACGAATTAATTTTACCAAACGTAAAACAAAACGGTCTTATTATTGCTGATAATGTATTGTTTCATGGGCAGGTATTGGAAGAAAATATCAGTGGAAAAAACGCAAATGCAATCCACGCATTTAACCTCCATGTAAAAAATGACAGCAGGGTAGAGCAGGTATTATTAACTATGAGAGACGGATTGCTGATAATAAGAAAACTGTAAGAAGCGGTTAAGTTTTATATTGTAAAATAATTGTAATCAAGATATTCTCAATTTAATTTTTATCCATTAAACTATAAATGATTCAACAGGGCATGACTAAAAAAATATTACATCTGATTTTCATTATGGGATTTTTTGTTTTATCCGTTAACGCCCAAACATTAACGCCTGAACAATATATCGCATTGTATAAAGATATCGCGATTAACGAGATGAGGCGTATGGGGGTTCCTGCTGCAATAACCCTGGCACAGGGATTACTGGAAACCGAAAGCGGAAATAGTGTATTGGTAAAAAAATCAAATAATCATTTTGGCATTAAATGTAAAAGTACCTGGACTTCAACCAGTGTAAATCATGATGATGACGCTCCCGGCGAATGTTTCAGGACTTATAAAAATGCGGAAGAGTCCTACCGGGACCACAGCAATTTCCTGCGGGGAGGAGAACACTACGCATTTCTTTTTCGTCTCAATCCTACTGATTATAAAGGCTGGGCTTATGGTTTAAGAAAGGCCGGTTATGCCACCAATCCAAAATATCCAAATATCCTTATCAAAAATATTGAGCAATATAATTTGCAACAATACTCCCTTGCCGGTGCGGCTGATGTACCCAGGTTTGAATCGAATAAATACAAAGATGACCCGGTAGTTTTTGAAAAGGAACAAACAATAAAAAATGAAAAGCAACTGAATAATATTAGTATGGCCACGGCAATAAATGATAACAGTATGGATGAAACCGGGCCGCATCTTTCGTCCACTCCGGATAATATTGGTTTCATCAATGGCAGTAAATGTATCAATGCAAAAAAGGGTACTTCCCTGTTAGCTATTGCCACCCAATATAATATTGGTTTGAAAAAACTATTGGACATTAATGAATTGGAGGAAGATGGGATACTGGAAGAAGACCAGTTTATCTTCCTTCAAAAAAAATCAAAAAATGGTGAAAAGGATTTTGTTGTTGTAAAGAAAACAGAAACCCTTTATGATGTTGCCCAGATGAATGGTGTACAATTGGAGAGCCTGCTGGAGTATAATTATTTGAAGGAAGATGGGGATGTACTCCCAGGAACAAAATTGTATCTGAGGGCTGTAGCCGAATCGGATCAGGCTAAAATAATCCAGCAAAAAGCTACCACCACCACCCTGTATCTGGTAAAACCAAAAGATGGTTTATATACTGTTGCGAAAAAATATAATGTAACTGTTCGACAGTTGAAAGAATGGAATAACCTGACCACTGATGATTTAAAAATAGGCCAGCAATTAATTGTGGGTAAATAAAAAACAAGTAGTCCTGATAAAAATCCGTACATAAGGATAAGCTATAGTTTTTAAATTATAACCTGGTGCCATTACAAGTATCACATACAAATATAAAAATTAACAATAAACAAGAAACCAAAACGTTTATGCCAGCAATAACGGTTAATGATAAAAAATTCAAACCATATATTAGCGCGGAAGAGATTCAAAAGCGTATTGAATCATTAGCCATCCAAATCAATACGGATTATGAAGGTAAGCGGCCTTTGTTCTTAGCTATTTTGAATGGTTCCTTTATGTTTGCCTCCGACTTGTTTAAAGAAATTAGAATTGATGCCGAAATATGTTTTATAAAACTGGCGTCTTACAAAGGTACCCGGTCAACAGGAAATGTTATTACCTCTATTGGGCTAGATGAGCCATTACTTAACCGGCATGTGGTTATCATAGAAGATATTGTGGATACAGGTAATACACTTCATAAGTTTTTACCACAATTAATAAACCAGCAGCCGGCTTCTTTAAAAATCGCCGCTTTACTGCACAAGCCGGATGCACTGCAATATCCAATAGTAATTGATTATTTGGGCTTCAGTGTCCCTGATAAATTCCTGTTAGGTTTTGGTCTCGACTTTGATGGATTGGGGAGAAACCTGGCAGAGATATACCAGTTGGTGGAAGAGTAACTTTCCTTATAAAGGTGTGATAAGTTACAGTAATAGATTTTTTTTATTTGACGTAACTTTAGCCTGTTGATAAAGCTATTTGCATATACTTTAACCTGTTGTCTTGTCCTGAACATTCACGCTCAATATTATATTCGGGGCGAAATACTGGATGAAAAAAAACTTCCACTACAAAATGTGAAGATACTCCTGCATTCTAACGACATGGTTTATTATTCAGGTACATCAGGTGGCTTTGGTATTAGTACAAGTATATTAGAAGATTCCCTCACTTTAAGTTTTGATGGATACGAAACAAAAACCATAAGCATAAATGCGGAAGTTTTTCAATCTATTGTCATTAAAGCTTTATCTTCAAATGCAAGCAAAAACCGCCAGCATTTAATTTCAATTTCAAAAGACCAGACGCAATCTTATAAATTTAGTTGGCATGTTGGTGATGAGTCTTATTTTTCATTAGTGGAAAATGAAGAGGTAAATGCCACCAAATTTCCAAACACGGCTTTTTCGCTCAATGTAAATAAAGCTTCCTATAGTAATATCCGGCGGTTTCTGCACATGAATAGCGCCGTACCACCAGATGCTGTGCGTATCGAGGAATTATTGAATTATTTTAATCTTCATTACAAAGAACCTGAAAATAAAGAAGTATTTAAAATAGAATCACAAT
The DNA here is from genome assembly GCA_036169975.1 of Ferruginibacter sp. Taxonomy (GTDB): domain Bacteria; phylum Bacteroidota; class Bacteroidia; order Chitinophagales; family Chitinophagaceae; genus Ferruginibacter. The sequence continues at coordinate 6,940 of JAVHOI010000248.1, read as the reverse complement.
ATTCTGATTGCCCATGGAATGAAAAAAGTAAGTTGCTTTTTTTGAATGTTAATGCCCGTAAGCTTGATATGGAAAACGTACCTCCCTCCAATCTGGTATTTTTAATTGATGTATCGGGTAGCATGGATATGCCAAACCGGTTGCCTTTGGTAAAGGCAGCTTTTCAAATGATGATCAGGAACCTGAGGGCAATAGATACCATATCCATCGTTATTTATGGCGGTACGGTTTCAGTTTGGTTGCAACCAACCAGTGGTGAAGAAAAACAAAAAATCATTAAATCAATAGAAGAGTTAAATGCCGCGGGAGATACCCCTGGTGAATCTGCTATAAGGATGGCTTACAATTTAGCGGAGAAAACTTTTATCAGGGGCGGAAACAACAGGGTGATAATGGCTACAGATGGTGATTTCAATGTAGGGGAAACAACGGAAAAAGCCCTCGAAGAGTTAATTACCCGGGAGCGGCAAACCGGGGTTTACCTTACCTGCCTTGGGGTAGGTATGGGAAACTTTAAAGATTCAAAATTGGAAATCCTTGCCAAAAGGGGAAATGGAAATTATGCTTACCTTGATGATATCAGGGAGGCTGAAAAAGTATTGGTAAAAGAAGTAACACAAACGTTTTTCGCGGTTGCGAATGACGTTTTTTTAAACGTACATTTTAATCCCGAAATTATAAAGCAATACCGGTTAATTGGATTTGACAATAAAAAAGATGCCATTGCGGATACTACAGGCAACCTTGATGGCGGGGAAGTAGGAAGCGGCAATAATGTTATGGCCATATTTGAAGTAGTACCACAATCATCAGATACATTTTCCCCCGCCCTAGCAGTAAAAGACCCGATTGCGGGGGTATCATTAAATTATAGTTTAAATAATAATACCAGGGTACATAAGGAATTGAAATATGATTGCATGGACAATTATGAGGAATTTGCCGAAATAGATAAGGACTATCGGTTGGCCGCGGCGATAGCCATGTTTGGAATGAGGCTCAGGCAATCAAATTACCTTCAAAAAACTGACTGGAAAGATATTGAAAGAATTGCCTTACAGGCATATAACCCTAAAGATTATCTTCAATCCGAATTCATTCGTTTATTAGAGATTGCCAAAAAGATTTATCCCAAAAAGAAAAAGAATTTGTTACGTAAACATTTCCCTTACTTTTTCAAAGAATGATTTATCGCCTTTTTCCGGTTTGGGCTGAAAGTTCAAACTCTCCTGCATTTTTTCCAGCATTGATTTTTCTTCAGCATTTACATGCTGCGGAGTCCAGATATTTACATGAATTAACTGGTCACCTTTTTCATAGCTGTTAACTGAAGGGAACCCTTTGCCTTTTAGCCGGAAAATTTTTCCACTTTGTGTTCCAGGTGGTATTTTTATTTTGGCTTTTCCATCAATGGTAGGTACTTCTATATTGGTACCAAATACAGCTTCAGGAAAAGTTAAATGTAAATCGAATGCTACGTTCAAACCATCCCTTTGAAGTTCGGCATGAGCTTCTTCTTCTATCAAAATAATCAGATCGCCATTTGCGCCACCTCTCTCTCCGGCATTACCTTTTCCGTTCATGCTAAGCTGCATACCTTCCTGAACACCTGCCGGTATTTCAATAGCAACTGTTTCTTCACCATACACCCTGCCCTCACCTTTGCAGGTAAAACATTTATTGGCTACCGTACTTCCTTCTCCATTGCAGGTAGGGCAGGTGGTTACTGTTTGCATCTGGCCCAAAAAAGTATTTTGCACCCGCCTTACCTGTCCACTGCCACCGCATGTACCACAGGTCTGAATACTGTTTTTATCCTTAGCGCCGCTGCCAGAGCAGGTATTACAGGTTACATATTTTTTTACCTTAACGGTTTTGGTGGCGCCTTTGGCCATCTCTTCGTAATTTAATTTTATTTTTATACGAAGGTTACTACCTCTTACGCCACGGCTACGCCCACCCGAAGACCGGCGCCCACTGCCACCGCCAAAAAAACTTCCAAACGGGCTTTCTTCTCCAAAAATATCTCCAAACTGGCTGAAAATATCATCCATATTCATACCGCCGCCACTAAATCCTCCGCCACCACCTCCACGTCCCTGGCTGAAAGCATTATGTCCAAAACGATCGTATTGGGCTCTTTTATCAGGATCGCTTAATATCTCATAAGCTTCCGCGGCTTCCTTGAATTTTTCTTCCGATGCTTTATCACCAGGGTTGCGGTCCGGGTGAAACTGCATGGCTACTTTCCGGTACGCCTTCTTTATCTCATCCTGTGATGACGATTTTGAAACGCCCAGTATTTCATAAAAATCTCTCTTCATAATGCTAATGTGCTAATGTGCTAATGCGTTGTTTTGGTAGAATGCTTTATTTCTAATTAGCTAATTTTTGATTCACTTTCCTACCACCACTTTTGCGAAGCGTATGATTTTATCATTTAAATAATATCCTTTTTGAACTTCATCTACTACCTTATCAACCAGGTCTGGTGACGGGGCGGGAATTTTGGTGATGGCTTCATGTTTTTCCACATCAAAATCGGTATTGATGCTTTCCATTGCTTTCAGCCCTTTTAACTGTAGTATATTTCTAAGCTTGCCAAATACGAGCTGGATGCCTTCCTTTATATGTTGCAGATCGTTACCGGTTTGAATTTGTTTCTCAGCACGGTCACAATCATCCAAAACATCCAATAATGAAGTAATTACTTCTTTGCCGGCTGTTTGTATCAGTTCCACTCTTTCTTTGGCATTACGGCGTTTGAAATTGTCGAATTCGGCAAACAAACGAATATACTTGTCCTTTTGTTCCTCCAATTCCGCCTGTAGTTTTTCCGCCGCATTTTCAGGTTCGGGGTTACTTAAATGTGTGTTGCCGGGAATATCGGCATCGGCATTGATATCCATATCGGTAAATCCTTTCATTTCTTCCGGCAGGGTTTGTTCTTCGGCAGCAACTTTTGCTTTTTCTTTCATAATAAAAAATATTAATTCCTTTACCTCACTATTTATAGTGGATAAGGTGGGGTAAAATAGTTTGCAAAGGTACGATTGTCAAACATTTTGCCAAGCCTTGTTTTGCAGCCAAATTGACAATTTTTTAGGAGGTAAAGGCGGTTTATACTTTCAAACTGTCTGACACCTAACTACAACAGTTACCTTTGGGACATGAAAAGTCTTTTTCTCAATAAAAATATTAGCAACAGGGTCGAAAGCGGGCATCCCTGGATTTTTGCCAATGAAATAAACAAGGGTAAAGCTTTGGATGCGGCAGCAAAGGCCGGTGAAATTGTAAATGTATTTACCCATGATAAAAAATTTGTTGGAAAGGGGTATGTGAATCCACAATCGCAGATAATGGTAAGGCTGCTTACCAGGGATAAGAATGAAGAAATAAATGATGAGTTTTTTTATCAGCGGATTAAGCAGGCCTTGGCTTACCGGCAAAAATTAGGGTATGTAGAAAATTGCAGGCTGATTTTTGGTGAAGCGGATGAAATTCCACAATTGATCATTGATAAATTTAACGACTATTTTGTCATTCAGACATTAGCCCTCGGCATTGATATCTGGAAGCCGGCGATTGTAAGAGCTTTGGAGCAAATTTTTTCGCCAAAAGGTATTTACGAACGCAATGACGTACCGGTAAGGGAATTGGAGGGAATGGAACAACACAAGGGATTTCTTTCCGCGGAGTTTGATACCAATATCATCATCAATGACCCGGACGGAGAGGGAATAAAATTTAATGTGGACATTGCCAACGGACAAAAGACCGGCTATTTTTTGGATCAGCAGGATAACCGTAAAGCCATACGGCATATCGTAAAAGGGGCTGATGTACTTGGTGCGTTTTGCTATACCGGATCGTTTGAAATATGTGCTGCGGTTTATGGGGCGAAATCAGTTTTAGGGCTCGATATATCTCAGCATGCTATTGATATGTGTAAAAAAAATGCGACCTTGAATGGTTTGGAAAGTATTTGCAGGTTTGAATGCGTTAATGCGTTTGATGTACTTAAAGAATGGGCAAGGGAAGGAAAGCAATATGACGTGGTAATGCTTGACCCGCCTTCATTTACAAAAAGCAGGAGCAGCATTGATAAAGCGGTGGCAGGATACAAGGAAATTAATTTAAGGGGAATCAAATTGGTAAAACCCGGTGGGTTTTTGGTAACGTCCAGTTGTACCAATCTGGTAAAACCCGAATTGTTTTTAGACATTATTTCAATGGCTGCCAAAGATGCAAAACGGAAAATCCGCCAGGTGGTATTTAATACCCAGTCTGCTGATCACCCGATTATCAGGGATCAGGAGAATACACATTATTTAAAGTTTTTGATTGCGCAGGTTTTGTAATTCCTCAGCGTTTTCTCCAACTACCACTACTGAGTTGCAAAAGCAACTCAGTACCCTGTTGGCTGATTATCCAGCCCTGCGAAAGTGGTGGCTGAAGCCCAATGTCATTTAGCTAAGATAGAAGCCTTGCCCCATCGGGGCAATATGCCGGTAGCCACAGAACCGGTCATCATTAATTTACGTTCCGTCAGGAACGTTATTTGGACCGTGTTGCTTAGCATATAGCGTACTGAACGCCTCACCAATTGACCTACCTACCTAATGTTCCTAACGGAACATAAAATGCTTAACTAAATGACATTGGGCTGAAGCCAGCAGCAATGCTTTACAACAATTTTTATGCAGCATTGATTTACCGAAGTACGAAGACCCCGTTACACATTTTTATTCTGCTGTTATCACAGATGAAACCCTTCGGGTTTATAATTCCTTCATACAGCAATCTGTTAAATAGAACACTTCAATTGACATTCCTTTTCAATCAGGCAGGTTATTAAACAGCTTGAAAGTATTAACGCAAAGATGGTTGCCGGGTTAAAGGAGAGAGGCTTTACTGCTGTTCCTGATGAACAAAGCGGCTTTATTCATTTTATATTGTACTATCTCCAACATAGTTTGATACAATTATATTTTAGTGTACAGGAATCATTTAATAAAGACAGTTTACAGCAGGTAACAACATTGGAAGATTTCCATTCATTGGATTTATAGGAGCCATTGTCAGCAATGCTTTGTTTAGAATATACAATCACCACACTGGGGCAAAGCACTTTAAAGAAACCTAAATCCCAAAAACTGGCTTTTGGTTTCAATGGCAAAAGGATAAGCTTAGGGCTGTTATAAACAGTTTCAGTTGGCAGCAAGAACAGTAGTTCTCCGCAATGGAACTGGCAAGGTGTTGGAAAAGCTAAAAGCTGGCCATAACCACAAAATCTAATTAAATGTTTGCAGTGTTTGCAAACTTTACAATCTTGCAACTTGTGTAAAAATCCCTTTCCCTGTAGTTTCTTTTACTAAATCCTTTAGTTTATATTTGTTCTTGTTTCTCAACGAATTAAAACTAATATTAACGCAAACAGAAAGCATAGCACATAGTAAAAAGCAATTAACGGTAAGAAAAGTAAAACATAAACAGTAACATTAGTGCAACTAAAAAAAGAACTCATACAGCAAATACAGTCCATCATTGCCACGGCAAAAGACAGGGCCATACGTTCGGTTGACACCGAAAGAGTACTGGCAAATAGGCAAGGTTATTTTAGAAGAAGAGCAGGAAGGCAAAGAAAGGGCTGGCTACGGCGAGTTCCTCATAAAATCATTGTCCGAAACACTGCAACCACAGTTTGGCAGTGGCTTTTCCATTCGCCAGTTAGAAATGTGCCGCCAGTTTTACCGCAGCTTTCCAATTACGAACGAACTGCGTTCGCAATTCAGTTGGACACACTACCGTACCCTCCATACGCATTGATAAAGAAGATAAAAGGGAGTTTTACATAGCCGAAGCAGCAAAGAACAACTGGACGGCAAGGCAGTTGGAACGGCAGGTAAACAGCCAGTTATTTGAACGGCTATTACTAAGCAATGAGGTCAAAGATGTGCTGGCAGTGGCCAGGGAAGAAAAATTTCCGTCTGATGCAAAGGAGATAATTAAAGACCCGATGGTGTTAGAGTTTCTGGGCTTAAAAAGAGAAGCCGCTTATTACGAGAAAGATTTAGAGGCGGCCATCATTACCCATTTACAGGATTTTTTGCTGGAGATAGGCAACGGCTTTTCTTTTGTGGCAAGGCAAAAACGCATACACATTGAAGGCGATGAATTTTCTATTGACCTTGTTTTTTACAACAGGTTGCTGTTATGCTTTGTAGTATTTGAAAACTACCAGGCTCACTCATGAAGATATTGGGCAGTTACAGATGTATGTAAATTACTACGATCGTTTTGAAAAACAGGATTTTGAAAACTCCACCATCGGCATTTTATTATGTGCCGATAAAAACGATGCGGTAGTAAAAATTACTTTGCCGGAAAGCAACAAAACAATCATAGCCAGTAAATACCAGTTATACCTGCCAATAGAACAGCAGTTGATAGATGAAGTGAAGAAGGAAATTGAAAAATTAGACAATGATCCAAATTGCGAATGATGCAGCAGGAGTTACTCTAAAATATCATCCCATTCAACCCACCTCGGCAACAGGTTATCTTTGCATTTTACAAAGAGTACACAGAAGGCTACTGTTTTTTTAAGTGGAAGAAGATTTAACAGGCTTGCTTGACGTCAAAATGACTTTGCTGGAACGGGGCGACTTTCCCTGGCTCTATACAGATTTTCAGGAACCTCAGGATGGAGCTTTAGTGTTGGAAATAGACCTTACAATACACACAGATTTTTGTAGCGCATTATTACCGGAATTTAATTTTCAACCACTTTAAAAACGGTGTGGCGGATATTATGCACCGCATTTTTAACAAAGAAGTGGAAGTGTGGTTTTTAAGTATCCCCTCCACCAACCCCTTGTTGTCCTTCAGGAAATAGCGATGCACCTTTGCCGTTATGGAACAAAAAAATATAACCCAG
>JAVHOI010000247.1:0-11956 GCA_036169975.1 Ferruginibacter sp. | reverse complement strand
TCATTCCATAAAGGCTCCGAATCTATCAACAATCCATCCATATCAAAAATTACCGTATTCAGTTCCATATCGGGTAAAGATAATAAAGAGCCGCCAACCTTCAATAGCCGGGAGTGTTCCGGTTTGTTTGCTACATCCGGATGGTTATCGGATTGGAATGCACCTTCAAACAAATATAGCCACTTAAAAAAAACGATTTGTATATTGCGCAAAGGCTTGTTCATAAAAATAATTTCATGTCAACTTTTTTCGCGAAACTAAAAGGGTCACGGTTGGTTAAAGGATTGGTGTATGCCTTTGTGGGGGCGCTTTCTTACCCTGGCCTTACCCTAATAAATAAACTCAGGATTAAAGGCATGGAAAACCTGTGCAGACTACCAAAGCAAAACGTACTTTTTGTAAGCAACCATCAAACCTATTTCGCGGATGTGATTACCTTCCTGCATATTTTTTGCGCGGTAAGCTGGCGAAAAAAATACAGGCTGGGGATCCCCTATTATTTACTGTGGCCGTTTACAAGAGTAATGTATGTAGCCGCCGAAGAAACCATGAAGCGTACCTGGATAAGCAGGTTGTTAAGTTTGGGTGGCGCCATAACGGTAAAGCGTACCTGGCGCACCGAAGGGCAGGAAGTAAGAACAAACCTGGATCCAGGTGATACCCGGAAAATAGAAAGGGCATTGCAAAAAAACTGGGTTATTACTTTTCCACAGGGCACTACCCAACCCTTTGCCCCGGGGCGAAAAGGGACCGCCTTCATCATCAAACATCACCGCCCCATAGTGATACCGGTAGTGATTAACGGCTTCTCCCAGGCATTCGATAAAAAGGGGTTAAGATTTAAAAAGACGGGTACCCTTTTGTCCGTAAGTTTTAAGGAGCCTATGATAATTGATTATGAAGATACCTGTGAAAATATTACACGGCAGGTGATGGATGCCATTGAACAAAGCAAAAAATTCATGATAAAAAGCCAGGGCACATTTAAAAACCAGTCCTGATAAATAGCCTTCTAAAAAATTCATCGCTAATTGAAGGTTATTTTAATCAGGTAGTTGCCGTAAATAATGCTTTCAGTTCATCCGCATCTTTTGCCTTCATTTTTCCGCCCAGCACCAGCCTCAGTTGCCTTCTTCTTAATGCGCCTTCATACAATTCTTTTTCTTCCTCCGTTTCGGCTATTAACGGGTTAGCGGGCTTTGGCTTACTGTTAGGGTCAAGCGCTACAAAAGTAAAATAGGCTTCGTTACTTTTATATTTGTATTGATTTAAAGCGTCTTCCCCCCACACTTTCAAATGTACTTCCATGCTGGTGTTAAATGCCCTGGTAACCTTGGCTTCTATATGCACCACATTGCCCAGCCTGATAGGGTTTTCAAAAGAAATATTATCCACCGATGCGGTTACCACTGGTGAGCCGCTATGTTTCATTGCTGCCAGTGCGGAGGCAATATCCATCCAGTACATTAAGCGGCCACCCATCAGGTTACCAAAAGTATTGGTATCGTTTGGCAACACTATTTCCGTCATCACTACCAATGATTCGCTTGCTTTCTTTTCCATGTATTAAATTTTGGCAAAGATAATAAGGAATGTGTGATGTATGATTTTGGGCGTGCATTTCAAATCATTTAGCAATCGGGTCGCCCTGCTTTTTAAACCTGACAAATGCAGCATAACCGCATGATCAAACCTCACAGGTTTTATAAACCTGGGAGGTTTTTCGAAAAAGCCCTTAATAAATATCAGGTTAAAGTATTAGTGTTATAAATAATTGCCGCTCGCTGTTAACTCCGCCAGCAACGGGTATTCACCGTAGTTGTTATCCCACTGGCACAGCCACGAAATTATTGCTACTACCTGAAAGGTAGGAACTAATGATATGAAAAACCGGGTACTTTAGTTTTCTTACCTTTGATGATAAATTCATTTTTTTATGGAAACAAAACCTTTGATTTCTTTCGATAACACGGAGAATGCTTTCGCCTACAAGCAGGATAGCGAGCTGAAAAAAGCCAACTTTCTATTTAATATAATGGGCAAACCCTGGCTGGTAAACTTTGGATTAAAGATTACGCCACTTGCCATTAAATGGAACCTTCCATTTACAAAACCGCTTATCCGGGAAACCATCTTCCGGCAATTTGTAGGAGGTGAAACGCTTGAAGAAACTACCGCCGTAGCAAAAAAATTAGGTAGGTATAAGGTGCAGGTAATTTTAGATTATGGAGTAGAAGGCGGGGAGGATGGGGAAACTGGTTTTAATCATGCCACCGAAGAATTTATCCGGGTAATCAACTATGCCGCAACCCAGCCCAATATCCCCTTCATGAGTATTAAGGTAACCGGTTTATCGCGGTTTGAATTGTTGGAAAAAATTGATTCGCTGATGAATAAAGCCGAAGGTACTTTAATGAAAAGGTATTTAAAGGCACTTGATCTTTTGACGGAAACTGAAAAAGAGGAATGGCATAAAGTGAACGGCCGCATGATCAGGATTTGTGAAATAGCCCATGAAAAAAATGTAGGCGTGTTGATAGATGCGGAAGAAACCTGGATTCAGGATCCCGTAGATGCATTGACCATTTTGATGATGGATACCTATAACAAGAGTGGGGTAGTCATTTATAATACGCTTCAATTGTACAGGACCGACCGGATGAAATTTTTAAAGGATTCTTACGAAGCGGCTGTTGAAAGGGATTTTATTTTAGGCGCTAAACTGGTTAGGGGCGCTTATATGGAGAATGAAAGAAAAAGGGCCGCGGACATGAATTACCCTTCACCCATTCAGGAAGATAAGAAAAGTTGCGATAAGGATTACAATGACGCGGTTGAATTTTGTATCGCACATTTGGATAAGATAGCGGTGATCATCGCATCGCATAATGAGCAAACCAATTTGATGGCTACCGAATTATTACAACAAAAAAATATTCCCCTAAATCATGCGCATGTTCATTTTTCCCAGCTCTTTGGCATGAGTGATAATATAACTTTCAACCTTGCAAGGGAAGGTTGTAGTGTAAGTAAATACCTGCCCTTTGGCCCCATTAAAGATGTGATACCTTACCTGATGAGAAGGGCGGAGGAAAACAGTTCGATGAGCGGGCAAATGGGCAAGGAACTGATACTGATAAAAAAGGAAATGAAAAGAAGGGCGTTATAAAATGCTATCATTTTATTTTACTTCTGGCAACAGTATTGCGTAGTTGGCGGTTTCAATTTTATATCGAACAGGTATTGCTACAGGAGGGCAATTCATTGTTCGTCCAGCCCGGAATCGCTGCCCAATTGAAAAACTGAAGTTGAAGTTAACGACAAAAAGCTGAACATTGAATGCCGAGCCCGAACTACTGATAGTAGCACCTAGCTAAAGTTTCAACGTCCAGCAACATTTGCAGCAATACCAATATTGTGGGCATGTGCATCGTACCGCAGCGTATTTTAAATTGAGCAGGGAAAACTAAATGTCGTTTATCTTCCCGCCAGCTTTCGACTTTACTTTCAAAGCTCTCTTTGTTACTTTTAAATCTTTGAAATATCCAATTGTGCCAATATCTACGTACAATCCAATTCCCCCTTTTTTATTTTTTCCGAGCATTTTATCAACAATAAAAGTAGAGTATTTCATATCATTTATAAACATTTCGGCAGTTTCACCGTTGACCTTTATCCGCATTGTAATCCACTCATTTAAAGAAACAGGGGCTGAGCCTTCATATTTGAATAGAGCTATCTTTCTCAATGTATCAAATTTGTAATGTGGATACGAAAAATATTGAACTGTGTGATTTCTGTATTGCTGATTATTGACTCTGCCGACTTTTGGTCTTAGGTAAATGCCCTCAAAAGCCGAATCGTCTTCTTTAACTCTGAAATATGTTCCTATGAATCCTGCAACCCCAAGATAAGGTGGGGGATTTTGAATTTGGCTATACATTTTCACTTCGATAGTACCGTTTTCAAAGTCATCCAAACCAATAAGCCTTGCATAATGTGGCTCATCAACTGTTGTTTCAATATTAGTACTGTCAAAAGGAATCGCAGTTAGGTCCCGTTCAATTTTCAATACTTCTTTACCCTGAAATTTGATAATCTCTCCTGTTACGTTATGAAGCCCAAAGGTTTGTTTGCCAAGCGTTAATGTTTTTCCATTCATAAAGTTTTGGGCAGTAACGCTAAATGAAATTCCCAAAACGAAACAAAGGGACGTACATAGATTTGTGATATTCATAATTTTATGATTTAATAATTATTAATCGAATTTTTTACAATTTTGCAAACGCTTCGGACAACGTAACAACTTTGCCCAATGCACCAAATTCATGTAAATCGCCAAAAACTTCTATACGGAGTGATTGGTTTAAGCCACCAACACGAACGGCATCAAAACCAATGTCGGTAATTAGTTGCTCAATTGTTTCATTAATTTCATTATCATCAGTTGCATAAAACATAACCGCTTTTTCGGGTGTTTGGTAAGCTGAACCAGTAAGCGATGCTGCACCTAATGTGCCTAATGCTTTTGCTAACTTAGCATTTTTGGGAAGTGTCGTTGCATTAATTTCTCCAGCCGATTCTTTTTCGCCGATAACTTTTTTAAAACCGCCATTTTCGTCTTGTGCAATTGGGTTAGAAGGGTCAACAATAATTTTTCCTTCTAAGTCAGATGCGTATTCTTTCATAAAACCTGCAATAGCCTCAAAAGGAATTGATAATATTATAATGTCAGCGTTTTTTACTGCTGAAGCAATATCATTTGGTTGTGCCGATGTTCCCCAATTTGCAGATAGAGTTTTTGCTTTCTCTACGTTTCTGTCGGCTGCTATAAAAGAACGGTTTGATTTTGAGAGATTGGCAGCTACCACTTGCCCAATGTTTCCTAAGCCTATTACGGCTATTTTTGATGTTGTTGTCATAACTAATTCTTTTTAAATTTTGATAACACAAAGATGCATTGGCAGAAAGGCTCTGTCCAATGAACTGAATCAAGAAATAGTATTGATGTAGATTAAGGTTTTTTAGCTTGCTTACTTCGTAGTCTGCTTAAAAATTCAGGTGTTACACCTAAAAATGCCGCTATTTGTGTCTGAGGAAGACGATTGGTCAGATGTGAATATGTCTGCAAAAATGAAAGGTATCGTTCTTCTGCTGTCGAACTAATATTTTGTAACAATCTTTTTTGAAGTGAAACAAAACTGTTCTCAATCAATACCCGAAAAATGCGGTCGAATTTTGGACTTTGTAAGTAGAGAGAAATAATATTGTCGTAGCTGATTTGTAAAACCATTGTGTCTTCTAAAGCGTCTATGTTTAATTCAGAAGCATTTCTTTGGTGGAAACTGCCAATGTCCATCAGCCACCAATTTTCGGCAGTAAATTGTATGATATGTGTGTTTCCTTTGTCGTCAATTTTATACATTCTTAAACAGCCACGAACTACAAAATTGAACTGGTTGCATACATCGCCTTCCTGTAAAACATATTGTCGTTTCCTGTAAAGTCGTGGTTTGAATAAGGCGGTGACCAATATTTTCTCTTCACTATTTAATGGAATTAACTTGTTGAAATAGTCAAGCAGTGGGTCAATATTTGTCTGTAATAGTTCTTCTTTTTTCATTAGTTGTTCTTACAAATATATGTTGTCTGTCGGTTTGTAGGGTGGTCGTTTTGCATTGCCCACAAAGGCTTCCTTGCTTAAACTTTTAGTAAGCCACCCAATTCTCCCTTTAATGAATTGGAAGGTAATAATGCATAAACCGATTCACCACGCTTTGGTTTAATTGCCTGTGTTCCGGTAAACCTGCTAAAGGCGGGTAATACGGCAAATTGTTTTCCAAAATAAAAACAGGGAAAACGCAAAGACTGTTTTCCCAAACCCCTGATACTTATTCCGGGATGGAGATGGCCGCTGAAAAAATAACATTCAGGGTCACCAGCGATAAGATCATAGCCGTTAATATCGTGGGTAAAAATAAATTTTCCAATCCTTAAAGCGGCGCTTTTTTTATCCGGCTCATCATTACAGATTTGGATACCCGCTTCAGTGTACCAGCTTTCTTTTAGAATATCATGATTCCCTTTTACAAGCAGGATGGGCAACTGTTCAAAATCTTTTCTCCACCTGGTAAAAAAATCATGCTCCTTATTATCATCACTGTGAAACATATCGCCGATCACGATTAACCTGTTGGGTTTATATAATTGAATTTGTGTTACCAGGCGTTGCATATCTTCTTTAAAGATGGCCTGTGGTATGGCAATACCCGATTTTCTGAAGTGCCCGGTCTTGCCCAGGTGAAGGTCACTAAGGATCATTGCCTTTTGATCCTGCCAGAAAATAATCCGGTCTGCTGAAAGTAAAAATGTGTTGCCATTTAAAGTATGCGGAATAAGTTGTTTCATTAAAAGCGAAGATAAAAGGCTTAGGGTACAAATAAATAGTTGATTATTTTTGAAATGAAATTTATAGTGGTACTTTAGTTAAAAATTTATAACATGACAGACACATCTACTCCTTCTGATTTGCTGGAATTAACAGAAGATGGCAAGCCTAAATTGCCTTCCGGTTTAAATGTACTTACTATCCTTACGTTTGTTGGCAGCGGAATAGGGCTGCTGTTTGCCCTACTCATGCCTTTCCTCAATAAATTTTTATTAGGCATGATGGATAAGGCTAAATCTTCGGGAGCCGAAATGAGTACGAAGCAATTAGAAGACATGGAAAAAGGCAAGGCAGTGATGGAGTTGACACAGGCCAATTTGATTCCATTAATGGTAGTTGGCTTTATTGGTATTGCATTATGCGTTATTGGTGCCATCATGATGCGGAAGCTAAAAAAGGATGGTTATTTAATTTACGTTGGCGGAGAATTGTTGCCTGTTATTGGCGGCTTTATTATTTTGGGTACAGCTCAGTTTACCGGTGTTTTCAGCGTTATAATGGGTGTGGGTTTGCCATTATTGTTTGTGGTTTTATATACCATGCAGCGTAAGTACCTGATTAAGTAAAACCAGCGCTTTTAAATTTGGCTTAAAATAGCCTAAATCAAAATATGGATACCTGGTACTACGATACCAATTATCCATATTTTTTTGTGAACCCGGCAATAGTTCCCTGATGTTGCTTCAGTGGCGTCGCACTCTTGTACATTTTATCTTTATTGAGCTTTAACCAAAACAGGTTAACGGTAAAATTATTTATAGTAAGAATAATATTTAAAAAAAAATCAGCCAACAACAAATCAGGCATCCGGTTTTACCTGTCCGGTTGAGGCCGCATCTTCTTCACCCGGTCTTCAAATTTTTCGGAAGACAGGTTATTGCGACTCAGTCCATCTACAATAATCGGGAAACAAAAAGGTGTAAGCTGTTTAGGAAAGTTGATAATAATTTTGCCGGCGGCAATTCTTTGCAGGGCATTTCTTAAACGAACTTCTTCCATTTGCTGATCCATCACTTCCCGGTAAGCTTGCCTTAGCAATACATTGTTAGGATCGTATTCGCTAAATACATTAAACAGCAAACCAGCGCTGCTTTGCAGGTGCCTTGCTTTCACCTGTTCGCCCGGCATCCCCTGAAAAATCAGTCCGCCAATTACCGCTATATCCCTGAACCTGCGTTTAGCCATCTCCGTGGAGTTTACGCTTTTTTGAATATCCGCCAGCAGGTTGCCGGATGAAAAAAGCTGGTACGCATTGGTATCGTCTATCGGTATAGGCTGGTCGCTCAGCAACTCGAATCCATAATCATTTATGGCGATGGAAAAAGTGATGGGCACAATAAGGCTGATACGGTATGCCAATATCGCCGCCATCGCTTCATTCACCAGGCGCCCTTCAAAAGGATATACAAACACATGAAAGCCATCCTTAGTTTCCAAATGTTCAATCAATAGTTCATTTTCGTTGGGGATATTCGACAATGACTTTTGTAAATTCAGCAGCGGTATCAAAGCGGTGATCTCTTCGTAGGCTTCCTCCCTGGTGCTGGATTTAGAGGGAGCCAGCACTTCCCTCAACTTCTGCCCCAAATTAGCGGAAAGCGACATCCGGCCACCCATCCAACTGGGAACGATTGATTTTTTATTATTCGATTTTCTTACCAATACGGTCATGTCTTTTATCAACACGAACTCCAGGTTTCTTCCTGCCAAAGTAAAAACATCGCCCGGCTGCAAACGCGAAATAAAATATTCTTCTATCACACCTACATATCCGCCACTTAAAAATTTTACTTTCAGCATGGCATCGCTTACAATGGTACCAATGTGCATCCGATGGCGCATGGCCATCCGCCGGTCTTCCATCCGGTAAACACCATCTGTAACGACAATTTTTTTATACTCGTCATATTGCTGTAAGGCTTTGCCCCCCTGCGTTAGAAAGAATAAGACTTCCTGCCATTCCTCGTATGTAATTTCACCAAAGCAATAAGTTTTTTTTATTTCCTTAAAAATTTCATCCGGTTTAAATCCATCTGATAGGGCGATTGTACAGAGGTATTGAATCAGTACATCAAAACACAACAGCAACGGCTCCCTGCTTTCAATATCATTTCCTCCGATCGCTTTTTTTAATGCGGCGGCTTCCGCCAGTTCCAAAGAATGGGTGGGTAAAAAATAAATTTTACTGATGGCGTTTGGCTGATGCCCGCTTCTGCCGGCTCTTTGTAAAAAGCGGGCCACCCCTTTGGGCGACCCCACCTGTATAACGGCATCCACTGGCCGAAAATCAACACCGAGGTCAAGGCTTGCCGTGCACACTACGGCTTTTAATTTGCCGGTATGTAAATTATCCTCTACCCATAAACGCAATTCCTGTTCAATGCTGCCATGATGCAAGGCGATGAGGCCGGCAAGGCCGGGCGCTGCATCAAGCAAAGCCTGGTACCATCTTTCGCTCATGCCCCTGGTATTGATAAAAATAAGCGTGGTTTTATTGGCATGGATAATTGGGATTACTTTCTCAATTAATTTTATACCCAAGTGCCCGGCCCAGGGATATTTTTCTATTTCATCCGGAATGATGGATTCGATCCGGATATTTTTTTTGATACCGGACTTAATGATTTTTCCTTCAAATCCTGTGGCAGCAAGCAATACCTCTTTCGCCTGTTCAAGGTTTCCAATGGTAGCTGATATACCCCAAACGGCAGGTTTATTGTTAACTGTTTTTTGTTTTTTGCCGGGCGCTTTCTGTTTCAAAACTGATTTGTCTTTTTCGGGAAGTTGAATTTCGGTTTCAATTAAATCAGCATCTTTTTCTATGGTTGTATTCCCACCTTTTTGGCAACCAATTATTCTTGAAATGGCCAGTTCTGCCTGCACGCCTCTTTTGCTGCCCAATAATTCGTGCCACTCATCAACTGCGATTATTTTTAGTGTTTGAAATACTTCGGGATAATTTTTTTGTGCCAGCAATAAATGCAAACTCTCCGGCGTGATGATGAGTACCTCGGGCATTTGCCTTTTTTGCCTTTGCCGTTCGCTGTTGGTGGTGTCGCCATTGCGGATGGCTACTTTCCAGCTCATACCTGATTCGCTGACCACTTCTTCCATTACCCGGCCAATGTCTTTTGCCAGGGCTCTTAATGGAGTGATCCAGATCAGTTGCAATCCGTTCTTATTTTTTGTTTGATAATTCTCCGGATGATGATTGATGAAATCTATCACAGCGCCTAAGAATACCGAAAACGTTTTACCGCAACCGGTAGGCGCATTCACCAAACCGCTTTGCCCGTTAATGATTTGCTGCCAGCATTGTTCCTGAAACAGAAATGGATGTTGCCCTTTGGCGGCCAGCCATTGATTGATGATTTTATAGCCGGGTGTTGATTGAAGTTTCAAATGGTGGTTGGGGTGATATCCATTAATATTACCAGGCTTTTGAAGCTGTGCCATTCATTAGCCTGATGAAGTAAAGGTGTTTATTCTCGAAGTAGTCAGGCACACTATTTTCCTTTTTCAAAAATACCGGACGAAAATTGTAATCAGAGAAAATTTTATAATTTTTATCATTGATATGGCTCATCATATCGTTGGGATAAGTGGTAAGCAACCTGGTAAAAAAATAAGCGCATTCAAACCCTTTAAAAACCATATCAGACGGCTTGCCCTTATATTTTTTCGCGTAGCCCGTTGTCAATACTTTACTAAAGTCGTCCCATTTATTATTAAAGTAAGGTGTGGTAAAATAAACCGGAAAATCCTCGAACTGGTCTTTCTTCATAAGGCTTTTAAAACCGTCCCAGTTGGGCATGCCAATTAAAATGATGGGATATGATTCATGCAAAACATAACAGGTGGAAGTTAGCGTGGTTGCGAAATTTTCATCAAGCGAAGCTCCAATGATGATGGTTTGGCGGTTGCTGTCTAATTTTTTTTGTAAATAGGCCGGGGTAAATGAACTGTCAATATTGATAGTCTGGATATTTAACAGTGCTTTGCGATCCGGTTCGTTGATGGCTTTAAAATAAGCCGCTACCTTATCTTCCTGCGAACCTTTTTTTCTAAACAGGAAAATTTTGTCGGTACCATGATTTTGTAAAAGGTAGCTGTAAATAGCTTCGCAATGGGCCTTTAAAGTAGAATTGACCAATACCAAAAAAGGGTTAGCTGTAATGCCGCCATCATTAGGATAAGTAGCGGAGATAAACGGGATATTTTTAGTAAGGGCAAAATCGGCCAGTTGCTTATATTCAATATCTTTTACAGAGCCAATGATCAGATCAAGGCTGTCCATTTTTTTTGAATGAATAAGCCGGTCAACCGGTAGGGTGTAAGATTTGGTATCGTAAATAAATGCATTGACATTTTGATTGGGTAATTTAATAGAGTCAAATGCTAGCTGGGCGCCATTTACAAAATCAACCCCCGGCATAATAAAACGGGGTATGCCTTGCTTATAGCGAAATTTGTCTTCTTCATTAAAAACAGAATCAAGGTAAAGGGGGGCAAAAATTCCTACATGGTAAGTTTTTAAAGCAGGGATGGAATCTTTTTGCGCCGCCAAATTTTGCGAATAAAAAAAAGCCAATAGAAAAAATAAAACCGGTAAAAAAATCTTGTTCATATATTTTTTTTGATGGTGATTTAACTTAAAAACCGAAAGCGTATAGCCATTAGCATATAGCAAAAACCTTGTCTTTAATTTCAAAATTTACTCATTACTTCCGATCCGGAACTATTTTCATTCTTATCTTAAATTCTTATATTTGATTAATTGATTAAATGTGTATCAGTATGGAAAATATATCAATTCCAGTTCCCCCTTTCATTGCCAGGGCTTTTAAAAAAGCGGATTCTTCCGTAAAAAGAAAAGCGGTAATTAATGCCTGGCTGAACGATTTTTTCAGTAACAAACCCGCTAATGAACAGCTTTTTGATATTATGAAAAAAGCTACCGAAGAAGATAATACCAAAGGTTTTACTCCGGACAAGCTGGATGACTTGCTGAAAGATGAGGACTAAGTACTGGATATTTGATACCAATTCTTTATTAAGCGCATTGCTGAATGAAGATTCCCCACCTGGCCGGGCATTAAAAATAGCAAGGCAAACAGGCATCCTATTAGTATCAGCCGAAACAAGCGCTGAATATTTTACAGTTTTCTGCAGGCCTAAATCTGGAAAGTATTTATCGCTTGAAATCAGGTTATCTTTTATTGAAAATATTATCTCAGCAGCACTTGCTGTGGAAATAAATAAACTGATAATCGCCTGTAGGGATCCAAAGGATAATATGTTTTTATCCCTGGCAATATCCGCGGGTGCTGATGCCATCATTACCGGCGATAAAGACCTTTTAATATTGCATCCCTTTCGAAACATACCTGTTTTATCTCCTTCTGATTTTTTAAATAATTTTTAAATTCTTGAATAGTTAACAGGCAATTGTTCATCCTTCACTATTGGCCAATAACTATAAATTTA
This sequence comes from Ferruginibacter sp., assembly GCA_036169975.1. GTDB lineage: Bacteria > Bacteroidota > Bacteroidia > Chitinophagales > Chitinophagaceae > Ferruginibacter. Next base: position 21 of record JAVHOI010000247.1, on the reverse strand, counting down.
TTCCCATTCAATAGTAGCCGG
>JAVHOI010000246.1:0-2513 GCA_036169975.1 Ferruginibacter sp. | reverse complement strand
CCTGAATGATTTTAATCCTGCACTGGAAAAATACATTACCGGACAACAATACAAACTGCAAAGCTGGAAAATATTTTTAGATATTCCTGCCAATTTATTCCCGGTAAAAAAAGGGCAGTTCATTGCTTACAGCGGCAACACCGGCGGCTCCCAGGGGCCGCACACGCATTTCGAAATAAGGGATACCAAAACGGACAAAGTATTAAATCCGCTACTTTTTGATTTTCCGGTAACAGATAATATCGCACCGGATATATTGCGATTAGCCGTTTACGACAGGAGCATCAGTACCTACGAACAAAGCCCTAAATTTTATCCCCTTAAAAAAATAAACGGGGTTTATACCACCATTCCCCAACTTCTTTTAGCCAATACGGATAAGGTAAGTTTCGCAATAACGGCTTATGACAGGTACACTGGGTCAACCAATAAAAACGGCATTTACCAGGCAGTGCTTTACGAAAATGAGCAACCGGTAACCGGTTTTCAGTTAGACAGCATCGGGTATGATGAAACGAGGTATCTTAATGCGCATATTGATTACAAATTGCGCAGTAACGGCGGTTCTTATGTACAGCACCTGAGCCGGCTGCCTGGCTATCCGCAGGGTGTTTACAAAGATGTAAGTGGCGATGGTGTGATTGCTATTGAAGATGGCAGAGTGCATCAGATAAAAATTGAAGTGAAAGATGCTTATGGAAATACATCCCAGCTAAAATTTGAGGTGCAGAGGGGAGTCATAAAACAATCCGGCAACCGGGATGATGCAACTGCGGTTTATCAACAAAAAGAATTTCATCCGGGTTTTGTGAATGTGTTTGAAAACAGCCGGATCAGTTTTTACCTGCCCGAAAATGCATTGTATGATTCAATCCGCTTCAGATACAATGAAATAATCCCTTCGCAGGGAAATACAATTTTTCAATTGCATAATGGCCATGTGCCGGTGCATAGCATGTTTCCGGTAAAAATAAAAAAATCGGATGCGGGGTATCCCAACAAAATGGTGATGCATCGTTCCTGGGGTGATAAAGATGATTATGAAAAAGCGGTTCCGGTTACCATGGGAAATGAAAAGGATTGGTATCAGGCCAGCTTCCGGGCGTTTGGTAATTTTCAGTTATTGGAAGATACTTCTCCCCCGGCAATAATTCCCGTTGGAATCAGGGAAGGAATGAATGCCGCTAAACTAAACCGCCTCGCTTTTGTAATAAAAGATAACACTAAAGTAATAGAAAATTTTACGGCATACCTTGATGGAAAATGGCTTCGCTTTAGCAATGATAAGGGCAGCGCATTTATTTACCGGTTTGATGAACATTGCCCCGCAGGAGAACATGAATTAAAAATAAGTGTGGAAGATTGCGTGGGGAACAGCGCGGAGCGGACTTATCATTTTAAAAGGTAAAATAAGTAATTTTATAGGTGAATGCAGCATTAGCAAAACCACCAAATAAAAAATATTTTTACACTATTAAAACAAATAGCATGACGACATTAACAGAAGGCAAAAAAGCGCCGGCCTTTAAAGGAATTGACCAAAATGGCAATAAAATTTCTCTTGCGGATTTTAAAGGTAAAAAACTGATTCTTTATTTTTATCCTAAAGATGATACACCAGGTTGCACTGCCCAAGCATGCAACCTTAGGGATAATTATTCAGTTTTGATTAGAAAAGGATTCGCCATTGTTGGCGTAAGTACCGACCCGGTAAAAAAGCATAAAAAATTTGAGACCAAATACGAACTTCCTTTTTCGCTTATTTCGGATGAAGACAGGGTAATTGTTGAAAAATATGGTGTTTGGGGTGAAAAAAAAATGATGGGGAAATCTTATATGGGCACCATTCGCACAACCTTTTTAATTGATGATAGCGGTATAATAAAAAAGATCATCAACAAGCCCGATACTAAAAATCATACAGAAGAAATACTAAATGCCTGGGTAGCAATTGGAGGGTATTGATTTTTTAATAAAAGGAAATTCGTGGCCGGCAATAATTGCCGGACAACACATAGCGTTTGTTATGGGCTAATCTATTCACCTGTATTGGTTTTTCGAAACTAATTTTTTACAAAATAAAAAATTGGCAAAACATGAGTAGGGCCATTCAATGCAACATCAGTAACTTAATTATTTTGGTTTTTTAATTAGTGCATTTTTGGTAAAGCATTCGCAAAATACAATACACCTATAAGTTTGAAGTGGAAGCTAATAAGACTGAAGAAGTTGCGGTTAATTGCCGAATGAAATGCAATGACGGAGTATGATAAACCAAAAAATTGAAAAAAAATCAGGCCTCATTTTATTATCCACTCCACTTCTCCAAATTCAAAATGTTTTTCAATGGCATCTGTAGTTAGCAGTTGGCCTTGCGCAGAAACGCCCCTGATCACCGTTTCAAAAACCATATTATCTTTTTTTAACCTGACCGGCTTATGTATTTTATATAAATGCCGATTGTATTCCTCCAGGATCATTTGATATGATTTTGTTAAAAGTTCATTTGTTCT
>JAVHOI010000245.1:0-12052 GCA_036169975.1 Ferruginibacter sp. | reverse complement strand
AATTTAAACTTCCTACAATCAACTTCAAATACCAACGACCAACCAATTCAAACTAAAGCACTCCTTTTGTACTCGGTAAAGAATTATTATTGATATCTTTTTTCACCGCCATTTTGATGGCCTTCGCAAACGCCTTAAAAATGGATTCTATTTTATGATGTTCATTGTCGCCTTCGGCCTTTATGTTCAGATTACATTTAGCCGCATCACTGAAAGATTTGAAGAAATGAAAAAACATTTCGGTGGGCATCTCCCCTATTTTTTCCCTTTTAAATTCAACATCCCATACTATCCAGCTTCGTCCACCAAAATCAATGGCTACCTGTGCCAGGCAATCATCCATGGGCAATAAAAAACCGTACCGCTCTATACCTCTTTTATCGCCCAAAGCCTTTGCTATAGCCTCGCCCAGCGCAATGCCCGTATCTTCAATGCTATGATGTTCATCTATTTGCAGATCGCCCCGGCATTCAATATTCAAATCCATATTTCCATGACGGGCAAGCTGATCCAGCATGTGATCGAAGAAGGCGATGCCCGTTTTAATATTTGCTTTACCGGTTCCATCAAGGTTTACTTCAATCTTTATTTTTGTTTCGTTGGTATTCCGTTCGTGAATGATTTTTCTCCGGGGCAACTTTAAGTATGTATAAATATCTTTCCATCGCGGCGATTCAAGTACGATCACTTCCTTTCTTAAATCTTCCATCGTGGCGCTGATTTCACCTGCGCCCAGATAGGGATCATTGTTCAACCATAAGCCTTTGCAACCTAAATTTTTCGCCAATTGCATATCCGTTATCCGGTCGCCGATTACAAAAGAATTTCCAAGGTCATAATCAGGGCTATTCAAATATTTTGTCAACATGCCTGTTCCGGGCTTACGGGTTGCCGCATTGTCTTTGGCAAAGGTCCGGTCAATATTAACTTCACTAAAATGAATGCCTTCATTCGCTAAACTGCTTAAAACAAAATTATGGACAGGGTAAAAAGTATCTTCCGGAAAGGAGGCTGTTCCTAATCCATCCTGGTTACTTACCATTACCAATTCATAATCCAGTTCGGTAGCTATTTTTCTCAAATAGCAAAACATGTCAGGGTAAAATTCGAGTTTGCCGAAGGCGTCAAGCTGATAAGTTGGCGGCGCTTCTTTTATCAATACACCGTCACGGTCTATGAATAATATTTTTTTCATTTATTGCTTTGTAGATTTTTTTTAACCGGTTTTGCTGAACCGGTTTTTTTAATTCCCCTTATTGATATTACCTCTGCCGGTGTTACCGCACTTGCTTTATTTCCAAAACTATTTCTTACAAAAGTTAATACATCCGCTATTTGCCGGTCTGACAAGAGTGTTGCCTGTGGCGGCATTGGATTGTGAAAATTATCCCCGTCTATTTCAATCTCGCCACCTTTTAACCCATTGAACACAATTTTTATCAATGCCTTTTTATCGCCCAATACCCATTTTGTTTTTACAAGTGTTGGATTCATCCGTTGTACCCCCTGCCCATCTGGCTGATGGCAGGCAAGACAGGTACTATCATAAACTTTCTTTCCCCTTTCCATGGAGGCCCTTATGCCCTGCTGCGGTACTAAACTGAATGAACTGAGTATTATTAAAAAGACAATACCTGTCATGATAATTTTTTTCATTGGAAAAAATATTATTAGTTGGAATTAGTAATTAGTAACCTCACCCCCAGCCTCCCAATAAATCGGGACAGGCTCTCTCCAAAGGAGAGGGGAGCATGAACCCCTGCAACTGCAAAGCGTTTTATAGTATCCAACGATTTAGCTTTTTGATATCAAAACCAACTTATCAGGTTCATAACCCTTTGACCTCACCCCCAACCCCTCTCCAAAGGAGAGGGGAGCAGAACCCCTGCGACTGCAATGCGTTTTATTTAATCAATGCTGATTAAATTTATTGAGCCGATGCAAATAATTTATAAGAACTAATAGTCAGTGCCCAATAATGATTTAATGCACAAGTGTGATTATTTTTTCTTTTTGCTAAAAAGAATAAATAACAAAATCAAATTTGTCGTTGAAGCTGATCTATTTTCTAATGTCTTGGCAATTTAAAATTTTTTTTGAATTGATTCAGGGTTTAAAATTATTACCGTATTCAAATTATTTACCCTTATAATCAATTTTCCAAACTGTACCATTATTGTCTTCGGACACAAAGAGCGAACCATCGGGTGCCTGCGCCAATCCGCATGGACGATACTTTGCCCTGTTGATATTGGAACCAGCGAAGCCATTGGCAAACACTTCCCATGCGCCTGATGGCAAACCGTTTTTAAATGGAACGAATACCACAAAGTAACCGGCTTGTGGTTCTGGTGAACGGTTCCAGGAACCATGAAAAGCGATGAAGGCGCCATTATGGTATTTTTCAGGAAACTTCGTGCCGGTATAAAATAATAACGCATTTGGCGCAAGATGGCCCGGAAACTGAATAATGGATTTTTCCTTATCCTCACAACGGCCAACTTTTATCCTGTCGCCACCATATTCGGGGTTCAATAATTTTTGTTTTTTATCATTGTCAAAATAGCAATATGGATACCCGCAATCTGATCCTTTCTTAATGCGGAACATTTCTTCCGCCGGATTTTCGGCACCGGCTTTGGCATCAAATAATTCCGGATAAAACTGGTGCAGCATATCGCGGCCATGCGGAATTACGTAAAGGTCGTTCACTTCATTATTCCAGTCAAGCCCTACTACATTGCGCAATCCTGTTGCATAGCGGACACCCTGCTGATAGGATTGATTTAACTGATCCACTTTAAATTGCCAGATACCACCGGCAGTTTCCAACAGCGGGCAGGGATCCATCCCGGGCGAGCCTTTTGTCCTATCCTGCACCTGGCATCCATTTGACGGGGCACCAATATTTACGTAAATATTCCCGGCGTTATCCAAAGCAAGGGATTTGGAATTATGCTGTCCCTTATCCACCAGACCAGTGACGATTTTTTGAACGGATGCTTCATCTACAATCCCGCTTTTTTCATCGAGCTTATATCTGAATACTTCTGTGTTGGAAGAAGCATACAGATAACCGTTTTTTATAGCGATGCCGGTACCAATATAATTACCAAACCCGGTAACCTGATCAAACGTGCCGTCACCATTACTGTCATGCAAACGATAGATGCCTTTACCATCTTTTAATTTTTCCAGCTTTACAAATACATCGCCATTGCGGGCAATTACAATATGACGGGCACGGCCCAAATCCGTTACAACTTTCGTGGCACTAAAACCTGAGGGTAATACAAGGCTGGAATCTGCCTCCAAAGCGGCTTTGCCGGTCTTTGTAGAATCGTTGCTGCAGGCGGTAAACGCTACAAACAGCATACTATTTAACAGAACTGTCAAAAATTTTAGCTTGTACATATAATTAAAGTTTTAGAAATAAAAAATACTTATTAGTCTTTAAAAGATTTCAGGCTTTCGATTAAGATATCATTTTCATCCGGCGTGCCAATGGTTATCCGCAGGCAATTTTCACACAATACTTCCCTGCTGCGGTTGCGTACCACGATCTCATTTTTTGCAAGGTATTGATATAAAGAATTGGCGTCCTTCACTTTTACCAATAAAAAATTAGCATCGCTTGGATAAATTTTTTCTACAAAAGATAACTTTAATAATTCGTTGATCAGAAAATCCTTTTGTGAAACCACTTCCTTAATCCAGTTGTTCACCTCATCCGTATGCTGCAATGCTTCCAAAGCCAGTTCCTGTGACGCTTCGTTAATGTTATAGGGAGGTTTTACTTTATTGAACAAATCAATGATATTCATTGAGGCGAAGCAAAGCCCCAAACGCAGGGCGGCAAGCCCCCAGGCCTTGGACAGCGTTTGCATTACAATCAGGTTAGGATATTCGGTAAGTCCGGGTATAAAAGTTTTTTGTTTTGAGTAATTGATATAGGCTTCATCAATCAAAATAATCCCAGGGAAATTATTCAACAATACTTCCACATCATTCCTGTTCATATTATTGCCCGAAGGATTATTAGGCGAACAGAGAAACAATAATTTGGTATGGTCATCCACCGCATCTAATATCCCCTGCACGTTCAACTGAAAATCCGGCGTAAGGTTTACCTTTTTTATACCTACGTTATTGATATTGCCACATACTTCATACATGCCATAAGTAGGCGGGCAAAGGATTACGTTATCCTTAACCGGGTCGCAAAAAATACGATAGGCAAGGTCTATTACTTCATCGCTCCCATTGCCGACAAAAATATTCTCCGCGGGCACGCCTTTTATTTTAGCGATCGCGAATTTCAATTGCCATTGCAACGGATCGGGATAACGGTTGAAGTTATCTTCAAGCGGCGAACCATAAGCGTTCTCATTCGCATCCAACAAAACAGAAGCCTTGCCGGTAAACTCATGCCGGGCCGATGAATAAGGCGTTAATTTTTTTATATTTTCACGTACTAAAAAACTCAATTCGAAACTCGTCCCGGAAGGTTCTTTTTCATTTTCAGTGCCACTCATATTTTGTTTTTATTTACCAATAAAAAAAATCATTTCATTAAATTTCAATCCCTCTTCAAAATGATTTAACCCGTTATCCTTTTTTTTTGATTTCGCCCAACCTCAGCGCTACCGCATTTTTATGCCCATCCAATCCTTCCGCTGCTGCCATTGCTTCAACAGCGGCTCCAATATTTTGGATCCCTTCTTCACTCAAATATTGAAAAGTGACATTTTTTACAAAGCTATCCAAAGATACGCCACTATAAGCTTTCGCATAGCCATTTGTAGGCAGGGTATGATTGGTACCCGATGCGTAATCACCCGCGCTTTCAGGAGAGAAATGCCCTAAAAATACACTTCCGGCATTCACAACTTTCTCAGACAAAGCTTGCGCATTATCAGATGAAATGATCAAATGTTCCGGGGCATATTCATTCAATAAATCAAATGCAGTATCCGCATTTTCCATTACTATAAAGCGGCTGTTTATTAAAGCTGCCGCGGCAATTTTATTTCTGGAAAGCAATGGAAGCTGACGATCAATTTCTTTTTTTACTTTGTCAATTATTGAAGGAGAGCCTGCAACCAATACCACCTGGCTATCTATTCCGTGCTCTGCCTGGCTCAGCAAATCGGAAGCTACAAAAGAAGGGTTGCTGCTTTCATCCGCATAAACGGCTACCTCGCTTGGGCCTGCAGGCATATCTATAGCTATGCCCTCTTTATTTATCAGTTGTTTCGCACAGGTAACATACTGGTTGCCCGGGCCAAATATTTTATATACCTGCTGAATGGTGGAAGTGCCATAAGCCATAGCGGCAATAGCCTGTACGCCACCAATTTTATAGATATATTTTAATCCAATCAACCGGGCAACATAAAGAACAACAGGATTTACTTTTCCATTTTTATCGCACGGTGTACATACAATAATTTCTTTGCAACCGGCCAGCACCGCGGGTATCCCGAGCATCAGCAAAGTAGAAAACAATGGCGCGGTTCCGCCCGGAATATATAATCCTACTTTTTGAACAGCAACTGATTTCCTCCAGCACAACACGCCTTCGGTAGTTTCAATTTTTTCCGGCTGCCGCGCCTGTGCAAGATGAAATTTTTCAATATTATTTTTCGCCAAAAATATGGATGATTTCAGTTCATCACTCACCTGCGATGCCGCTTCTTTTATTTCAGATTCGCTAATCAGGAAATCACTTAATTCAATGCCATCAAACTTAGCGGCATATTTTTTAATCGCTTCGTCCCCATTCAATTTCACATCCGCTAATATTGCCGACACATTCCCTTCCAATGCTTTGCTATCAAAAGAAGGGCGCCGCAATATGCCTGCCCAATCGCCCTGTTCAGGATTTATAAATATTTTTTCCATAATTGTCATGTCTTCTCAATAAGGGTTAAGTAAAATTTATTTTTTTATGTGCCGGACAGTTGAATATCTATTTAGCTTTAGTGGCAGGTTCTCCCGAACTTTTATCGGGATCGTAGCCGATAGCTATCGGCTCTTCTGCCTAACATCCTTATTGAGCTTTTTCCAAATAACAGGTAATTACCCAATATACCTGTTTTCATCAGAAAAATCAAAAGAGCTTCTAACCAAAATCCACTTTGGGTTTCTTAGGATGAGGAATGGAAGCCATTACACAATCATCTTCTCTATCGGAATTACAATAATCCCCTCGGCTTCGAATTGTTTTAATTTTTCAATTACGCCCCAAAAATCATTTTCATTCACCACGCTTTGAACACTACTCCAACCTTCTTCCGCCAACGGTACTACTGTCGGGCTTTTCATGCCGGGCAAAAGGGAAAAAATATTTTTCAACTGGTGATTGGGTGCATTCAATAAAATATATTTGTTATTCTTTGCCGTTTTAACGGCGTTGATGCGCAACAACAATTTTTCCAATACCAGTTTCTTTTCAGCGGATAAATTTCTGTTGGAAGCCAGTACAGCTTCCGACTGAAGAATTACTTCTACTTCTTTCAACCCATTTGTAAAAAGCGTACTGCCGCTGCTCACCAGATCGCAGATGGCATCTGCCAAGCCAATGCCAGGCGCAATTTCTACCGAGCCACTGATCTCGTGGATTTCCGCATTAATTTGTTTGCGGGATAAATATTTCTTCAGGATGGTTGAATAAGTTGTCGCGATTTTTAACCCTTTCAAATCATCCGGCGATTGATACTGCATACTTTTTGGAACGGCGATGCTTAGCCGGCACCTGCCAAAACCGAGGCGGTAAACGAGATCTATCTCCTTGTTTTTTTCCAACATCACATTCTCTCCAACAATGCCTACATCAGCAACGCCGTCATAAACATACTGGGGTATATCATCATCCCTTAAAAAATATACTTCGAGGGGGAAATTAAAAGCAACCGCTTTTAATTGCTTGTTTCCGTTGTTCAATTCTATACCGCACTCTTTTAATAATTTAATCGAGTCTTCGTAAAGCCTTCCTGATTTTTGAATAGCAATTTTTAGCATAATTATTTTTATTTTTTTATGTCCTGTTGTCGTCAGGCAGAGAACATCGGACAACAAAAAGGGCTTACTTTTTAAGTAAGCCCTTTCCTGAAAATATGTTTAGTTACCTGCACATCATCATAGCTTACCCTTCGGCAAAAAAATGATGATGATGTATTTGACTGATTTGTTTCATTTGCAATGCAAAGTAAAGCCTGATAAATTATTTTACCAAATAAAATTTAAAATGGTTGAACTACCACGCCTAAACCGGGTGTATCCGTATAAATGATTTTACCAAAATCAAAACCAGCTCCTTTGGCTGTATCTTCGGCCAGAAGCAGTGTTCCGTCCATGTCAATATAATCTACCAATGGCGCCAGTTGCGCCATGGCAGCGGTTCCTACGGAGCTTTCATTCATACAGCCAATCATGATTTTCATATCAAGCTCCTTTGCTCTCTTTATCATTCTGCGGGCAGGCGTAATGCCGCCACATTTCGTTAATTTAATATTTATTCCATGAAAATGTTGATGGCATTTTTCAACGTCTGTTTCCGCAACACAACTTTCATCAGCGATAAGCGGAACTCCGGATTCTTTGTACAGGATTGCCATGGCTTCCCAATTATCTTTGGCCAAAGGTTGTTCCACCAGTTCTACACCAAGCTCTTTTAACAAGGGTATTTTTTGTAATGCCTGTTCCAGGCTCCAGCCTGCATTCGCATCCACCCTGAAAACCGAATCAGTATGTTTTCGCAATGCCGCTACCATTTCCATATCACCTTCCACACCAACCTTAATTTTATAAACAGGCCATGGCCGTTCTTTCATTTTTGACACCATATTTTCAATGGTATCTATTCCGATGGTGAAATCAGTAAGCGGGCTTTGGGCAATATCCAACCCCCACAATTCGCGTAACTGTTTACCTTTTAATTTACCATAGATATCCCAACCCGCCATATCCAATGCGCAAACCAAAAAAGGATTATTCGGGAAAAGGTGATGCAGGTAATGCCAATACCTTTCCGGATCGGAGAAAGCGAATTTCTCCAGAAAGGCTCTTTTACTTTCCAGGTCTTCCTGCATTTTTTCAACTGGTATGTGATAGTAAGTGATAGCGGGCGCTTCGCCATAACCTTTCACGCCAAAATGATTCAATTCAACTATAAAAGTAGGTTGGTGGGTTTTGGTTCCTTTTGAAATAGTAAAAGGATAATGAAACAATAAATTAAAATGCTTAGCTTTAATTTTCATAATTCGATAAAGTTACTTCCTATTCCCAATCAAAGTAATTTTAAGAAAGAACAATTACAAAATAGTATTAAAAATTAATTAATTAAATTTAATAGTCATGAGAAGATGTTTACTTACATATTTATTTTCGATTTGCCTTATGCCCGTATTTTCCCAAACAGTTTACCCGGGTTCATTAGCAAATACGGACCCTACATTTAACAGGCCAAACGAAGGAATGCCACCTACAACTTTATCCACCCAGGGAACAAATGTTTACTACAATTTAATTACCATCAATATACCTGCCGCAGGATACTTTACATTTAGCAATAATAGTTTATGGGATAATTTTTCTGTACTATATGATACTAATGGATTTAACCCGGCATTACCGCTAACCAATGCGCTTGTCGCAAATGATGATTTTGGTGGAACCAATTCTGAATTTACGTATAATTTTACTTCCCCCGGCATCTACTATTTAGTAATTTGTTCCTTTAAGAATAATGTTACAGGGCCTTATACTTTAAGCTACTCCCCCACTGTAGTTTTACCACTCAATCTTCTTTCCTTCACAGCGGCAAAGGCAACCGGAAGCAGCAATATAATAAAATGGTCAGTTGCCAATGAAAGTAATCTTAATACCTATCAGGTGCAGCAGGGGACAGATGGTAAAAACTTTAAAGATCTTATAAATGGGGATATTGCCGCAAAAAATAATACCGGTACTACTTCGTATAGTTTTGTTGATGATAATCCTGCCGAAGGCTATAATTATTACCGGCTTAAAATAGCAGAAAAATCAGGACGCATTTCCTACAGCCTGATTGCCGTTGTAAAAAATAGCAGTTTGGCAATAACTAATTTGAAAATATTTCCAAATCCCGCATCCGACTTTCTGCAAATTGAAGCAAAATCGGCGCAAAATAATAAAGCCTTTATTTCCGTAATAAATTCAATTGGAGAAATCGTGCTGAGCGGCAAATACAGTTTCAATAATCAATCGCTTATACCCATTGATATTAAGAAATTACCTGCGGGAAAATATTTCTTAAAAGCTATTATTAATAATGATGAGACTATGCTTGTATTTATTAAACAGTAACAAAACCAGGATATAATAAAAAGGATACAATGTATAATTGTATCCTTTTTATTTAAGAAATTATTGAGATAAAAAGATTACTGGATAGATACAATATTTATTTGCCTTGCGTTTAAATTTCTACTGGTCAATAAACTGTATCAACCTTCCGGCGAAATCACTTTTCCCTATAAGATATATGATTTGTTTTTTACTTTATTCATCATATAAAAATTGAAAATACGCTATCCCCCATTTTTTCATTTTCAAATTTTAAATTTTTCACATTTCAAATTTTCAAATTTTCCTACAACCTGCCACTTGCCTTAATATGAATTTGCAACTCTTTGTTAAACTCTTTATTTTTTATTAATTCTTCAAGCCCCAGGTGCATCCTGTATTTCCAGTAATGTTTGGAATCGGATGGAATATTAATCCGTTCATCATTTGGATTTTGTCTTCTTAAAGTTTCGTCTATTCCCAATATGTCCTGTAATTGAAAAATGCACCACATCGCCGGTGAATACAAATGCTGAATCACTATTTCCTTATTAATTTCCGCCTCGCAATAAAATGGGGAGGCGCCAAAATGCCCAAGAATAAAATTATAAAAACGCTGGGTTTTAGCGGTATCTTCTTCCCACCAGCCACGTATGGTACTCATGTCGTGAGTGGAAGGAGTTACCACCGATAAATAGGGTGCATCAGCAGGGTGAAAAAATTCCGTCTCTGGATTTTTTGGCATTCGCTGAATCTCCAAACTCAATATTCCTAATTGCCTCATCACATCCGGCACACATGCCGGCACCATGCCCAGGTCTTCGCCACAAACCAGCATGTTGGTGCTTCTCTTTAGCCCAGGCAGTTTATTCATGGCTTCCTTCTTCCAGAAATAATCCTGCCGGTGGAAAAAATAATTTATATAAAGCCGCTTTAGTCTTTGTTTTGAATAATCATCAAGATCCCTGAAGGAAGTAGTTTGCTCCATATTAATACGGAAATGAAACTGCTGCATTTGCGATCCTTCTTCTTCAAAAAAAAGCACATTGCTGATCATATCAAACAAACCGTATTTGATAAATTGATTTTGGGAAGATTCTTGTTGCTGGTTAAAATAAAGTTCCACTTTTCTTTGCGTATCAAAATCAGGTTTTAATTCCAAACTGCCATCATTCCAAGAAAGGAAATGTTCTTTTACATAAGCTGCATCCTTACCGAATCTTTCATTTACAATATGTTCCGGGGTATAGGGTTTGCAGTAACGATCATATTTAAATGAAATACCCTGCTGATAAAATTCATTTACATGAACAGGTATAGCCGGTACAAATTTTCCCATGATCCCTTCTACCGCATGCAAAGGGATACTCCAGATGCGAAAAAATCCAAGGATATGATCTATCCGGAAGGCATCAAAGTATCCACTCATCTGTTCAAAACGATTACGCCACCACGCAAAACCATCCTCCTGCATTTTTTTCCAATTATAAGTAGGGAACCCCCAGTTTTGCCCTTTGATGGCGAAATCATCCGGTGGCGCACCAGCCTGTGCATTCAAATTGTACAATTCTGGCGCCATCCAGGCATCGCAGCCATAACGATAAATTCCAATGGGAAGATCGCCCTTTACTACAATACCATTGCTGTGGGCATAAGCAGTTGCTTCCTTTAATTGCAAATGCAGATGATACTGAATAAAATAATGAAGTGCAATTCTATCATAGTGTTGTTGGGTAGGTTCAGCCAATTGCTGTATGTCCGCTTCATCAAAATGGCTATGTGACTTCCATTCATTATAATCCGCCGTTTTGTATAAATCTCTTAAATAACAAAAAGCCGCATAGGGTACCAGCCAGTGGCGGTTCAAATCAAAAAATTCAAAGTATTTCGTGTCATTTAAAAATTCATCTTTCTGCAAAGAAAATAATTCCCTGGCAACAGTAAATTTTAAATTCATCACCTGCTCGTAATCAACATCGGGTAAATTATTCAGCTCTGTTTGCTTATTCTTTAGAGGTTTTAAAATCGAAGCGTCTTTACTTCCTGCAACTTTTTCAAGATTCAGGTACAAAGGGTGTAAGGCAAAAGTAGATATAGCCGCATAAGGATAGGAATCGAGGGAGGTATGGGTCGCCGTTGTATCATTAACGGGTAATAGCTGAATTAATTTCAGCCCGCTGATTTTTGCCCAATCCACTAATAATTTTATATCTGAAAATTCTCCTGTACCAAATCCAAACCTGCTGCGCAAACTAAATACAGGAATAGCTACACCAGCCCCCTTCCAATTTGGAAAAGCAAGTTGTGCGAATCCATCATGAATAATGGTCAGTGCTGATTTGTATTCACTGTTCAAGGTTCTGTTCTTTCCTGATTCATAACCCTGAAACACATTTTCTTTAGTATTATAAACGCCGTATTTATAAGCTATCGGAAAAATTTCATCTGCAAGATTTAACCTTATGGTCCACCAATTCCCTTCTTTTGATAAAAACGCAGGACTCACGGATTCCCATTCTCCCAATAACAGGCCGCTACCCCCTATACATAATACTTCATCTACCCTCAACAGGGGAGCCTTTACTTTAAACTCATGTGTAAACGTTTTTATTTGTTCCGGCTTTGCCGCGGAGGATACTTTTGTTTTTAATAAAACATCCTGGAAGGCTTTTGTGAAAAATGCGTTTTCAATTTCGCCTGCATGGTTCCAGGTATCAATTAATAC
>JAVHOI010000244.1:0-12141 GCA_036169975.1 Ferruginibacter sp. | reverse complement strand
TTGGTGAGCCGGGTACCCAGTTGACTTTACGTACCTTCCACGTGGGTGGTGTGGCGGGTTCCGCTTCGGTAGAATCTACAATGCCGGCAAGGTTTGACGGAACAATTCAGTTTGATGGATTGCGTACCGTTACCACGGAAGATGCGGATCATAAAAAAATAAATGTGGTTATTGGCCGTACCGGCGAAGTACGAATTATGGATGTGAAGAACGATCGTTTATTAACCAGCAATAATATTCCTTATGGCGCTGTGCTGAATGTAAAGGATGGCCAGAAAGTTACCAAGGGCGATGTTGTTTGTACATGGGATCCGTTCAACAATGTAATCGTTTCGGAAATCGTAGGCTCCGTCAAATTTGAAAGTGTGATAGAAGGGGTTACCGTTCGTGAAGAAGCGGATGAACAAACTGGCCATAAAGAAAAAGTGGTTATTGAAACAAAAGATAAAACCAAATTACCTTCTATCATCATTGAGGGTAAGGAACACAAATCATATAACCTGCCGGTAGGAAGCCACATCGTTTTGGAAGAAGGTGATGAAGTTAGATCAGGACAGGTGTTGGTTAAAATTCCAAGGGTATTGGGAAAATTGAAAGATATCACGGGTGGTTTACCTCGTATTACGGAATTGTTTGAAGCAAGAAACCCTGGTAACCCGGCGGTGGTTTGTGAAATTGATGGGGTAGTTGCTTTTGGTAATATAAAGCGTGGTAACAGGGAGATTATTGTAGAGGCAAAAGATGGCGTAGTTAGAAAATACCTGGTTCCATTAACCCGCCAGATCCTGGTGCAAGATGGTGACTTTGTAAAAGCAGGTGCCGCATTAAGTGACGGACAAACAGCACCGGCAGACATTCTTTCCATCAAAGGGCCATTCGCTGTTCAGGAATATGTGGTGAATGAAATACAGGAAGTATATCGTTTGCAGGGTGTGAAGCTCAATGATAAACACGTAGAAGTAATTGTTCGCCAGATGATGCGTAAAGTAAGTATCGAAGATGCTGGTGATACCATATTCTTAGAAGGAGATACTGAAGATAAATTAGACTTTAACACGGAGAATGATAACATTTTTGATAAAAAAGTAGTTACCAATTCCGGTGAAAGTTCAAAATTGAAATCCGGTCAGATTGTTACGCTACGTGAGTTGAGGGAAGAGAATTCTATCTTACGAAGAGCAGATAGAAAATTAGTGGAATTCCGGGATGCGCAGCCAGCAACTTCTTCACCGTTGTTGCAGGGTATTACTAAGGCATCGCTCGGCACGCAAAGTTGGATATCAGCAGCGTCCTTCCAGGAAACCACCAAAGTATTGAGCAGTGCGGCTATCAATGGCAAGCTCGATTTGATGCTGGGTCTGAAAGAGAACGTAATCACCGGCCATCCGATTCCTGCAGGTACAGGTTTACGTGAGTTTGAAAATATGATCGTGGGTAGCAAGGAAGAATACGAATTGCTGATGACTACCAAAGAGGTGATGAATTTTGATGAGGAAGAATAATTAGCTAAAGCGCTAATTTGAAAATAATATAACTGAAGGAGTAAGATGAAAATCTTACTCCTTCTTTTTTAAAAATGAAAAGAGTACTGGAATTGTTTTTTTTCTTTGCCTGAATTTAGAGGATTGGCAGTCAATATAATATTTGCAGTTTATGTATGGATATTGTTTACAACGAGGTTACCGCAGGATTTAAATTGAAACTTATTTTTATTATTTGTAATAATTTTGCTATGAATTCTTTTCAAAAAAGTCTAACCTTTTGTGGCCAAATATTATTTTTTATAATAGTATGCAGTCATTTGGAGAATCACGTTTTCAAACTTGCTGCTGCCTGAACCCGACCTTCTATATAGTCTGACTTATAGAAAAGTGGTTCACATTAAACCAATGATTTTAATTTAGATTTGCTACTTTAATACATGAAAAATACCCATTATTAATGAGCGGTTCAGCGACAGTGAAAGAATATTTTAATGCGTACCGGGTTTGTGTGATAATTCCTACCTATAATAATGCCACCACAATTGCCGGGGTAATTGAGGATGTGGCATTTTACACGAATAATATTATTGTGGTTAATGATGGGTCAACGGATAATACCATTTCTATTGTTGAAAGATTTCCCTTTGTTCAATTATTGACCTATCAAAAAAATGTGGGTAAAGGTTGGGCGCTTCGCAAGGGGTTTGCTTTGGCAACAAAACTCAATTATAAATTCGCCATTACCATTGATTCAGACGGGCAGCATTTTGCCAGCGACCTGCCAGCATTTATTGATAAACTTCAGGCCATGCCCCATGCCATCATCATTGGTGCAAGAAATATGGAACAGGCATCCGTGCCGGGCAAAAGCAGTTTCGGCCATAAATTTTCCAACTTTTGGTTTAAGGTGGAAACCGGTATCAAGTGCCCCGATACGCAATCCGGCTACCGTTTGTATCCAATCTGGTTATTAAAAGATATTCGATTTATCACCCGTAAATATGAATTTGAAATTGAAGCGCTGGTAAGGGCCGCCTGGATGGGAGTGAAAGTAGAGTCGGTTCCTGTTTCGGTTTACTATGCGCCTAAAGAAGAGCGCATCTCCCATTTCAGGCCGTTTAAGGATTTTACAAGAATCAGTATCCTGAATACTTTTCTTGTGCTGATCGCCTTTCTTTATATTAAGCCCCGGGATTTTTTCAGAAAAATATTTTTGAAAAAAAAATGGAAACAAATAATTAACGATCACTTATTTAACTCACCGCATACTGATCAGAATAAATCGCTTTCAGTCGCTTTCGGTATTTTCATGGGCATTGTTCCTATATGGGGTTTGCAATTGGCATTGGCTATTTTTCTGGCGTTGTTATTCAGGTTAAATAAAATATTGGTTATTATAGCGGCCAACATCAGCATACCACCCATGATACCGGTGATCATTTTTCTTAGTTATAAATCAGGGGCATTCTGGATGGGGTCGAATGCGGCTAATTTAGAATTTAATCGTTCGATCACAATGGGATCAATTCAGCAAAACCTTCAGCAATATATTTACGGAAGTATTACATTGGCGATTATAGCTGGTATGGCAGCGGGTTTGCTTACTTTTATCGTATTGAAATTATTTAAACGAAAATCTATTCTTACCGGGTAACCGATATTTTAAATGGCAAAATTCTTTACCAATATTTACAGGTATTTCGAAAAACACCGGCTGGTTTTTTTTATCACATTCGCTTTAAGCTTTGTATTGGCCGCGTATTTTGCCACGCAGGTAAAATTTGAAGAAGACATTTCAAAAATTTTACCAAAGGATAAAAAGATTGATCAACTGAACCAGGTTTTTACCAACTCCAGGTTTATGGATAAGCTGGTGGTGACGGTATCCTTAAAAGATTCCAATGCAATGGCGCAACCCGATAGCCTTGTTGCCTTTGCGGATAAGTTTGTAAATACGGTACAAAGCAAACTCAGTAACTATATTTCTAAAATAAATTACAAGGTAGATGACAGCCTGGCGATGGAGCTGTTCGGTACCGTGAGCAGCCATTTGCCCATTTATTTGAATGATAGGGATTACGTTTCCATAGATAGCCTGATAGCCCCTGCTAAAGTGAAGGAAATACTGGAGCAAGATTTCAGGACGCTTACTTCCCCGGCAGGATTTGCGCTCAAAAAAATGATCAGCAATGACCCGGTTGGCATCAGTTTTTTAGGTTTAAAAAAATTACAGCAATTACAGTATGATGAAAATTTTGAATTGTATGACAGTTATATTGTAACGAAAAATCATCAGGACCTGATGCTATTTATTCAACCCGCCTATCCACCTGATAATACGGGGAAAAACGCATTGCTGCTAAAAGGGCTGGATGAAATAATCGACAGCCTTGGTACCGTTGGATCTAAAAGCCCGACAGCTTCTTATTTTGGGGCAACCGCTGTTTCTGTTGGCAATGCGCTTCAATTAAGAAGCGACACATTATTGACGCAGGGCATCACCGTTTTATTTCTCATTGTTTTTTTAGGGGTTTATTTCCGGCGAAAAAGCGCGCCGTTTATTATCCTTATTCCCGTTGTATTTGGCGCCTTGTTTTCGCTGGCCGCTATTTATTTTATTAAAGGTAGCATCTCCGTAATAGCGCTGGGTACGGGATCGGTGATATTGGGGATAGCGGTCAATTATTCACTGCATATATTTAACCATTACCGGCATACCAATAGTATTGAGGAGGTTATCAGTGACCTTGCATTTCCTTTAACCATTGGAAGCCTTACCACCATTGGCGGGTTTCTTTGCCTGGAGTTTGTGGAATCGGAAATGCTGAAAGATCTTGGCCTCTTCGCGGCATTCAGTTTAATTGGCGCTTCCCTTGGTTCACTTATTTTCCTGCCACACTTTATCGTTTCAAAAAATGAGCGGCGGCAACATGCGGCAGTGCAATTATCCTGGATAGATAAAATAGCATCCTATCGCCCGGAATATAATAAGTACATGGTATTGGTGATTCTTTGCCTGACGGTTTTTTTTGCATACACTGCCCGCCATGTTGGCTTTGAATCCGACCTGAACCGCATGAATTTCATGTCGGATAAATTAAAGAAAGCGGAGTACGGCCTGAATAAAATAAACGAATATTCATTAAAGTCGGTTTATCTGGTTGCTGAGGGAAAGACATTAAATGAAGCGCTGTTAAATAATGAAAAGATTAATGCACGAATTGAGGGGTTGAAAGAAAAGGGGGTCGTTAAAAAATATTCAGGTGTTTCATCGCTTATCATTTCCGACAGTTTGCAGCGGCAAAGAATAGGGCGTTGGAATAATTACTGGACCTATGAAAAGAAGCGGCAACTATTTAGCCTGCTCGAAAAAGAAGGGGCGGCGCTTGGCTTTAAAGTATCCGCTTTTGACAATTTTAAAAACCTGCTGAATAAAGATTTTCAATTGGCGGATGCCAATGAAATGGCCGACATCCGAAAAAATTTCCTGGATGACTATATCACAGAAAAGCCCGGAAAGGCAACAGTAGTAACATTGATAAAATGTGGTGAAGATAAAAAGCCAATGGTGTATGCCGCTTTTGAAAACGACCCTTCAATAACCGTTGTGGATAAGCGATACCTCACCACGAAATTCGTGGGCATTATCAATTCCGATTTTACAAGCATTGCTTTAATGTCTTCCATCCTGGTGTTTTTAGCGCTTCTGCTTATCTATGGCCGTATCGAACTTACATTGGTTTCTTTCATTCCCATGTTCATTTCATGGATATGGATTTTGGGTATTATGGCCATCTTTGGCATTCAGTTCAACATCATCAATATTATCGTTTCCACCCTCATATTTGGCCTCGGCGACGACTACAGCATTTTTATTATGGATGGGCTTTTGCAGGAATATAAAACCGGCAAAAAAAATCTTTCTTCTTTTAAATCCTCTATTTTTTTGTCGGCCATTACCACCATCGCAGGGCTGGGCGTTTTGATTTTCGCCCGGCATCCCGCCCTCCGGTCAATCGCGATGATTTCTATCATCGGTATCGTATGCGTTGTGATGATGTCACAAATTTTGATTCCATTTTTGTTTGCCCTGCTCATACAACACAGGGTACAAAAAAAACGTTTCCCGTGGACGCTGACAGGTTTTCTCAGATCAGCATTCGCTTTTTGCTATTTTGTTTTTGGGGCGGTTTTGTTAACCATCTTTGGATTCCTCTTTGCCTGGTTAAATCCTTTTAGCAGGGAAAAAGGAAAACTGTTTTTTCATGTTATGTTATCAAAATTTTGCTGGTCGCTCATGTATGTGATGGCGAATGTGAAAAAGGAAATCATTAATCCGTGGAAGGAAAATTTCTCCAAACCGGCAATTATTATTTGTAACCACCAGTCGTTTCTTGATATTTTATCCATGGTAATGCTTCATCCAAAACTGATCCTGTTTACCAATAACTGGGTTTGGAATTCGCCCGTATTCGGGGCGGTGGTTAGGATGGCGGATTATTTTCCGGTGGAGCAGGGGGTTGAAAATAATATTGACGGGATTGCCGCCAGAATAAAAGAAGGTTATTCCGTAGTGATATTTCCGGAAGGGACCCGATCGGCGGATGGCAAAATCAAACGCTTTCACAAAGGCGCTTTTTATCTTGCCGAAAAATTAAACATGGATATACTTCCCATCCTGATTCACGGCACAAGTTATACTATGGCCAAGGGTGATTTTTTGCTGAAGAATGGAAAGATCACACTAAGGTTTTTGCCCAGGATAAAACCTGCGGATGAACAATTTGGAACTGGCTATTCCGTCAGAGCCAAAGCCACCAGCAGGTATTTCAGGGAGGAATATGAAAATGCGGTGCGCCTTATTGAACAACCTTCCTATTTCAGGGGCAGGCTCATTTATAATTATTTGTATAAGGGGCCCGAGCTGGAGTGGTATATGAAAGTGAAACTTTCAATAGAAAAAAATTATCAAATGTTTCATGACCTGCTGCCAAAGGAAGGAAGGCTACTTGATGTAGGCTGTGGCTATGGCTTCTTGTCGTATATGTTATATTTCGCGGCTCCGCAAAGGGAAATTACAGCCATTGATTATGACGAAGAAAAAATAAGAACAGCCAATCTTTGTTTTGACAATTGTGCAAATACGAAATTTTATTTTGCCAATGCGCTGGATCATGCTTTTGAAAAATATGATGGCATTATTCTTTCGGACATGTTGCATTATTTGCAACCCCCGGAGCAAATTCAACTTGTTGAAAAATGTATGCGCCACCTGCAACCCAATGGAACGATCATCATAAGGGAAGGCAATGCTGATCTGAAAAAAAGGCATAGGGGCACGAAGCTGACGGAATTTTTTTCAACCAGTTTTTTCGGCTTTAATAAAACAGCCGGCCGGGGTTTATCTTTTCTGCCAGGCAACCTGATCAGGGAAATCGCATCCGTGCAAAATATGGATTATAGCGAAATTGATAACTCGAAATTTACTTCAAACATCCTTTATTTATTAAAAAAGGCCCCTGTAATTTGATAACGGATAAATATGATATTGTAATTATTGGAAGCGGAATGGGTGGCCTGGTATGTGGTGATGTGCTTGGCCGGGAAGGGTATAGTGTGTGCATCCTGGAGAAAAATAAACAGATAGGTGGTTGCTTGCAAACTTATGTAAGGGATAAAGTGATTTTTGATTCCGGGGTGCATTACCTGGGCGGGCTGGATAAGGGGCAAAACCTTTACCAGGTATTCCAATACCTCGGTATCATGGATAAACTGAAGTTGCAAAAAATGGAGCAGGATGTATTTGATAAGATCATTATGGAAAATGATGAGAAGGAATATGTGTTCGCTCAGGGCTATGAAAATTTCATTAATAAACTGTTGGTTGATTTTCCAAATGAAGAAAAAGCGATCAGGCTTTATTGTGATAAAATAAAAGAAGTTTGCGGCAGGTTTTCCCTGTATAAACTGAGGGCGGGTGGGAGCTTTGCCGAAAAGGCGGAAGTAATGGAAATAGATACAAAGGCTTTTATTGAATCCATCACCAGGGATACAAAGTTGCAGGCTGTGCTGGTGGGCAATAATATGTTGTATGCCGGGCAACCTGGTAAAACACCTTTCCATGTGCATGCGATGATACTGAACAGCTATATCGAAAGTGCGTGGAAATGTATCAATGGCGGATCGCAGATTGGCAAATTGATTTCAAAAAATATTCATGCGAGGGGTGGCATCATAAAACGAAATTGCGAAGTAAAAAAAATTGTGGTAGATAACGGGAAGGTAAGCTATGTAACCATTGACGGCGACAGGCGGATTTATGGAAAGTATTTTATCTCCAATATCCACCCGGTAAAAACACTGGAAATGACGGATACCGATGTGATAAAAAACGTATTCAGGAACAGGTTAAAGAGCCTGGAGAATTCAATCTCCGCCTTTACGCTGAATATTGTTTTTAAGGAAAATACTTTTAAATATTTCCAGCACAATTATTATTATTTTAAAGAAGGAAAGGTTTGGGGCATGGCGGATTATAACCAGGATAACTGGCCCCTGGGCTATGTTATATTTTTTGGCGCAGGTAATACAAAAGGATACGCGGAATCAATGACGGTACTGGCGTATATGAAATACGGGGAAGTAAGTAAATGGGAAAATACTTTCAATACCGTATCTGATACGAAGGACCGGGGAACTGAATATGATGCCTTTAAAAATTATAAGGCGGAAAAATTAATTGATTGCGTGGAGGAAAAATTTCCGGGGCTAAGGGATAGCATTAAAAGTTTTTATACCGCTACGCCACTTTCTTACCGGGATTATATTGGCAATGATGATGGATCAATATATGGTATCGTAAAGGATTATAAAGAACCGTTTAAAACATTTATTTCCGCCCGTACCAAATTACCCAATCTTTTTTTTACCGGACAAAATCTTAATTTGCATGGGATACTTGGCGCCACCATGAGCGGGTTGGTTACTTGCATTGATTTGATGGGTAATGAAAGTATCATAGAAAAAATAAAAAATGCTTAAGCGAAAAAAAGTCTGGAAAAGAACCCTTTATATTTTTGGGGGATTTTTACTTTTACTGGTCACCGGTATTATTTACGTTGTATCCGTATCAGGTATTAATGCACCGGAATTAAAGGAAGGGGCCAGTCTGCTCCTGCAGCGGAAAGAAATCAGCAAAGGCTTTTATACTTTACAGGATAACTGGTTCAGGAAAAGTAAGAGCGGCCTTTACGAATTGTATGTAGAAGGGAACCCATCTGAACGGGGTGTATTTAATGGCAAACTTACCAAAGAACTGGTAGTGCGGCAGGAAGACCATTTTAGCGAGCAGATCAGCAAAATGATACCATCCGGATCTTACCGGGGTTTCCTGAAATATTTTATCGGCTGGTTCAACCGTGACCTTGATAAGAATGTATTGGAAGAATACAAGCAGGAGATCTTTGGCATTTCCCAATCGGCTTCCGATAAATATCAATGGCTCGGATCAAATTACCAGCGCATATTGAATTACCATGCGGCGCATGATATCGGGCATGCTTTGCAAAACCTCGCATTGGTTGGCTGCACTTCATTTGGAACCTGGGGCGCCAAATCAAAAGATAGCGAAATGATTATTGGAAGGAATTTTGATTTTTATGCAGGTGATAAATTTTCCGAAGA
Organism: Ferruginibacter sp.; assembly: GCA_036169975.1. Lineage (GTDB taxonomy): Bacteria > Bacteroidota > Bacteroidia > Chitinophagales > Chitinophagaceae > Ferruginibacter. The sequence goes on along the minus strand of JAVHOI010000244.1, from coordinate 2,974 downwards.
TAAAATTGCCGCTTTTCAAAATCCTACGCAGGGCTATAAATTCATGACCATTACCTGGGGTGGGTTTATAGGCGCCGTTTCGGGCATGAATGAAAAGGGCTTGGCCGTAACGATCAATGCCGCTAAAACAAAAATACCTTATGCGTCGGCTACGCCGGTTTCATTGGTTACGAGGGAAATATTACAGTATGCGAAAAATATTTCCGAAGCCGTGGCGATTGCGAAAAAAAGAAAGATGTTCGTATCGGAATCCTTTCTGGTAGCTTCCGCGGAAGATAATAAAGCGGTGGTTATTGAGAAGTCACCCGATGACCTTGATGTATATGATCCGCACAGTGATTTTATTGTTTGCACCAATCATTTCCAAAGTAAGGCAATGGTAAATACTAAAGAAAATATTCAGCAGATGAATGAAAGCGCTTCTGAATACCGGTACGAAAGGTTGATGGAATTACTGAAAGCCAACGGCGAAAATACCGTTCAAAAAACCATCGCCATTTTAAGGGATCAAAAGGGTTTGAAAAATGCCGATATCGGTATGGGAAATGAAAAAGCCATCAACCAGTTGATAGCGCATCACTCGGTTGTTTTTGAGCCAAAAAAATTATTGGTTTGGGTTTCTACCGCCCCCTGGCAATTGGGCGAATATGTAGCGTATGACCTTAAAAAAGTATTTGCTTTAAGGGGCATGAAAGAGGATAAGGAAATTTCGGAAGCAAGCCTTACTGTTGCCGCTGATTCATTTCTGTTGACTCCGGCGTATAAGGATTTTGAAGCATTCCGGTCATTCAAAAAGCGTATAGCCGATGGCGGTGTTGTGGATACGGACAGCTTGCTGGCAAGTAACCCCAATTACTATAACGCTTATATTTTGGCAGGTGATTATTTGTATAAAAAGAACCAGGTCCGAAAAGCGCTTGAGGTATATAAGATGGGGCTTACTAAGGAAATCGCAACCAAAAAAGAAGAAGGGCATATCAGGGAGCAAGTTAAAATTTGTACCAACAAAATAATTAAATAAAATGATTGCAGGGCTTGGGATAGATATGATAGAAGTAGAACGGGTAGCCACTAAGATTGCGAAGGGATCAGGGTTCAGGGAATTGGTATTTTCAAAAAAAGAAATTGATTATTGCGATGCGAAGACGAATAAAGCTGAACATTATGCCGCACGTTTCGCTGCGAAGGAGGCCTTCTTAAAAGCGCTGGGAACGGGCTGGCTGAATGGAACCGCCTTTAATGAAATTGAAATTACCAATGATGGGAAAGGGAAACCGAGGTTAACTTTATTGGGCGAAACGGCCACTAAGATTGCAGCCATGCATTTCACAAATATTTCCGTTTCGCTTACGCATTTAAAAACCATTGCATCAGCGGTTGTAATTATAGAAAAGTAAAAATGTATTTAACCCAAACAGCATACCAACCAAAAGATGCGATCAGGCGCATGCAGGAGGAAAAACTACGGGACTTATTAATTTACCTCAACCAATATTCCCCATTTTATAAAGAATTATTTTCGGTACATCATATCAACACCGCTGAAATTAAAAGTATTGAAGATCTTTCACGGATCCCCACCACGGGCAAAGAAAGCCTGCAGTTGCGCAATGATGATTTTGTGTGTGTGCCCCGCAATAAAATCATTGAATACAGTTCTACCTCGGGTACATTGGGCAGCCCGGTTACGGTGGCTTTAACGGAAAACGATTTGAACCGGCTGGGTTATAATGAGTATGGCTCCTTTTTATGTGCCGGCGGGACTTCGGATGATATTTACCAACTCATGCTTACGCTTGACCGCCAGTTTATGGCAGGCATGGCTTATTATGCGGGCATCCGCAAACTTGGCGCAGGCATCATTCGCCTTGGTCCGGGTGTGCCTTCTTTGCAATGGGAAACCATATTGCGGCTGAAGCCAACTGCCATTGTCGCCGTGCCATCTTTCATTGTAAAATTGATCCGGTATGCGGAGGAACACCATATTGATATAAATAAATCGGCTGTAAAAAAAGCTATTTGCATTGGAGAAAATATCCGCAATACGGATTTCTCACTTAATATCCTGGGCAAAAAAATAACCGGAGCCTGGGATATCCATTTATATTCAACATACGCTTCTACGGAAATGCAAACAGCATTTACCGAATGCGGGGAAGGCAAAGGAGGCCATCACCAACCAGAATTATTGATACTGGAACTGCTGGATGAAAACAACCGCCAGGTAGCGCCCGGACAGCCCGGCGAAGTAACCATTACCACACTTGGAGTAGAAGGCATGCCATTGCTGCGTTATAAGACCGGTGATATCTGCCATTATCATGATGAGCCATGCGCCTGCGGCAGAACAACTTTGCGTTTATCCCCCGTGGTTGGGCGAAAAAAACAAATGATCAAATTTAAAGGGACAACGCTGTACCCTCCCGCATTATTCGATTTGCTAAACGAAATGGAAGAGGTGAAGGATTATGTGGCGGAGGTTTACCTGAATGAAATTGGATTGGATGAAGTGTTGCTTCACCTGTTGCCCATTAGTTACAGCGAAGAAGCAGACCGTAAAATAAGGGCTTACCTCCAGGCTAAACTCAGGGTGAGCCCGCATGTTCATTATATCACCGCCGATGAAATTCAAAAAATGCAGTTTCCGGAATCAGGAAGGAAGGCTGTTAGATTTATTGACCGGAGGGGATAGCGGGAAGAAATATTTTAGTAATTTAGCAAAAAAGACTTCATGTTAAAGCTAAATGAATATATTACGGTAGATAAAGAAACGGCAGGTGGTGTTCCAGTATTTAGGGGCACTCGGGTTGCCATAAAAACGCTTTTCGACCATCTTGAAGACAGTTCCCTGGAGGAATTCCTCAATGGATTTCCTACAGTTTCCCGACAACAGGCAGAAGCAGTTATTGAACATGCGGCAGCTAAAGTTTTATCTGATATAGCTGCATGAAGATTTTATTTGACGAAAATATAG
>JAVHOI010000243.1:6321-12174 GCA_036169975.1 Ferruginibacter sp. | reverse complement strand
TTGCGCTATCCGCCTCTGCGGATGGTGATAAAATGACGTAATATTATTAAGTATTCAGATTCCCGCTACTGTATTGCAAAGCCCCGCTGATGAGCGGGGCGATATTTTAGGTTTTTCAAATTGAAAGGCAAATAAAAAATGCCAATTCCCCGGAGCCCTTCTACCCTTTAATTTTTTTTGTAGCTACCAAAATAAGCAGCCTGTGGCGCTTATGCGAACTAAATGCTTAATACTATAAATAAATTTTGAGAACGACTTTAGTAATATCTAAATCTGAAGCCTGAAAGAGTTATTTCCAAAAAAAACATTGCCGGGCTTTCACCCCATTTTCGGGCGTATTATCCTGCGTGGGCTATCCTGATTACGGCAATTCCATACTTGTATTTTCTAACTGAGTAAAAAAAAGGCCATCCACTTATTTGGGGATAGCCTTCATTAATTTTTCAGTTATAAAATTACCAGCCCTTCTTTGCTACGCCATCTTTAACGGCTTCCAAAGCTCTTGCTTCGCCAAGCATGGTGGTCATTTTATTTCCCTTGCCATCATTACCCTGGGCCATGTATCCGCCCCGGGCTGTTTTGGTTATCACTGCATCCTGCATGGGAACGTTTTTTTCTTTCGTTTTCATGCAATAAGCTGTTAACATTTTTGACATTTTGTAGAATTTATGGTTAGTTAATATAGGTGAAGTAGTAAACTTCAGGGTACAAGCTACTAAAAATATTGGTTTTGGCAAAAAATTCAGTTTGGATGAAATAAAACCAGGGTTTTCAGATCATCCTTTCAAACAGCAAACCCTGTCCAACTACAGGACCTGATGTGTTTAAAAAATGGTTAGGAAGAGGCTGCCAGGATGTAAAAAAATCGCCATTCAATCTTGCGGGAAATTGGTTGATGGCATTTAAATAGTAACAAATAATTGGCACCGGTTCATTGCCGGGGCCAATTATTATCATGAATTAAAAAATTATTTTCAAAAATAAAACCTATACATCTATTTTGGCATATTTGGCATGGGTTTCAATGAACTCCCTTCGTGGCGGCACTTCATCTCCCATCAACATGCTAAATACAAGATCGGCATCAGCAGCGCTTTGAATAGTAACCTGCTTTAGGGTCCTGGTAGCAGGGTTCATGGTGGTCTCCCATAATTGTTCGGCATTCATCTCGCCCAAACCTTTGTATCGTTGTGTACTAACAGTGTCGTCTTTACCCTGCCCGAATCTTGCGATCAGTATCTTCCTTTCATCATCCGTCCAGGCATAATCCTGGTCTTTTCCTTTTTTTACAAGGTACAAAGGTGGTTGTGCAATGTAAACGTAACCCTGCTCTACCAGTTCTTTCATGTACCTGAAAACGAAGGTTAATATTAATGTAGCGATATGGCTTCCGTCCACATCCGCATCGGTCATAATGATTAATTTATGATACCGGAGTTTGGAAAGATCCAATGCTTTGGGATCCTCCACCGTACCAATTTTTACACCCAAGGCGGTAAACATGTTCCTGATTTCCTCGTTATCATATATCTTATGCTCCATCGCTTTTTCCACGTTCAGTATCTTACCTCTTAATGGAAGGATTGCCTGGTAACTTCTGTCTCTTCCCTGCTTGGCGGTGCCACCTGCGGAATCTCCTTCTACAAGGTATAACTCACAACGGTTAGGATCCTTGTCGCTGCAATCGGCCAGTTTACCGGGCAATCCGCCACCGGTTAACACACTCTTGCGTTGCACCATTTCCCTTGCCCTTTTTGCCGCCGCCCTTGCCTGTGCAGCCAGTATTACTTTTTGTATGATGGTTTTGGCATCTCTTGGATTTTCCTCGAGGTATGCATTCAATACCCGGCTTAATGTACTGTCAACAACTCCCATTACATCATTATTTCCAAGCTTGGTCTTCGTTTGCCCTTCAAACTGGGGCTCGGGCACTTTTACCGAAATAACCGCACTAAGCCCTTCCCTGAAATCATCACCTTCTATTTCCACCTTAGCCTTTTCAAACATCCCTTCCTTTTCACCATAGCTTTTAAAAACCCTGGTGATGGAACGGCGAAAACCCGCTACGTGGGTACCACCTTCAATGGTATTAATATTATTGACATAACTAAAAAGGTGTTCCTGGTATCCGGTGTTATAGATCATTGCTACTTCAACTGTTACATTACTTGAGGCATCATAGCCATCGCAATAAATAACTGTTGGTAATAGAGGGTTGCGGTTAGCATTTTTATCCAGCATTTCCACAAACTCCACAATGCCGCCTTCGCTGTAAAAAGTTTTAGTGTATGCTTTCCCATCCTCGCCAACTTCCCGAAGGTCATTGATGATGATATTTAATTTTCGATTCAGGAAAGCCAGTTCCCTTAAACGGCCTTCCAATATTTCCCGGTTAAAAATACCGGTAATAAAAATACTCATGTCAGGCCAAAACTGAACGGTAGTGCCATGTGTATCCGAAAGCCCGGTTTCCCTTACCGGGTATTTTGGAACCCCCTTCGCGTATTCCTGCTCAAATGATTTCCCATCACGGTTTACCGTTACAAGCAGTTTGCTGCTGAGGGCATTTACACAACTTACACCCACCCCGTGTAACCCGCCGGATACCTTATAGGAATCTTTATCAAATTTACCACCGGCATGTAAAACGGTCATTACCACTTCCAGCGCACTGCGGTTTTCCTTGGTATGCAATCCTGTAGGAATACCCCGTCCGTCATCGGCTACTGTAATGGAATTATCTTCATTAATGGTTACAAGAATGTTTTTGCAATGACCCGCGAGCGCTTCATCAATGGAGTTGTCCACTACTTCGTAAACAAGGTGATGCAAACCTTTTACACCGATATCGCCAATATACATGGCTGGCCGCTTACGAACCGCTTCTAAACCTTCTAAAACCTGGATACTGTCAGCGCCATAGCCGTGAATGTCGGGGAGTACTGCTTCTTCAATTTCTGTGCTCATATTTGTGGGCAAATTCTCTTTAAAATTATCAAATTTATTTTCGTGCAAATATAAGGAAAATCAAGGGTTTAAGGCAACTAAAAACAGCTTATTTGAGGATTAGTTTTCACAAAGATTTCCACAGTAATTTCTTGTTCTACTGGAAAACCCGGTAGCCGGAAAGACAAATTCAAAATAAAGAGGTGAAGATTCAATCAGTTCATCAATGCAGGCATTAATATGCATATTTGATTTGTTTATTCCTCTTTTTTAATCCTTTTAACAACCCCTCATCTGGTATTGGCGCGGGGATACAGCAACCGGGTGAAGGAACCTTTTTGAATATTCTTTGAATCCTCATTTATTCCTTTTCATGTATATTTGTATCGAACATTATCAATGAATCAATCTTTAGACATACTGGAAATCGCTCAGAAACAACCGCTCATGTATAATGAGCTGGATGTGTTGCAGGATATTGACCGCTCGGTTCCGGGTTCTGTCCACTATACCATTAAACGCTATAGAAGGCTGCCGCAATGGAGCATTGAAGATACAGGCATGTTGGAATATCATTATGAAAAAAATAACCCCGCTGCCAATTATCTTGAACTGAAGTTTTGTGTAACAGGTAATGTTTATTGCCATCAAAAACAAACGGAATGTGATTTTTGTAAATTCAGTTCTTCTAAAACCTGTTTGGAAAAAGAGGAAAGCGTGGATGTGCTGAGTTTTAGTTTTAAGCCTTCCTACCTTACCCAATTTGTAAAAGGCAAGAAACAACTTTCCATTTCAGACGAAGTCTTATCCTTCACCCATACCTCTTCTTTTTCAAAGCTATTGCCTCTTTGTGGTAAAACAAGAAAAGCCATAGAAGCCCTGCTGAATCACACTTATTCCGATACCCTGGAAAATATTTTTGTCAATGCCCAAACACAGATATTGCTGCTTTACAGCATGGATTGCATGCTTGGTGATAAAGAAGAATCTTTTACCTGTAAATTTCTGGCCAATGCGGATGACCGGGAAAAGATATCCAAAGCACGGGAAGTATTATTGCAGCATATTGGCGAGCCACTGACCATTAAAGAACTCAGCCGTAAAGTAGCCATCAATGAATGCTATTTAAAAAAAGGGTTCAAGGAATTATTCGGAACCACCATTTTTGATTTTTATCAAAGCCAGCGTATGGAACATGCGAAATACCTCTTATACGAAAAAGGCCTTAGCGTAACTGAAGTGTCCCTTTTACTTGGTTATTCTTCCATCTCACATTTTAGCACGGCTTTTAAAAAACATACAGGAATTAAGCCTTGTGAATTGTTGCTAAGATAGTATCCTTTATTCTCCCAAATTTCGCAGACTACTAAAACCAGTCTCAATAATTTATAAAATAATTGAGACTGGTTTAAAATTTTGAGCATGTTGATATTTTAAAGCGATTTTTTTTGTTTGCAGATCAAAAGTTCCCTTACCCATATACTCTATTTATGGTTAATTTGTTATTTTTACATCATGGCAAATCCCAATTTGAATACGGATGGAGAATCGCTGAGTGCGGTGGAAAAGGAGTTTGAAAATAATATACGACCCAGTGAGATGGCCGATTTTTCGGGACAGCCCCAAACGATTGAGAACCTCCGGGTATTTATTAAAGCGGCTAAAATACGTGGCGAAGCGCTGGATCATATTTTATTTCACGGCCCTCCGGGATTGGGCAAGACTACTTTAAGCAGGATTGTCGCGAATGAACTGGGTGTTAAAATAAAGGAAACAAGCGGCCCGGTGATAGAGAAACCCGGCGACCTTGCCGGCTTGCTCACCAACCTTGAAACCAACGATGTATTGTTCATTGATGAAATTCACCGCCTGAGTAATGTGGTGGAAGAATATTTGTATGCGGCCATGGAAGACTACCGGATAGATATTATGATTGATAGTGGCCCCAATGCGAGAAGCGTCCAAATCAATTTAAATCCGTTTACCCTGATTGGCGCTACTACCCGGAGCGGTTTATTAACAGCGCCACTGCTTTCGAGGTTTGGTATTAAATCCAGATTAGAGTATTACAATGCGGCAACACTTCAAAAAATCATTCTTCGCTCGGCCGCAATTCTAAAGACTTCCATAACAAAGGATGCCGCTGATGAAATATCCCGCCGTAGCCGCGGTACACCCCGTATCGCCAATTCATTGTTAAGAAGGGTGAGGGATTTTGCGCAGGTACTCAATGATGGGGCTATTGACATTGGCATTACGCAGCATTCCTTAAAAGCGTTGAATGTAGATGAGCATGGGTTGGATGAAATGGATAACCGGATACTGAATGCGATAATAGATAAATTTAAAGGCGGACCGGTGGGCATTACTACCATTGCCACTGCTGTAGGTGAAGAAGCGGGTACCCTGGAAGAAGTGTATGAACCATTTTTAATTCAGGAAGGATTTTTACAACGCACCGCAAGAGGAAGGGAAGCCACTGAAAAGGCGTATAAGCATTTGGGAAAAATATATAACCGGGGTTTGGATAATACCTTATTTAGCTGAACCGTTTGGATAATATTTTTTTAATCCATTCCCCCTTATTATCATTTCTACAAAACGGTTTAAAGCAATATTATTTTACCAATATTCCATACCTGATGGAACAGAAACCAATTCAAATTAAAACGGGCTCCATTAAACAGAGCCCGTTTTAAATATTATTTGAATTGAATTATGCCGCTACCAGCCTGAACCCGTTACCATGTATATTTACAATCTCGATGGTACCGTCTTCTTTTAAATATTTGCGCAGCTTGGCAATGTAAACATCCATGCTTCGGCCATTGAAATAGGTATCGCTGCCCCAAATTTTCTTTAAGGCTATTTCTCTTGATAACAAATCATTTTTATACTCACAAAGCA
>JAVHOI010000243.1:0-6221 GCA_036169975.1 Ferruginibacter sp. | reverse complement strand
ATTTTCTTTAAGGCTATTTCTCTTGATAACAAATCATTTTTATACTCACAAAGCATTTTCAATAATTCGTTTTCTTTAGGAGATAACACCTGTACTTTACCATCAAATGTCAGCTCTCTAAGGCGTGGATTAAAGTGGTATTTGCCCATGTCAAATTCCGCATTCACTTCTTCCCGGTGAAGTTCTTCATTGCGCTTTAATATGGCTTTTATTTTTAGCAACAGTACTTCACTATCAAATGGTTTGGTGATATAATCATCGGCGCCCAGTTTGTAGCCCTGTATTATATCGTCTTTCATTGTTTTTGCTGAAAGAAAAAACAAAGGCACATCAGGATTGATATCACGGATCTCTTCCGCCAGTGCGAAACCATCCATGTTGGGCATCATTACATCCAACAGGCATATATCAAATTTTTCACGCTGAAATGCAGCAAGGCCAAGCTTGCCATCCCTTTCCAGTATCACATCATAATCATTCAATTCCAAATAGTTTTTTAATACCATCCCCAGGTTGGTATCATCTTCACACAATAATATTTTGGATTTTGCTGCTTCCATGTTTTAATAGTTTAATGGCAAATAAAATTATTTCAAATTTGATGTAGCTAATATAATGCCTATTTTTTTGTTAAAGGTAGTTATGTAACTGTTAGAAAAGAATTTATGTTTTCATTTTTGAAGGGCTGCCGAATATTTTTTAGGCATAAAAAAACCGCCTCTTCTGTTGATGAGACGGCTTATGATTTAAGAAAGGAAAATGTTTATTTAAAATCAGCTTCAGTTACGCCTTCATTTAATTTGATGTCTTTATACTTCAAAGGGATTTCCTGTCCCCCTACATTTCTGTTTACTTCAGTTGGTAATAGCAGCGTTCCGGTTTTCTTGTAATTTTTATACTCAACCGTCATCGGTATTTCGGCATCGCCCTGCACGGAAGTGGTTTCCTCTTTTAACAGCAGGCCTGTTTTTATGGCATATTCCTGAACAGATGTCCTTCCGCTTGGCATCACTACTTTTAAGCGATACGTGTCTTCATCTTCTATTTTTCCGGTACCGATGTAATCGGTTTTGTAGTCTGTGTTGGTGATGTAATACAATTGCGGGATAACGCCTTTTTCATCCTGCGCCTCCTTGATTTCTTTTTGGGATAATTCTTTTTTTTGAGAGCCTTGCTGCTGAAAACCGGCTTTACCGTCAAACACTGATTTCATTACAGTCATCGCACCCATTTTTAATTCCAGCACCTGCATGTTGGGATTCATTTTTTTCTCTACGCCATCAAATGTACGGCCCATCATTTCAATCCCGATTACAGAAGATATGGTATTAATTTTTTTAACTTCTTCCCTGCCGCCAATGGCTTTTAAATAGCTGTCCACAATTTCTGCCGCGGATATATTTTCCGTTGTTTTGCCGGTTTCATTTACTTTTTTATCGCTTGGTTTTTCTATAACAGGTTCCGCATACCGGTCATATTTTTTTATCGGGTAGCCGAGCCTCATTAATTTGGGTAAAATTTTATCACCGTTACCAACAATCACAATCCTGGAATTGGCCTCCTGCAAATAATGCCTTGATACCCGCTGTATATCAGCTACGGTTACACCATTTATTTTTTGTAAATAAGTCCGGTAAAAATCTTTAGGTAAATTATTGATAAGAATGTTGGAAGCATAAGTGGCGGTACGTGCAGGGTCTTCCATGCCCAATGCGAATGAGCCGTTGAATTTAGCTTTGGCAACATCCAGTTCTTCCTTCGAAATTTTTCCGTCTCTCATGTTTAATATTTCACTTACCATTTCCGCCGCGGCGCTATCTACTTTATCGGTACGTACTGCCGCATTCGCGGTAAACAGGCTTTGAAAGCGGCCACCGCCAATTCTTGAATAAGCGCCATAAGTAAAACCATGTTTTTCCCTAAGGTTCATGAACAATTTACTTTCAAATCCTCCACCCAATATTTGATTGGTCAGCAATAAAGCATGGTAATCTTTATTATTCATTGAATTGCTTATCAGGTTGCCCATATTCAATTCGCCCTGAACGGCAGTGGGTACATCCACAAAATCAATTTCTGTTTTTACCGGATTGGGAACCAGCGGAATGGCCGGAAGGATTAATTTTTTTCCTGTCCACTTACCAAATGTTTTGGTAGCCAAAATTTTGGCGGCAGCCGGAGTTATATCTCCAACAAATGTCAGGTAAGAGCGGGATGGCGTGATGTAGTTTTTGTAAGCCGCCTTTACATCATCCAGCGTTAATCCCTTTACGCTTTCTTCTGTTGTAAATTCACCCATCGCGGTTTGTTTGCCATAGCTCAATGCCTGGTTAACCCTTGCCGCGATGGCAGGTGCGCTTTTTTCACTCGTTTTTAACCCGGTGATGGTTAGTGATTTTAATTTATCAAAAGAGGCTGGTGGAAATGAAGGGTTTTTTATGCCATCTGCCATTAGGTAAAATGCTTTTTCAAAATACCTTGTCAATGCGCTTGCCGAACCGCCGGCTGAATAAAGGTTTACCTGTGCGCCAATAATATCCACAGCTTCATCAAATTTATCTTTCGTCATTGTTTTGGTTCCTTCGCCCAGCATCTGCCCCATTAAATCTACCAGGCCTGCTTTTTTCCCTTCCAGGATTGGACCGGCATCAATATTTAATGAAGCGGTTACTTTTGGAAGTTTATGGTTTTCTACCACCAACACCGTCATGCCATTTGGCAGGGTAAATATTACGGGGTCTTTTATCGAAACCACGGGAGCCGCGCCGGCTGCGGGTTTCTTTGATCTGTCAACTTTTATTTGCGCAATACCCTGCTGTAAAAAAACAACACTCAATGCGACTATAATTAATTTTTTCATTTAATAAATTTTATACGATGTATTATATTGATTGAAGGAAATAAGAGGATTGCCTGATTATTTTTTTGGTAAATAATACAAAACTATCCGTTGATCTTTATTGAGGTATTTTTTAGTTACATCCTGAATTTCCTGTCTGGTAATTTTTCTTATTTCATCCAGTTCGGTATTAATGTTATTGGTGTTTTTATAAAAAGTATATCCATTGGCCAGGTTTTCGGCTACACCCAGCATTTTACTGTTCTTACCAATGAAGTCGTTTTCAAACTGATTTTGCAATTTGGTAAATTCAGTTTCGGTGATAAGGTTAGTTTGTAATTTTACCACTTCGTCATCCATATCTTTTAGCAGCGTATCCAATGGCGTGTTATTATTGGGTAATGCGTAAGTTATGTAGGCGCCATAATCTTCCAGTGAATAATTGAACGAACCTACCTGCAGCGAATTCTTTTTATCATCTACCATTTTCTTAAACATGCGGCTGCTGTTGCCCTGGCTTAAAACAGCGGAAGCCATTTCAAGCGCTTTTGATTCTTTGCTTGTTACTCCCGGTACCCGGTAAGCCGCTAAAATAGCGGGGATCTGAATATTGCTGTCATAAGCCGTATCAATAAATTCTTTTGTAATGGGATCTTCCCTTGCGGTAGTCCGCGTAATAGCCGGGCCGGAAGGTATATCGGCGAAATAATTTTCTACTAGCGTTTTTGTTTTTGCAATATCAATATCACCGGCAATTACCAGCACCGCGTTATCAGGCGTATAATATTTTTTATTAAAGGCTTTAAATTCATCCAGTGTTGCGGCGTCAAGATCGGCCATGCTACCAATTGGTGTCCAGGTATAGGGATGTTTGGTAAACAGGCGTTTCATTATTTCATTTAAAAAATTACCATAAGGCTGGTTATCCACCCGCATCCTTTTTTCTTCCTTCACTACTTCATTTTGTGTTTTAACGCCAATCTCATTTATTACCGGGTGCATCATTCTTTCACTTTCTAACCATATACCCATAGCCACCTGGTTGGATGGAAATACTTCATAATAAAAAGTGCGGTCCTGGGTAGTATTGGCATTGTTTTGCCCGCCATTGCTGCTTACGATTTTCATGAACTCGCCCCGCTTAATATTATCGGTGCCTTCAAACAACAGGTGTTCGAAAAAGTGCGCAAAGCCTGTGCGGTTGGGCTGTTCATCCTTGCTGCCTGCATGATACATTACCGATACCGCTACAACGGGAGCCGTTTTATCCTGGTGCAAAACAACATGCAATCCATTTTTTAAATTGTATTCGGTGTAAGCTACTTTTTGTGCCGTGGCCGAAAAGGTGGCCATCATCAGGAGAAGGTAAAAGATTCTTGTTTTCATATTTTTATTTTATTGAATGCCAAATGTAGGGAGATAAAATGGAGATAAAAAAGAAAGCGTTTCTTTTTGATAAGAGGTAAATAGTTTTTTGTAATTTTAATTTATGAGCAGCCGGATAAAAATAATGGAAAAATTGCCCCGCACCGCGGTGGAGTTATTCGAACTGTTGCCCGAAGGGCTTTTGTGCGAAGTAATTGAAAACACTTTATATATGTCACCAGCACCCAATTTTTTTCATCAGGAACTTAGCCTTGAACTTTCCGCATCCATCTTTAACGTGGTAATAAATACTAATGCGGGTAAATGTGTAGCTGCCCCAATTGATGTTTTTTTAGATACGGCCAATGCCTTCCAACCCGATATTATTTTTATTGCCAAAGAAAATTTAGATATTATTAAAGATGGAAAAATAAAAGGCGCTCCTGATTTAATTATTGAAATTTTATCTCCCGGAAGTGTAAAGAATGATAAAATCACCAAACGCAATGTGTATGAAAGAAATGGAGTGAAGGAGTACTTTATTGTTGAGCCTAAAACAAAAGAAGTGATTACCTATTATCTTAAAGGTAAAAAATTTGAAAAACAAACCCGTAAAAAAGGAAAGCTGAAAAGCCTGCTGTTGAAAAAGACGTTTTCTTTTTAATCCATCAGCCTTTTATAATCCTGACCATTCGTTTGCACTAAAATACCTCCGGGATGGCATTCCATTATTTTAAATAGATCCTCTATTTTACAAAAGCGAATTGCCTTTTCACTTTTTAAAATAATAAATATTGACAATTGCAAAAGCCTAACTCTTAGCTTAAAACCATACAACTCATTTTGCTGCTTGTAATTACTACCTCATCACATTCCTTGAGGTACATGTAAAATAGTCAGGATATTTTATTTTTCTATTGGTGAAATTTCCAATACCATTTGTATCTTTCCAAAAATTTTTTATCATGGCAAAAAAAGATGGATTTATAGAAATAATCAAAGCCGGCTATACATTTAAAGGCGAATCGGTAAAAATAGGCGCCGCAGTATTAGACGGGGAAGTGGTGGCCGATGCAGGTATATATCTTCCCTTAAAAACCATGAACCGCCATGGCCTCATTGCAGGCGCTACCGGTACTGGAAAAACGAAAACGCTGCAGATGATCAGCGAATTTTTGAGTGATGCGAGCGTACCTGTTTTGCTGATGGATATAAAGGGCGACCTGAGCGGTATTGCCGCCCTGGGATCCGCGAATGAGAAAGTTAACGACCGTTACCAAAAAATAAATATGGCGTATAAGCCGGAACAATTTACGGCCGAGTTATTGACATTAAGCGATCAAAAGGGGGTGCGGCTAAGGGCTACTGTGAGCGAGTTTGGGCCGGTATTGCTTAGTAAAATACTGGGGTTAAATGATACGCAGGGCGGTGTGGTGGCCATGATTTTCAAGTATTGCGACGATGCGAAAATGCCCTTATTGGATTTGAAGGATTTCATTAAAGTGTTGCAATATATCGGTGATGAAGGAAAAGTGGATTTGGAAAAAGTTTATGGAAAAATATCTACAACCAGTACAGGAACGATTTTACGAAAAGTGATTGAACTACAACAGCAGGGGGCGGATGTGTTCTTTGGTGAAAAGAGTTTTGAGGTGGAAGACCTGATGCGGATTGATGATAAGGGACGAGGTGTAATCAATGTTTTGCGGGTAACCGATTTGCAGGACAGGCCAAAATTATTCTCCACCTTTATGTTGCAAATGATGGCGGAACTTTATGCGAGCTGCCCCGAGGAAGGCGACCTTGATAAACCAAAACTTGTATTGTTTATTGATGAAGCCCATTTGATTTTTCAGGAAGCAAGCAGTGCATTGCTTCAACAAATTGAAACAGTTATTAAATTAATCCGATCCAAAGGGATTGGCATATTTTTTTGCACACAAAATCCAATGGATATTCCTGCGGGCGTATTGGGTCAGTTGGGTTTAAAAATGCAGCATGCATTAAGGGCGTTTAC
>JAVHOI010000242.1:0-12184 GCA_036169975.1 Ferruginibacter sp. | reverse complement strand
AATAAAATTTACCGCGATGCGGCATTGCACCGAAGGTGCCTCGTGTTGAGCAGCGGGTTTTACGAATGGCGGCATGTGTTTCCTATTGGAAAAAAAACGGGTAAGCCAATAAAGACAGCGGTGAAATACCCATACCATATAGGCGTGAAGGGTAGTGAATATTTTTACATGGCCGCGATATACAATCCATGGACAGACCAGGCTACAGGAGAACATGTGGATACTTGTGCAATAGTAACCACCGCAGCCAACCCGCTGATGGAACAAATACACAATACCAGGAAAAGAATGCCTGCCATATTAACTGAAAACCTTGCCTGGCAATGGTTATCGGGTAACCCGGATGAAGCACAAATTTCCACCATCGGGCACTTTCAATTTCCTGCACGGGAGATGGAGGCGTGTACCATTGTAAAAGATTTCAGAGAGGCACCGGATCCTGCTGAAACGTTTGAATATGCTGATTTGCCACCTTTAGTAATCAGCGCTTAAATCCCCGCGGCTTTTATTAAAAATTTTTCGCCAAATTGTTTTTTCACACTATCAATCGCCTGGTACAGTTTAATCATTTCCTGCGTGTCTTCGAACAAACGGATCTGGTAATTGCCCGGAATTAAATTTGTAAAGCGTATCCCAATCATACGTATCAACATCCGGCGGTCGTACAACCTGGCGAATAACTCTTTCGCTGTTTTTAGCAATACATGATCCGCATTGGTATAAGGTACCGTTAGCTGTTTGGTGAATGTTTCAAAATTGGAGTACCGGAGCTTTACCGTTATACAGCCGGTTAGTTTATTTTGTTTGCGCAATTCAAAGGCGATGTGTTCCGTCATACGCACCATCTCGCTATTTAAAAATCGCATATCAATGGTATCCGTCTGAAAAGTATTTTCCGTAGAAATAGATTTTTGTTCATGAAAAGGAACCACCGGCGTTTCGTCTATGCCGTTAGCCCTGCGCCACAAGTCCGTACCGTTTTTCCCCAACAGGTTTTGTAACATTTCTACCGGGATATCGCTTAGCACCTGCACCGTTTCTACACCCATTTTTAAAAGCAGGTAAGCTGTTTGTTTGCCAATGCCCGGAATCTTTGCAATGCTTAGCGGCGCCAAAAAAGATTTTTCATTGCCAAAAGGGATTTCAATCTGCCCGTTTGGCTTTACTTCGTTGGTAGCTACTTTACTAATCAGTTTATTACTTGCCAGCGCATAAGAAATGGGGAGGCCACTTTCCCTGATCACCTTTTTTTTTAACTCACCGGTGAATTTGCTACAGCCAAAAAACCTGTCCATGCCCGTCATATCCACATAAAATTCATCAATGGACGCCTTTTCAAAAAGCGGAACGGTATCTTTTATAATATCCGTTACAAGGCCGGAGTACTTGCTGTATTGTTCCATATCGCCCCTTACAATAATGGCATGGCTACATAAGCGGCGTGCTACTTTCATGGGCATGGCGCTATGGATGCCAAATTTTCTGGCTTCATAGCTACAAGATGCTACTACCGCCCTGTCGCCACTGCCACCAATCAATACGGGCTTGCCTGTTAGCCTGGGGTTGCGCAGGCATTCCACCGACACAAAAAATGAATCGAGGTCTAAATGGGCGATATGCCTGTTAGTTAAAATCATGGTTTTTTTTCACGAATTACACGAATTAGATTTCATTATTCCAATTCAAATCATTTGAGTTAAATCAAGCTCCCTTGCCAAAAGGGTACTGATATTATCTACCCGAAAAACCCTTTGCGCCTTCAGAGTCCATGCCCCCTCTCTTTAGGAAGGGGCGGGGAATGAGGTTACAAATTTGCATAGCTCCTTTCCTTATACCCCACCTTTACCATTTTAATCACTTCCAGGCTATACACGCCAAAATCACGTACCACCATCCCCGTTACCAGATAAAACCCCCGCCCCCTTAGTGGGTAACGGCTTAACGAATCCGGAAAATGAACCGTGTCTATCCAGTCAAGGTTTACATCCAGAAAAGTTCCGAATGACATCCTTTCGTTTCGCACGGTGGTTACTACTTTATAATCTATAAAATAAACAAGCGCCTTTATTATCTTTCCAAAATTGTGCTCCAAATCCTTTGCCAGCATGTATTTATGCGGATCATCCTTTACCATTTCAAACGGATTGCAGAGCGGAAAATCCAGCAACTCCATTTCATCATAAAGGTCATCAGTGCGGTTATCCATTAATACCGGCAAGGTGAAGTTCATCGGCTTTTCATGAAACAGGGACTGCACGGCAGGGATATGCATTGTGTTTTTTTTCTGCAAAAAATTCGCTTCCCAAAGCAACTGCTTTTTTGATTTTCCGGTAAACCGGAAAGCGCCAATGCTCACCAGCATATTCAATTGTTCTTTGGTGATATTGGTGCGTTCAATAAAATCCTGTAGGTGCAGGTAGGCACCCGACCTGTTTCTTTCGTCAATGATTTTCTCCGCCATTTCCTGCTGCAAAAATTTTATGTGTACAAATCCGGCATATACATCATTGCCTTTGATATTGGTATAGTAGTCACTTTCATTTACACAAGGCAAATGAATGGATGCACCTGTTTTCCGCAATTCTAAAAAATACAATTCCCTGCTGTAAAAGCCACCAAAATTATTGATGACAGCTACCATGAATTCTTTGGGATAATAGGTTTTTAAAAATAAACTCTGGTAACTTTCCACCGCAAAGGAAGCGGAGTGCGCCTTGCTAAAACTATACCCGCCAAAACTTTCTATCTGCCGCCATACTTCGGCGGTGTTGGCATCAGGGTAATTTCTTTCTTTGCAGTTGGCGAAAAATTTTTCTTTTATCCGCAGCATCTCCTGGTTGCCGCGGTACTTGCCACTCATGGCCCGGCGCAGTATATCGGCTTCGCCCATATCCAGCCCCGCGAAATGATGCGCCACTTTTATTACATCTTCCTGAAACACCATTACACCAAAGGTTTCTTCCAACAACTCCTTCATTACAGGATGGATGTAATCAATATTTTTGGGATCATGATACCTTTCAATATAGGCTTTCATCATACCGCTGCTGGCAACGCCGGGGCGAATAATGGAACTGGCTGCCACAAGGGTTATATAATCATCGCATTCCAGTTTTTTAAGCAATTGCCGCATAGCCGGCGACTCAATATAAAAGCAACCGATGGTATCCACATTCCTGATTTGTCCGCATACCCGCTTGTCTTTTTTAAATTTTTCAATGGCATGGATATCCACATCTACCTGCTGGTTTTGCTTGATTAACCGAAGGCTTTCTTTAATATGCCCAAGCCCCCGCTGACTTAAAATATCCAGTTTATACAAACCAATATTCTCCGCCACGAACATATCCAACTGAACAGTAGGAAACCCCTTGGGCGGCATAAAGACGGTAGCATAATTCGTAATCGGCCCTTCGGAAATCAGCATGCCGCCGGGATGTATGGAAAGATGGTTGGGAAAATTTTCAATGAGTTTGCCATACTGCAAAATCATCTGATGAATGGTATCACCGGCGCTGCCACCTGCGGCCAAATGGTCAATTTCTTCTTTGGGCAAACCAAATACTTTACCCAGTTCCCTCACTATGGCCCGGTACTGAAAAGTGGCGTACATACCGAGCAGGGCTACCTGCTTTTTGCCATATCTTTTAAAAACATAGTCAATCACTTCATCCCTGTCGAGCCATGAAAAGTCGAGATCAAAATCGGGTGGCGAGGTACGGTAAGGATTTAAAAAACGCTCAAAATAAAGATCCAGTTCAATAGGATCTACATCCGTAATCCGCAGGCAAAAAGCAACGATGGAATTGGCGCCGCTGCCACGGCCTACATGATAAAAACCACGTGACTGCGCATAGCGTATCAGATCCCAGGTAATTAAAAAGTAGGCGTTAAAACCAAGCTGGTCAATGATCTTTAATTCTTTTTCCACTCTTGCTTTGGCAGGCTTACTATTTCCATAGCGGAGAGAAAGGCCATCCTTTGCCAGCTTTGCCAGCAATATTTTATCATCCTCCCTTGTACCGCTAAAAACTTTTTTATTTTTATCGGTATGAAAAGCCATCTCTATGTTGCAAGCCTCCATGAGTTTATAAGTATTGGTAACAATGCCCGGATAGTTTTGAAAGGCTTCCAGTAATTTTCCGGGCGAAACAAAACTTTCATCTTTGCCACACTGCGCTTCCACGGGCAATTTAGACAGCAACACATTTTTATCAATTGCCCGCAATAACCGGTGTACATTGTAGTGTTGCTTATCCAAAAAAGTAACCGGCTGGCATATAACGAAACAAGCGGGATATTTTTTTAGTTCCATTGTAAACAGTTTGTTTACCCCGGATGGTTTTACACCAATGCGTTCATTGGAAAATAATTCGCCAGCGCCCTTCGCACCAGGCGGATAAATAACAAAGCCGTCCTGCAGGCTGGTAAAAAAATGCCGGGCCATTGCCTTTTCAGGAAATGGCTTCTTCTCCAGGAAATGCGCTGATAAAAATTCATTGATCCATCCAAGCCCCTCGTTGTTGGCGGCCAATAAAATATAGAGTAACCGGTCTTCATTGCGCACCTCTGCGCCGGTAATGGGTTTGATGCCTTCGTCGCGGCAGGCCTGCACAAAATCCCAGGTATCGCAGGTAGCATTGATATTGGTGAGCGCCAGCGACTGCACACCCAATTCCACGGCGGCTTTCACCAGTTCTTTGGCAGATAAGGTGCCGTAGCGGAAACTAAAATATGTCTTGCAGTTGATGTACATCCCATGGCTTTAAGCAGCTAAGGTAGGAATGATAAACTAATTATTTTAGTACTTTAATACTAATTAAATTAGTATCTTTAAAGCGGTTTTAAATATCCATAACCCTGTTCAGGATACGCCTCTTTGTAAGAGCCGGATAAAGGTGAATATAACGGTGAAATAAATTTTACAGCGTGCCTTTTGTCGTCAGTTATTTTATGGCGCATTGTCATAAAGGCCGTTGCCCCGCATTTGAACCAAAAGGGAAAATGGTTATTCCTGAAAAATGAATGCCGCCATGATGTTAGCCTGCAATAGCTTCCGGGTTTTCCATTGCCCTTTTGATTTTTATTAAAACCCTTTCGGCAAACTACTTTTTGGAATACCTTTTGCATTCAACCGGATAACCTCTTTGACATAATATCATTTCCACTACCTTAACCCATCAAAACTTTTATTAAAAAAAATTAAAACAATTATTTACAATACAATGCTTTTACAGGCTTCGTAAATTTGCAATGTGTTACTTTCAATAATTTACTCAAAACCCCAATAGAAAAGATATGTCTTTACGCCAGTTTATTTCTTCCAGAAAACTATTACGGTCTATAATTTTTGTAAAAGAAAACGCCACGCTCCGGTGGAAGGAAATAGCATCCCTCTTTGGCCTTCACCACGATTTATTTGAGGATCCGCGCCACATTAAAATTAAAAAACCGGTTACCGCCATTTTAATCGGGGCGGGCCACAGGGGCAATATTTATGCGGAGTATGCGATTTTGCACCCTGATGAATTAAAAATAGTAGCCGTTGCCGACCCGGATAAAGAAAGGAAATACAGGGCCAGGTTAAAATTTAAATTAAATACTGACTATTGTTTTAGCGACTGGAAGGAAATTTTCGCGAAAAAAAAATTTGCCGATACGGTAATAATCGCTACTCCCGATATATTACATACACAGCCCTGCCTTGCCGCACTGGATGCCGGCTATGATGTGCTGCTGGAAAAACCAATTGCCCCTACCGAAGCGGAATGCAGGCTGATATTGGATAAAGCCGTTACTACCAAAAGAATTGTAGGTGTATGCCATGTACTTCGGTATTCGCCCTACTTCCGGCAATTAAAAGAGGTACTGGATGCAGGGTTGATTGGAAAAATCATCAGCGTACAACACATGGAACCTATTGAGCAAATACACATGAGCCATTCTTATGTAAGGGGGCAATGGAAAAACAGTAAAAACGCCACGCCCATTGTTCTGGCAAAATCCTGTCATGATACGGATATTATCCGCTGGCTGGTAAACAGCCCCGCTCATGATGTTCACTGCTTTGGCAACCTGCAATGGTTTACCAATGCCAATGCTCCTGCAGGAAGCACTGAAAGATGTACGGATGGATGTAAGGTAGAATCTACCTGTCCATATTCAGCGCTTCAGATTTATTTGCGGGATAAAAAACGCTTATATGTTTTTGATTTACCGGAAAATAAATCGAAATGGGATAAAATAATTTTAAAAAAATTAAAAACGACTGATTATGGCCGGTGTGTTTACCGGATGGATAACGATCAGCCCGACCACCTTACGGTAAACATGCTTTTTAAAAATGGCGTTACCGCAGCATTTTCAATGGAAGCGCACGTTTCTTATGAAGGAAGGAGGACCCGGATAATGGGTTCAACAGGAGATATTGCCGGAGACATGGAAACATTTGAATTGACGAATTTTCAAACAAGGAAAAAGACATACTGGAAAATGAAATCGGATGCGCATGGTGGCGGAGACCATATACTGGTGAGGGATTGGGTACAGGCAGTGGCACAGCAGGATGCAGGTTTATTGAGTTCCTCCATTGAAGTTTCAATTGAAAGCCATTTGATGGCTTTTGGGGCGGAAAAAAGCAGGCTCAACAGGACAATAGAAGAAATAAAGCTTTATGATAATGTGCCTGCAAATTCAGCAATTCTTTCCTTAGGTAATAAATAAAAGATAATCATTTATTGTTTGTATTTGATGTTTTGCCAGGTTTTTGTTACTCCTGTCTTTGTATTACAGGACGTTTTGAAAAACGTAAAATACAAATACGAAATAACAGGATATTCATTTTCTTCATACTATATATAAATTTTATTAATCACCATTAAAGAAAAAGGGTGCAATTAAATCAAACCTTAATGGCATAGATTTTCTACCGGCATTGAATTCGCCTTCCTATTTATTTTTATACGCCTTATCTAAAAACTCATAGCGGGCATCGTCTTTAGCGTTTGCGGCTTTTGATTCGGTGTTTAAAATCATTACCGGCGGATTTGTATTGCCTGCTTTTGCTGAAGGCCAGTCAGGTAATTTGCTGCCGTTTGGATTGCCGGTTTTGATAAAGTTGGCAAAATAATTCAGCATGGTTTCGGATACTTTAAAATCATCTGCTGTCCAGGCAAAATCCTTTACCAGCGGCAGGTTGCCCATGCAATATTCAATTTCGCAGGCATGTGGTGCGCCTAAGGCTTCGGGCACTTTGGGTGCATTGGGATCCTGCTTAACGGTGCCGCCGGCCAAACCTGTCGTCAATGAATGATCTGCCAGGGGTGGACGTAGTTTGCTGTACAAATAACGGTACACTGGCTGGCTGCTGTTGTTGCGGTGCAGGTCGAACCATTTCCAGGTACTGTATGCAATAAAGCGGTCGGAAGCCAGGGCCGTTGCCGACAATTCAATTTCTTTTTCGGAACTGTGCGGATACAAATTCAGCACTTCTTCCATATCATCCGGATATTCCTGCTTAACCCGGGCCAGATAATTTTCTTCTTTGTATGGCTGGCCATACATAAAGCCTTGTCCGGAAATTTCGGCGGAATTCCAGCCTACCAAAAGCGGCACCTGCGCCTGTTCTCCGGCGTTAAAAATTTGTGGAATTGTTTTGGGTAAAAAATAACCATCTATCACCACCGGAAATCCAAATCGTTTTGACTCGTTGTAAATTTCATACACGTCTCTTGTGCTCAAAGCCCTTAATTGGGTAAGGGTTGTATAGCCTGCTTTTTTTGCAAAATCAATACCTGTTTTTTCGGCCTCGTCCAATGATACCGGGCTCATGGTGGGGTTGATGCCTGCCCCACTTTCGCCAATGGCACCGGCTATTAATTTTTTTGTTAGTGGCGAAGCCATTTGATAACTCACCGAAATAGACCCGGCGGACTCGCCGGCAATGGTTACTTTTTTAGGATCGCCACCAAAAGCGGTTATGTTTTTTTGAACCCATTGCAGGGCTGCCAACTGGTCGAGCAATCCATAATTACCCGAAGCCTTGTACGGCGCTTCGGCGCTTAATCCGGGATGAGCGAAAAAGCCGAAAATATTAAGGCGGAAATTGCAGGTGATGACCACAATGCCTTTTTTGGCCATGCTTTCGCCATCATACCTTGGCTCGGATGCATCGCCGGCAACATTACCTCCTCCATAAAAATAAACCAGCACAGGCAAGCCTTTGGTATTGCGGGTAGCAGGCGTCCATACATTCAAATACAGGCAATCTTCACTCACGCCGTCCGACCGGGAATTCATATCTCCAAACACCACCGTTTGCATGGGCCTGGGTCCAAACTTTTTGGTTTCCTTTACGCCCTTCCAGTTATCTGGCGGCAGTGGCGCTTTCCAGCGTAAATTACCTATCGGCGGCTTGGCAAAGGGTACGCCAAAATAAGTTTGAATGCCCGATTTGGTATCGTAATTACCTTCGATGATACCGCTTTCAATATTGGTTCGTATGGCAAAGGCATTGTTGTTTTGTGCGCTGGTGGAAATTTTTACGAGGAGTAGCAATCCTAAAAGAATGGTGGTTTGTATTTTCATTGCTGTAGTTTTTAATTGGGTATAAAGTTGCACCAAAGTTTTCATTATTGAGCGTTTGGGTGGGTGCATTTCAAATCATGGTATTAAAAAAACTGCCTCCCGGGCAGGCCTTTAATGTTGTTTTCTAAATTCATTATTATTATTATTATTGGAAATTTGTAAAATTGCCTGAGTTTGAATCAAAAACCCGCTCTGAAAGCGGGTTTTTGCATTTTAAAAATCTGGTGCCCGGGACTGGATTCGAACCAGCACATCCTTGCGAACGCTGCCACCTGAAGGCAGTGCGTCTACCAATTTCGCCACCCGGGCTTTTTCATGCAGGGCTGCAAATATAGAAAACTAAAACGTATCCGCCCAAAACCTTATTAGAAATCAATTGACAGGACCACGTCCTTTCCATCCCATTAATAAAACGCCGGCGATTACCAAAATAGTACCTGTTATTTGCTCAAAAAAAATCCGCTCACCCAATATGAAATGCGCCTGTATGATGGTGCTGACAGGGCCAATGCCGGATACAATCGCTACATTGTTGGAACCAATCCGCTTCATGGCATTCGAAATTAAAAAACCCGGGATAACGGTGGCGATAATTGCCAATAAAAATCCATAGCCCCAAAATGATTCACCCGCCGGCATATCCTTATAATTTCCTGCAATTAAAAAATGTAAAAAAATACCAGCCGTAGCGGCCAGCATAGTGTAGGCTGTAAATTTAGTAGCTCCAACCAGGGGTATGATTTTACCACTTCCAACTATATAAAATGCAAAAGTAATGGCGCAAATAAATATCAATGAGCTGCCCAATAAAAAATGAGGATTGGAAAAATCAATTCCCAGTTCACCAAAATAGGCGACACCTATTCCAAGGTAGGTTAAAGCCAGGGCGATTTTTTGGATGACGGATATTTTTTGCCTGAATACCGCCGCGTTGATCAATAACACAAAGCTGGGATACAGGAAAAGTATCAGCCGCTCCAGGCCGGCGCTTACATATTGCAGGCCAATAAAATCAAACAGGCTGCTAAGGTAATAACCAAATAACCCAAGTGCCGTAATAGCCGCCCAGTGCCTAACGGTGAGCGTAACATTGTCTTTCTTATTGCTGGCAAGTATGGCAGCTCCTATAAAAAAAGGAAGTGAAAAAACCATACGAAGTGTAAGCAATGTTAAAGCATCGGTATGTGTTTGCGCAAATGCTTTTTTAACAATGATCGCCTTTGTTGAAAATAAAAGCGACCCCACGAATGCAATGATAAATCCCGCTACCGGCATCGCCTTATTGTTTGATTTCATCTCCATAATTAAGCCCCCTGTTCCGCCCTTGCGGAAGTTCTGATACATTAAATTAATTGCAGTACCCCTGGCAGGAAGATGCCTGCTATACAGACACATTAAAATCCCTCAATGCATCATTCAGGCTTGTTTTCAGATCGGTTGAAGCTTTACGCTTTCCAATTATCAAAGCGCATCCAACCCCAAAATCGCCGGCAGGAAATTTTTTGGTATATGATCCCGGAATAACCACACTCCTGGCAGGTACCCTTCCTTTCATTTCAACCGGTTCGGCTCCGCTAACATCAATAATTTTTGTAGATTGGGTCAATACCACATTGGCACCCAGCACGGCCTCTTTTTCTATCCTTACACCTTCCACTACAATGCAACGGCTGCCAATAAAACAACCATCTTCAATAATTACCGGGCTTGCCTGCAGCGGTTCCAACACACCGCCAATACCTACGCCACCACTCAGGTGTACGCACCTGCCTATCTGAGCACAGCTCCCTACCGTTGCCCAGGTATCCACCATGGTACCTTCATCTACATAGGCGCCAATATTTACATACGAAGGCATAAGCACTACATTTTTAGCGAGATAAGCGCCATATCTTGCTATAGCGTGCGGCACCGCCCTTACTCCCAGTTCCGCATAGCCGCTTTTCAATTTCATCTTATCATAAAACTCAAAAGGAGGCAATACCATCGTCTCCATTTGCCGGATGGCGAAATACATGAGTATCCCCTGCTTTACCCATTCATTTACCTGCCAGTTGATGCTACCATCCGGTCCGGTGCCTGTTGGCGAGGCTGTGCGAAGCCGGCCTTTGTCCACTTCTTCTATAACATCCCTTACCGCTTCCGCATACATTGTTTCTTTCAATAACCCCCGGTTATTCCAGGCTGCCTGTATTAATTCCTGTATTTGCATAATGACTATTATTTAAATTTATTTTTTATTAAAGCGATAAATATTTTATTGCGGATTTTGAATAGCTGTTCAAAAAACATTCTTTCTAAAATCTGAAAACCGGCTTTTTTTTACCGGACTATATAACAGAACGGGCGCAAGATACAAAAAGAAAAAAAGTGAATTGCCAACTCTCTTTTAGGTTCCTGTTTTTAAATGAAAACGCCACTTGCTTTCATTCCACCTACGAATGGTTTTTTATATCTTGCATGCTTATTAAGCATCAAACAATATGAACATAGGCTATGATGGTAAAAGGGCTTTTCAAAACAAAACGGGTTTGGGAAATTATGCCCGTTCGCTTATTACCCTATTAAGCCGGTATTATCCACAACATCATTACAGTTTATTTGCTCCCTTGCACACTGAATTATTCGATATACATTCTCTTGAAAATGTAAATACCCTATTTCCCCTTAATCCATTTTATAAAAAATTCCCTTCACTGTGGCGCAGGAGCGGAATGGTAAAAGAAATATCAAATGCCCGGCTTGATATATACCACGGTGTAAGCAATGAATTGCCCCGTGACATTGAAAATACGGGGGTTAAAACAGTTGTTACCGTTCATGACCTGATCTTTGAACGATTTCCCGAAACCTATCATTTTGACGAACGCTTTGTACACCGCTGGAAAATAAAAAATGCCTGCAAAGTAGCCGATGCGATAATTGCCATTAGTAAACAAACAAGGGATGACCTTGTTAATTTATATGGGGTAAACCCTGAAAAGATATTTATAGTTTATCAAAGTTGTAACCCAATTTTTGAAAAAAATATCACTGGTGAAGAAAAAGCATTGGTGAAGAAAAAATATAATTTGCCGGATAAATATTTTCTATTTGTAAGCTCAATAGCGGCCAGAAAAAACCTGATTACCATCTGTAAGGCAATGATTTTTCTAAAAGATAAACTAAATATCCCGTTGGTAGTAATTGGCGATGGGAAAAAAGAAAAAGAGGAAGTAAAACAATTGATGAAATGGAATGGAATGGAAGAAAGGCTTATATTGCTAAATGAATTACCATCAGCAAAAGAAAGTTCATTTACATCGGCTGCGGATTTCCCGGCTATTTACCAACAGGCTTTAGCGTTAGTTTACCCTTCCATTTTCGAGGGCTTTGGTTTGCCGGTACTGGAGGCTTTATGGAGCGGGCTTCCTGTAATTTGCAGCAATACATCCAGCCTGCCAGAAGTTGGTGGAGATGCCGCTTTATATTTTGCGCCAGCCGATTATGAAATGCTGGCAAAGCACCTGGGGAATATTGCGACAGATGCAGCACTTGTTGTAGAATTGAGAAATAATGGATTTCGGCAGGCACAAAATTTTGCCGCTGAAAAATACGC
>JAVHOI010000241.1:9788-12280 GCA_036169975.1 Ferruginibacter sp. | reverse complement strand
TTGGCTTCAGCCAAAAATGGATTTTAGCAAACTTCTGATTCAATAATTGATACAGTTGCAAATAGCAATTTTAAATAGTTCGGCTAAAGCCGAAGAAAAAAATTTATTTGATGCTGATCCTCCGGCTAAAGCTGGAGGCAATTGATGAGGCAATTGATGGGTTGTCAAACAGGGAAATTTTCGAAATATTTTAGTCAAATTCAGGTGTTGCACCGACTTGAAAATAAATAAGTAAAAATTTTAAAATGCATTTTATATGTTTTAATAGTTAAGGGGTTCAAATTCTAAAAATTACTGAAGCATTGCTTAAATTGGTTCGAAAAAAAATAATTAATAAATGATTTAACCATAAAAAAAATAACATGAAAAAAAATTATGAATTAACAGGAATGACCTGTGGAGGCTGTGTGAGCAATGTAAAGAAAGCATTGTTGAAAGTGACAGATGTAACCGAAGCTGAAGTTAATCTGCATCCTCAAAGTGCGGTTATTACAATGAACAAATTGATTGATGTGGTAGAGTTACAAACCCAACTTAGCAAAGCAGGCCATTACTCAATTAAAGAAGTTGCCTTAAAATAAAATATAATGAAACACACTTATCAAATCCAGGGCATGACCTGCGATGGATGCAGGACTCATGTGGAACAGGCACTCAGCAAGGTTGAGGGAGTAAGCAGCGCTTCAGTGGATTTGAAAAAAGCCGAAGCGGTGATAGAGATGAAGTCACACATTCCTGTTGAAAAATTGCAGGTGGCGCTGAAAAGCAGCGGTGGAAATTATAGTATTTCAATTCCCGGTGAAGACAGTCATGAGCATCATAAGGAACATGCATCAAAGAACGCAGATGCTTCCAAACGAAATGTAAAAGGCTCAGGCGTATTTTATTGCCCCATGCATTGCGAAGGAGAAAAGACATACAACAAACAAGGTAATTGCCCGGTTTGTGGCATGGACCTGGTGGAGCAACCGTCAGTAGAAAAATTAACACAGTACACCTGCCCGATGCATCCGGAAATTATCCGGGATGAGCCGGGTGCCTGTCCCATCTGCGGTATGGATCTTATTCCCATAGCGACTAATGTAGAAGCGGACGACAAGACCTATCAAAAGTTGCTGCAAAAATTTAAAATTGCGGTCATATTTACAACACCCATTTTCATCATTGCCATGACGGAGATGATACCCAATAACCCTTTGTTCAACCTGATGGACTTAAAGTATTGGAACTTCGTGGAATTGGGATTGTCTATCCCGGTAGTATTTTATGCAACATGGATGTTTTTTGAAAGGGCATGGCGCTCAGTAGTAACATGGAACTTAAATATGTTTACGCTCATTGGTATTGGTTCAGGAGTAGCGTGGCTTTTCAGTATTGTAGCCTTGTTCTTTCCAAACATATTTCCTGCTCAATTTAAAACAGCGCACGGAACTGTGTTTGTTTATTTTGAGGCAGCTACTGTTATTTTAACACTGGTATTATTGGGGCAACTTTTAGAGGCTCGTGCACATGGTAGAACCAACAGTGCCATTAAAGAACTTTTAAAATTAGCGCCCAATCAGGCTACAAAAATTGTTGATGGCAAAGAACAGGTAGTAGCGATAGATGCTATTCAAAAAGGTGATTTGCTGCGGGTAAAACCGGGTGAGAAAATTCCGGTGGATGGAACCATTAAAGAAGGAGATGCCATCATTGATGAATCCATGATTTCCGGGGAGCCGATTCCTGTGGATAAACAAACAGGTGATTTGGTAAGCTCGGGCACCATCAACGGAAATAAATCTTTTGTAATGACGGCTGAAAAAGTAGGCGCAGAAACACTGCTTGCCAAGATCATTGAAATGGTGAATTCAGCAAGCCGTTCCAAAGCTCCTATCCAAAAAATGGCAGATAAAATCTCGGGTTATTTTGTTCCCATTGTGGTTGGTATTTCAATCCTCACTTTTATTATTTGGGCCGTATATGGTCCTCAGCCTTCCTATGTTTATGCATTTGTAAATGCTATTGCCGTTTTGATTATTGCCTGTCCCTGTGCATTAGGGCTTGCCACGCCCATGTCTGTAATGGTAGGTGTTGGTAAAGGAGCACAATCCGGTGTGCTCATTAAAAATGCGGAGTCTCTTGAAAAAATGAATACCATTGATATTGTCATCATTGATAAAACCGGCACAGTTACAGAAGGAAAACCTTCTGTTGAAAAAGTAGTTCCGGCAAATGCTAATTTTTCGGAAGAACAAATATTGGAAAAAATAATTGCCTTGAACAGCAGCAGCGAACATCCGTTGGCGCAGGCCACCATGCGTTACGGAGAAGAAAAGAAAATTGCAATAAAACCAATTTCAAACTTTGAAGCAGTTACCGGAAAAGGTGTTATTGGTATGTTGGAAGCTGCATCATTGGCATTGGGTAATGAAAAATTGATGGAACAGGTAAAAGTAGCAATCATGCCGGAACTGTTGCAACAGGTAAAAGCCGAACAAAAATTGGGTAAA
>JAVHOI010000241.1:0-9688 GCA_036169975.1 Ferruginibacter sp. | reverse complement strand
AGCAATCATGCCGGAACTGTTGCAACAGGTAAAAGCCGAACAAAAATTGGGTAAAACAGTTTCTTATTTATCTGAAGGAAATACAGCCATTGGTTTTGTGGTGATATCAGATAAAATTAAAACATCCAGCAAGGAAGCTATTAAAACATTACAGGAAGAAGGCTTGCAGGTGATCATGTTTACCGGCGACAACGAGGATACTGCAAAAGCTGTAAGTGACACATTACAGTTGGATGGATACAAAGCCCAGATGCTGCCCGAAGATAAATTGAATGAAATAAAACGGCTGCAATCCCAAGGAAAGAATGTGGCGATGGCGGGTGACGGTATCAATGATGCCCCGGCTTTGTCGCAGGCAGATATCGGAATTGCCATGGGCACCGGAACAGATGTAGCCATAGAGAGTGCATCCATTACTTTAGTAAAAGGCGACCTGAACGGTATTGCCAAAGCAAGATTATTAAGCCATAAAGTAATGAAGAATATAAAACAAAATCTCTTCTTTGCACTTGCCTATAATACGCTTGGTATTCCTGTTGCTGCCGGTGTTTTGTTCCCATTTTTCGGACTATTGCTTTCTCCCATGATTGCTGCCCTGGCTATGAGTTTTAGCTCCGTATCGGTTATCAGTAATGCGCTAAGATTGAGAAATATAAAACTGTAATGACAATGAAAATTGCGGCAATGGTTTATAAGCGGCTTACAAAAAAAACAAGTTTTATCATGGAGGTATAAAATTGTCATCTTTTTAATGATGTAAACTTTTTGTAAAATTATAGGCTATGAACATCGCACACATTTTGTACTTCCCGGCATGATCATTAACCGGCCAAAAGGAATTTCCCCTTTGCATTTTGTACAAATTCCGAAATCAGCATCTTCAATTTTTTCCGCAGCAGCCAACAGGCTTTTTAATTTAGCTTCTGCTTCACGTAAAGCAGCTTCCATCACCGATTTATTATTGATGGCATCCATGCGGCTGATGCGGCCAATGGCCACATCCGGCTCCACCGGCCTGGTCATTTCCCTGTACTCCGCGATTGCCTCCCTGGTGGTAACTATTTTTTTTATTATAGCGGATTTTATCAATGTTTTTTCTTCCCGGGTCATACCTTATCAATTAATAATTTATAATAAGGATCTTCCAAAACGTTTACATCAATAATTTCATCAGCGTTTTTCAACAATAGCCGGCAGTCATCGCTTAAGTGCCGCAGATGCAATTTTTTTCCTGCCAGTTTATATCGTTCAGTAAGCTTATTAAGCGCTTCAATCGCACTCATATCCACCACCTTGCTTTCGCGAAAATCAATAATAACTTCCTGTGGATCATTTAGTACATCAAATTTTTCATTAAAAGCGGAAACGGAACCAAAAAAAAGTGGCCCATATATTTCATAATGTTTAATGCCATATTCATCCAAATATTTTCTTGCCCTGATTCTTTTGGCACTTTCCCAGGCAAATACCAATGCGGAAATAATTACGCCAATCAATACCGCTAATGCAAGGTTGTGCAGCAGTACTGTAATGATGGTTACTACCAGCATTACCGCCAAATCATGCCTGGGCACTTTTCCAAAGGTTTTTAAACTCGCCCATTCAAACGTGCCAATAGCTCCCGAAATCATTCCCGGCCTGCCCCCAAAAATTGCTGTTATTAATCCCATTGTAAATGCAGCATATAGGCCGGTAAGCGGCGATAATCCTGCTATTAATGAAAAATGCGATGGCCTCTGGGATTAGTGCAAGAGCTACCGTAAGCCCTGCTAAAATTTCTACTTTGTAATCAACTTTTTGTTTAAAATCAAACAGATTAAGGTAAGCCCTCATTCAATGATGGTTTAAGTGAAAAAAATAATAATTGTTTTGAAAAAATTACCGCGGATAATTTTGCGGATTCTAATAAACCGTTTACCTCAAATTAAATGTGTATCAACGGGAAAAGATTATATAAATAATTTCAACGAGCCGCAAAGATAATGGTTCAGGTTTAATACAGGAAAACTGTAAGGTTTTTATCAGGTTGTAGTCAATAGTTGCAGGTAAAGATTAATTAATCAAAATATTCTAATGAAGCCTGTTATCGCTATTATTTTTTCTTTTATTGTGAGTATCTCCAGCCACGCCCAAAATAAATATTTTCCATTATCGCCGGCTATTTTCTAAAAAGTTTTCAGCAGCAGGAAAGCAAAGCTATTTGATGTAAGAATAACATTGGGATAAATTCGCTGGTAAATTCGTCAAAGCACGTACTGGTAGGTTTTGGAGCGGGGAAGCGCCCACCTGGTAAAAAAAACAGATGAGAATGATACCCAACTAAAAGCTAATTGCGGGCCGTAAATATAGGGTATTGAATATTGATGTTGATTTCCAAACTGTAAAAATGAAACATAAGCTGGTGGATGGGTTTATTGTTTTAACCGTGTATAAATAAGCAAACGCAATCTGCCGCAAAAGGCGGGTGGCATTTTTGGCGGAATTGAAAGAAAAACTGTTGTAATTTTAGGCGTCAGTTATAACCATCATCTGCTAAAATTATATGCGAATGAAGAAAATATTTTCATGGCTATTAAGGATTGCCGCCGCCGTTATACTTTTACAAACTTTGTATTTTAAGTTTGCAGCTCAGCCTGAATCCGTTGTGTTATTTACAAAATTGGGTATTGAACCATGGGGCAGGATTGGTACGGGAGTAGCGGAGCTGATTACCGCCATATTGCTTTTGATACCTTCCACAATTTTTATAGGCGCATTGCTTGGCATTGGCTTAATGACAGGTGCGATTGTAGCACACTTAACCATCATCGGTATTGAATCCAATGGAGATGGAGGCCAGCTTTTTATGCTGGCGGTAATGGTAATGGTTTGTTGCATAATTATTTTGTTATTACACAAACAGCAGGCGGTTGGGATAATAAATAAATATATAAAACATGGCCTTTAAGGGTTGACTATACAACAATCCATAAAAGTTATTTTTATACAATTGGAGGCTTCCTTGACTGAGCTAACCAATGAACAATTTTGTCGTAAAATTGATACCCTTTCCAATGCCATTATCCGCCGGTATGAATGGCGCATGGTGGAAATGTTGGAATGCTTACAGGAAGGTGTGGCCACAGGGATTGAGAATTATGAAAAACGAAAAAGTAATATAACTATTGAAACTTCCAAAGCGGCCGCCATTCATTTAATGCACCAAATCAGTGCATCATTATTGACCAAAAATAAAGACTTGATATTGGAAGCGGGTTTTGGTGAAAACAGCTATGAGTTAAACAAATTGCCCACCAATTATTTTCGTGAAATTCACTAAGGTTTTAAAACTAATTGTTAACACATTTAAAATAGCTTTAGAAAAGAAGGAGGCATTATAAGTTTTTCGAAATTTACACGGAATATAAAAGATTAAAAAGTCACGAATTTATCCTTTGCGAAGTATAACCTGGTTTTCATTTTACAATAAAAATACCTGAAATGAATTATAAAAAATCTATGATGATATTGAGTACGATAACCCTGTTTAATTCATCCTGCGGCCAGATACAAAATAATAAAAATGATAAAATGAAAAATAGCCCTGCATACACAAATGAGCTGATACATGAAAGCAGCCCCTATTTGCTGCAAC
Source organism: Ferruginibacter sp. (assembly GCA_036169975.1). GTDB lineage: Bacteria > Bacteroidota > Bacteroidia > Chitinophagales > Chitinophagaceae > Ferruginibacter. The sequence goes on along the minus strand of JAVHOI010000241.1, from coordinate 6,054 downwards.
ATGCCCACAACCCCGTTAACTGGTATCCCTGGGGCGAAACGGCGCTGAAAAAAGCTAAGGATGAAAATAAAATGCTTATCATCAGTATTGGCTATGCCGCCTGCCACTGGTGCCATGTAATGGAGCACGAAAGCTTTGAAGATACCGTGGTGGCGCAAATCATGAATGAAAATTTTGTAGCTATTAAAGTTGACAGGGAAGAACGCCCCGATGTGGATCAGGTGTATATGACTGCGGCGCAACTGATAACCGGAAGTGGCGGATGGCCGCTCAATGCGCTGGCCTTACCGGATGGCAGGCCATTTTATGCGGGAACCTATTTTCCAAAAAATAACTGGATCAAAATGCTCGGTTATTTTGTTGATATGAACAGGAAAAACCCTGCTACATTGGTAAAGCAGGCGGAAGAAATAACAAGGGGGATTCATAGTGTTGAAAATTTTTCTTTTAAAAGTGAAGTCAAAACTTTTACTATGAATGATCTTGATAGGCAATTCAACAGCATGAAGCCCGCAATTGATTTCCTAAAAGGCGGGGCTAACCGTGCGCCTAAATTCCCCATGCCATCCAACTGGGAATATTTAATGCGGTATTATTATTTATCCCGAAACGTTGATGCATTAAAAGCGGTAACGGTAACATTGGATAATATGGCATTCGGTGGTATATATGATCACATTGGTGGCGGCTTTGCCCGGTACGCAACTGATGCCAACTGGCATGTGCCTCATTTTGAAAAAATGCTGTATGATAATGCACAATTGGTGGGTTTATACGCTCATGCTTTTCAGCTAACAAAAAATCCGTTGTATAAAAAAGTGGTGTATGAAACGCTTGATTTTATAAACCGTGAAATGACTTCACCTGAAGGTGGGTTTTATTCTTCGCTTGATGCCGATAGTGATGGGGAAGAAGGAAAATATTATGTATGGACAATAGAGGAAATTAAAAAATCATTAGGTAATGACGCCCCGGTTTTTTCGGAATATTATAATATAACAAAGGCAGGTAACTGGGAACATGGCAAAAATATTTTATTCAGAAAGGAGACGGATAAAACCATTGCAAAAAAATATAATTTCTCCATTACCGAATTAAAAAATAAAATTGGTGTAGCGAAAGAAAAATTGATGAAACTTAGAAGCAAAAGGGTAAGGCCAGGTTTGGACGACAAAATCCTTACTTCCTGGAATGCCCTGATGGCGGGAGGTTACGCACAGGCGTATCGTGCATTTGGTGATGAATTTTTTTTAGCGGCTGCTATTAAAAATGCGGATTTTCTTTTAAAAAATGCTGTAGAGGCAAACGGGGAAATTAAACGTAATTATAAAAAGGCCCGCCCGCTTGCCCCACTAAATCATTCAGGCGGGGATGACCTGGTCGGACGGGGCAAATCTACCATCAATGGCTTGCTGGATGATTATGCGTTTACCGTGTCCGCCTTTATTGAATTGTACCAGGCTACTTTCGATGAAAAATGGTTAATCGAAGCGAATAAAATTACCGGGTATGCAGTAGAACATTTTTATGATGCCAATTCGGGAATGTTTTTTTACACACACAATGAACACGCAAGTCTCATCTCCCGAAAAATGGAAGTGGTGGATAATGTAATACCGGCTTCCAATTCGGAAATGGCAAAAAATCTTTTTGTACTGGGACTATATTTTTACAGCGATGACTATATCAGTAAAGCCAGACAGATGCTTGTAAATGTAAAGGATGACGTACAGAAAAATATCGCTTATTATTCCAACTGGGGTCTTTTGGAAACCGCATTTGTGGAGCCGCCTTATGAAGTTGCCATCATTGGAAATCAATATAGCGAAATGAGAAAAAAAATAGATGAAAATTATTTGCCCGATGTACTTCTGTCTGGTGGCAGCAATGAAGGGAGCCTTCCGCTGCTTGAAAACAAATTCGTAGATGGGCAGACTACCATTTATGTTTGCCGGGAAAAAATCTGCAAACGCCCGGTAACGGAATTATCAAAAGCTTTGGAGCAATTGCGAACAAACAGGGTAGGGGAAAAATAATGAAAAATTATTTGAAGTGTTTCGGGCTTCTAAAGGTTTTATATAAAGGCGACTTTGCCTTTAAAATTGGTTTTCTTGTATTTTTTTGTGCAAAGCTGTATTTTAAAAAGCCCTTTGGGCGCTGCATTCAATCCACCTTCTTAGAAAGTGGTTGTTGAATCCAATTTTAAAATTTAAAGACCAGTTTTTAAATTGTCTTTGTTTAAATTTTAATTGAGATTAATGCTTTCTGTAAAACCCCATTGCCTTACCAATTGATTTAGATTAAAATCTTAGAGATAAGCCCAGTTAGTATTTTCACCTTCTATTAGGTTATCAGTGCCCTGATAGTAATTCAGTAGCGGCAGTTTTTCCCTGTTATAATCCGGGATCCGTTCCATATTGAAATTTTTATTCATCAAAACGCTGCGCAAAATCACCTTGTTTGAAGTATAACAAAGCAGATGACAAATACCCTTGTGAGCTATGAGGAAATTTGCATTTGAAAAAAAATTAAATGTACCAGTTCCTATTCAAAAAATCGATTCAATTCTTATGAAAATAATGTAACTTTAACCTTCATTAAAATTAATCCATCATGCCGGTTTATACACTTCAAATCAATGGTAAGCAATACAAGGCAGATGTTGCCGCTGATACGCCTTTGTTATGGGTGTTGAGGGATAATCTTGGTTTGGTTGGTACCAAGTATGGCTGCGGAATAGCCCAATGCGGAGCCTGTACGGTTCACCTGAATGGCAATGCCGTTAAATCCTGCGTATTGCCAATATCAACCATCAAATCTTCCGCCATCACCACCATTGAAGGTCTTTCTGCAAATGGTGATCATCCCCTGCAAATAGCCTGGGATGAAGTGGATGTGCCGCAATGTGGGTATTGCCAGGCAGGCCAGATAATGACGGCCGCCGCATTATTAAAAAGAAAACCTCACCCCACCGAAGAAGAAATTAATAGTACCATGCACGGTAATATTTGCCGTTGCGGCGCCTATCATCGCATTCGGGAAGCAGTAAAATCAGCCAGCAATAAAATCTAATCTCATGTCAACGTCAATTACAACAAGCCGGAGGGATTTTTTAAAATTAGCATCCATTACCGGTGGTGGACTCGTGCTTGGCTTTAGCTGGTTCAGCGCCGGTGCCGAAACGCCCGAAGTTATTAATAATGTGCCGCCTGCAGGCAATATGGGTTTTAATAGTTATCTGTCTGTTTCCACCGATGGCATCGTTACCATCTTTTCACCCAATCCGGAATTAGGGCAAAATATCATGACCTCTTTCGCCATGATAGTGGCGGAAGAACTGGATGCGGACTGGACGAAAGTAAAAGTAGTGCAGGCAGCGCTTGATACAAAAAAATTTGACCGGCAGCTTACCGGTGGCAGTGGCGCTGTTCCTCATTCCTGGAAAAGATTAAGAACAGCCGGCGCTACCGCAAGGTATATGCTGATACAGGCTGCCGCAAAACGATGGGATGTACCTGCGGAAGAATGCACGGCAGGAAACGGTTTTGTAATTCATTCCAAATCGGGCAAAAAATCAGGCTTTGGTGAACTTGCCGAACAGGCTTCAGGCATAGCTTTTCCCAAAGAAGTTAAATTGAAAGACCGTGGTGATTTTAAAATAATCGGTACAACGGTTAAGAATGTAGCCAATAAAAATATTGTAACAGGCAAGCCGCTCTTCGGACTTGATTTTTACCGGGAAGGCATGTTGTTCGCAATGATACAACGCCCCTTATCTTTTGGCACAAAAATAAAATCGGTGGATGCGGCCGCAGCCAAAGCAATGCCCGGTATTATTGACGTGGTTGAGTTCAAAAACAATGTGGCCGTAGTGGGCAAATCAACCTGGGAAGTGATGAAGGCAAGAAAGTTATTGAAGATAGAATATGAAAATGACGGAGCCATTGAAAGCACTACGGATCATAACAACTTATTTAAATCTTTATTGGATAATGGAACACCGGTAGTGCGCAGAAAGAACGGTGATGTGGAAGCAGCTTTTAAAACCGCTGCCAAAATTATTAAACAGGAATACCAATGCCCTTTTTTATCGCACGCCCCTCTTGAGCCGATGAATTTTTTCGCACATGTAAGGCCGGATGGCGTGGAACTCGTTGGCCCAACACAAACACCTGGCAGCGCTCGTGCCGCGACTGCAAAGTTATTAGGCGTTCCTGAAGATAAGATCACCCTCGATATTACAAGATTAGGCGGCGGCTTTGGCAGGCGGCTCAAATATGATTATGTGTTAGAGGCAGCGGAATTATCCTCCATCATTAAGGCGGCGGTGAAAGTAATCTGGTCAAGGGAAGATGATATGACAGGAGGAAGTTACCGGCCTGCAGTGCGTTACCGTTTTGAAGCGGCATTGGATAGCGGCAGTAATCTGGTAGGTTACAAATGCCGGGCTGTTGGCATCAATGCGGGTAACCCCACCCGTGAGGATAACTTTCCTTCCGGTGCGGTAGAGAATTTACTGATAGATACCATTGAGCATAAATCACCCATTACAACAGGTGCATGGCGGGCGCCCATCACTAATTTTTTGGGCTTCGCGGAGCAGGCCTTTCTGGATGAAGTGGCGGAGGCGGCAGGTAAGGATCCAATACAATTCCGTCTGGAACTTTTGGCTAAGGCAAGAACCTCTCCGGTGGGGGCCATCAAATATGATATTGGCCGGATGGAAACGGTAATAAAAATGGCAGCCGAAAAATCTGGCTGGGGAAAAAAGGCGGGGGTTTTTCAGGGCTTCAGCGTTTACTTTTCTCATCAGTCTTATGTAGCGCAGATTTGCGAAGTGGAAATGAGGGCCGGTAAACCAGTTGTGAAAAAAATCTATGCCGTTTCAGATTGTGGACAGGTGATCAATTTAAGCGGCGCCCGGCAGCAGGCGATGGGAGGTGTTATAGACGGATTGGGACATGCCATGTATGGCAAACTGACTTTTAAAAACGGCGCTTCTGAACAAAAGAATTTTAATACTTACCGGTTGATCCGCATGAAAGAGATACCCGAAATTGAAACCTATTTCGTTGATAATGGAATTGATCCGACAGGGCTTGGAGAACCAGCTCTTCCGCCAACTGGTGGCGCCGTTGCCAATGCTATTTTTAAAGCAACCGGCAAGCGCTTAAGAAACCAGCCCTTTATTGATGAGGAAGTTTTTAAAACAGTTTAGATGTTGATAAAAGAATTGATTGCTGATCTTTTTTGTATTCAGGCAAATTGTATTTCATCAGAAACATATTGATGAAGTTTCGTAAAAATGAATAAGGTTTATCAAGGTAGATTTTCATTACATTAATCAATGGTGAATGAAAGGGTTGAATGAATTTTATGACAGCCCTAAATCTACCAGTTGATTATGGTTTTAAGGAAACTGGCAAACTTTATGCGACAAAAAAATCCTTCCCAATTAATAAGGAAGGATTTTCTTTAATAACTAAAATATCTTAACCCAGATAAGCTTTCAAAGCGCCGCTATACCTTGCTTTTTGTAAACGCTTGATCGCTCTTTCCTTGATTTGCCTGATACGTTCCTTCGTAAGGTCATACTTCTGACCAATTTGTTCAATGGTAACACCATTTTCCCCATCCAGTCCAAAATAAGCATTAACGATTTCCGCTTCCCTTGGGCTTAATGATTTTAAAACCCTGCGTATTTCATTTCGCAATGAATCGTGCATTACATCCTCATCGGTATCATCGCCACCCTGTAGTAAATCACCCATGGCTACATCCTCCGCCTCATGCACGGGGGCATCAAGGGAAGTATGACGGGTATTACTTTGAAAAATGTTGTTGATCTCCGTTTCGCTCATCTCTAATAATTCCGCCAGCTCTTCGGTAGATGGCTCACGCTCATGTTCCTGTTCAAAAGCCATGTAGGCTTTATTCGCTTTGTTGTAAGTGCCAATTTTGTTTTGAGGCAGGCGGACTAATCTGCCCTGCTCTGCCAACGCTTGTAAAATGGATTGGCGAATCCACCATACGGCGTAAGAAATGAATTTGAAA
>JAVHOI010000240.1:0-12285 GCA_036169975.1 Ferruginibacter sp. | reverse complement strand
CCGATCCAAATATGACCCGTTTTTTAATGTCGCTGGAAGAAGCGGTTGAGCTGGTATTGTTTGCCTTTGAACACGGCAACCAGGGTGATTTGTTCGTGAATAAAGCGCCGGCGGGTACCATTGGCAATTTGGCGCAGGCCTTAAAAGAAATTTGTAATGCCGATAATGAAATTAAAATAATCGGAACCCGCCACGGTGAAAAATTATACGAAACCTTATGTACCCGCGAGGAAATGGTGAAGGCAGAAGATATGGGCAATTTCTTTCGCATCCCGGCAGATAACCGTGATTTGAATTATGCACGGTATTTTTCAGAAGGCGAACAGGACGTTTCCAAAATAGAAGATTATCATTCGCACAATGCCGTGCAACAGGGTGTGGAGGGTATGAAAAAATTGTTGATGAAGCTGGCCCTGATAAGGAAAGAAGTGTTTGGAGAGGATGTAGCCCAATACCCGGATTAATTTCAACAAAGATTATGGAACCTGCAATTATTACAGGCGGTTGTCATTCTGATGACAGGGGAACGTTGTTGTATAACAATTCTTTTGATGCTTCGGGGATTAAGCGTGTATATATAATAGAAAACAGAGACACGGCTTTTATAAGGGCCTGGCAGGGGCACCGCATAGAGCAGCGTTGGTTTTCGGCTACGCAAGGAAGTTTTAAAGTCCGGTTAATTGCTATTGATAATTGGGACAATCCTTCAAAAGCGTTGGTACCAGTTACGTTTATTTTGAATGCCGGGAAAATGGATGTACTCCATATCCCGCAAGGTTATGTGAGCAGCATTCAGGCATTAACAGCCGATGCCAAATTATTGGTAATGGCAGATTATCGGTTGGGTGAGGCGAAAGATGAATATCGTTTTGAGGTGGATTATTTTTTAAAATAATCCACTTCGTGGCGATGCGTACCCGGCCACCCGTTCGGCAGGAACGATATATGAAATGGTTCATTAAATGAATGAAATAATTTTGCTATCTAAAAACCGTTCATCAGCACATATCGTTCCTACGGAACGAAATGCAATTACCAACACAACGTGGCCTACCCACATAGCGTTCCTACAGAAAGGGGAATAATATTACATTTGAAAAATAATGGGTGCCAGTATCGTCCCATTTCAATCGGGACGATATGTGGGTAAAAAAAAGTATGGGCATCCAATCCAATTCGTTCCGTAAGAACGATATGTAGGTAGAAAAAAAAATAATGGTGATCCGTCCCGTTCCGTTAGGAACGACATGTGGGTAGAAAAAAATGAAGATGATCAAATCCGTTCCATAGGAACGGTATGTGCTTTATAATTTGAATTAACAAAATAACTGAATTATTTTTATTTCATAAATCATTTAGTTATGCCAAATACATATACACAAATACATATCCAATTCGTTTTTGCAGTGAAATTCCGTAAGGCTTTAATACATAATTCATGGAAAGATGAGTTACATCAATACACTACCGGAATGGTTCAAAAGAAAACACATAAAATGCTTCAGATTAATACTATGCCTGATCATTTACACATGTTGATTGGTTTCAGGCCGGATGAGCATATGTCGCAACTAATCCAGGTTGTAAAATCTGAAAGCACTAAATTCATTAATGCTCATCATCTTACCCATCAAAAATTTGCGTGGCAGGATAGCTTTGGTGCATTCTCCTATTCTAAAAGTCATGTACAGGATGTTATAAGGTATATTCAAAACCAGGAACAACATCACAGGAAACAAACATTTCTTGAAGAATATGTAGCCTTCTTAAAAGCATTCGAAATTGAATTTGATGAACGCTATATCTTTAAGCAATTGATTGATTAATAATATGCCCACATACCGTTCCTACGAAACGGGAAAACATATGCATTATCTTGCTACCCATATAACGTTCCTACGGAACGAAACCATACAAATAATAAATCACCTATCGTTCCTATGGGACTTAAAATTCTATTCATTGCGTGGGCTGCCCATATATCGTTCCTACGGAACGTAAAAAACATTTCCTTTATCTTGCTACCCACATAACGTTCCTACGGAACGGAAAAACATATCCATTACCTTGCTACCTATATAACGTTCTTACGGAACGAAACCATACAAATAATAAATAATGTTGAAAATTGGGATAACCGGACAGGAAGGCTTTATTGGCAAACATTTATACAATACTATTGGCTTGTATCCCGGGGAATTTGAAAGAATTAGTTTTCAAAGAAAATATTTTGAAAATGAAACTGACCTGGATGCGTTCGTTTCGCAATGTGATGTAATTGTACATTTGGCGGCAATGAACCGTCACAACGATCCCGGAATAATTTATACAACTAATGTAGGCCTGGTTAAGGCCTTAATCGCATCACTGGAGCGGACAGGTAGTACTGCGCAGGTTATTATGTCGTCTTCATCCCAGGAAGAACGGGATAATTTATACGGCAAGTCGAAAAAGGAGGGAAGAGAACTTTTAGTACAATGGGCCAATAAAGCAAATGCTTCCTTTACCGGTTTGGTTATTCCAAATGTATTTGGCCCGTTTGGCCACCCTTATTATAATTCGGTAGTGGCAACTTTTTGTCATAAATTGACACATGATGAAACGCCCGAAATTGATGTAGATGGACAGTTAAGGTTGATTTATGTAGGTGAACTGGTGGAAGAGATATTGGCACTTATAAAAAACAAAAGCAGCCATGCTTTGCTGCCTGTTGCGCATACACAGGAAATAAAAGTATCACAAATATTGGCTTTATTGGAAGGATACAAGAATCAGTATTTGCAGCAGGGCATCATACCCTATCTGCGGAATCGTTTTGAGGTTAATTTGTTCAATACGTTCCGGTGCTACATGGATATTAAAAACCATTACCCGGTTAAATATACCCAACATACTGACCAACGCGGGGCTTTTGTAGAAGTGATAAAACTGAATGTTGGCGGGCAGGTTTCCTTTTCAACTACCGTTCCTGGGGTTACCCGTGGCAATCATTTCCATACCAGGAAAATTGAACGCTTTTCCGTAATTAGGGGCAAGGCTTTAATTCAACTCCGGCAAACAGGCACGGATGAAATAATGAATTTTGAATTGGATGGAAACGAACCGGCTTATGTGGATATGCCAATATGGTTTACGCACAATATTAAAAACACAGGGGTGGAGGAATTATATACTATTTTTTGGATCAATGAATTTTATGATGCCAATGACCCGGATACTTTTTTTGAAAATGTTTAAATGAATTCAAAGATGAAGAAATTGAAAGTAATGACCGTAGTTGGTACGAGGCCGGAGATAATCCGATTGTCGAGGGTGATGGCGGCCCTGGATGCATCACCCGCCATTGAACATATTATTGTTCATACCGGACAGAATTATGATTATGAATTAAACCAGATTTTTTTTGATGATCTGGGCATTCGCAAACCTGACTTTTTCCTGGATGCGGCTAGCGCTACCGCCACCGAAACCATCGGGTTGATTCTAATTAAGATTGATCCATTATTGGAAAGTGAAAAGCCGGATGCCTTTCTGGTGCTGGGTGATACCAATAGTTGTTTGTGTGCGATACCGGCTAAGAAAAGGCATATCCCGGTTTTTCACATGGAAGCGGGTAACCGCTGTTTCGATCAAAGGGTTCCCGAGGAAACCAATCGCAAAATCGTAGATCATATTTCTGACATCAATCTTACTTACAGTGATATTGCAAGGGAATATTTATTACGTGAAGGGTTACCTGCCGATCAGATTATTAAAACGGGTTCCCCCATGTTTGAAGTGCTGAACCATTATTTACCTTCCATTACCTCTTCCAATGTTTTGGAACGATTAAAGTTGGAAGCAGGAAAGTTTTTTGTAGTGTCTGCTCATCGGGAGGAAAACATTAATAGTGAAAAAAACTTCCGGGGATTAATGGAAAGTTTGAATTTGATTGCGGAGCAATATGGCCATCCGGTTATTGTAAGCACACATCCCCGGACGAGGAATATGATTGAAAAGAAAAAAATTCAAATGCGCCCGGAAATACAATTTTTAAAACCATTGGGATTTATTGACTATAACGCCTTACAAATGAAATCTTTTGCCGTGCTTTCCGATAGCGGTACTATTTCAGAAGAATCATCCATATTGAATTTCAGGGCGTTAAATATCCGGGAAGCGCATGAGCGCCCGGAGGCAATGGAAGAAGCATCGGTGATGATGGTAGGCTTAAACCCCGAAAGGATTTTACAGGGCCTTGTTCAGTTGCAGCAGCAGAAAACAGGTGTGGAAAGAAATTATAGAAAGGTATCCGATTACTCAATGCCTAATGTATCGGAAAAAGTGGTTAGGATTATTTTAAGTTATACGGATTATATAAACAGGGTAGTGTGGCAAAAGGAGGGGTGTTAAAGCGAATGTATTTTTTTAAACGCTGATCCCAGTATTTTTAACTACTCGCTGTAACATAACATGGATAAGGATTTCAGAGGAAAAATAAAAAATGCAACTTTTAGTTTTTCTCTTTTTGGTTTTGGCTTGTTTAAGTTAGGGATACTGTCATTCAACAGCAACAAAATAATCACTACCAGCGGAGGTAGTGCATTAATTTTGGATAATGAAAATCGCATAAAAAAAGCACGGTTTTAAGCCACCCAAGCACAGGATGAGACCCTTCATTACCAGCATTCACAAATTGGGTACAATTACCAAATGAGAAATATATACGCCATTATTGGCCGTGGACAAATTACAGTATTAAAAGATAAAATTGCGCAAAGAAGAAGCAACTTCGATTACTATGTAAAACACCTGTCTGGTATAAAGGGATTTCATTTTTAACGGAACCTAATGGCTATTTTAGCAACCGGTGGCTAACTACCATTTTAGCAGATGCTTCAAAAACAAATGGCGTAACAAGGGAAGATATAAGGCTTGCCCTGGAAAAAGAAAACATCGAAAGCAGGCCATTGTGGAAACCAATACACCTACAGCCAGTGTTTGCTGCATAGCCTTTTTAGCGCATTACTGATGTAGCATTTTTACAATTATCCCCCACCCTTAACTATCGGCATAGTTTATGCAATGAAATGAATCAGGTAAAAAATAAAATCAATAATTGCGCAGCCAGTATCCTTAAAATCATTGTCAGTGGATATACTGTTGCATAAGTTGAAGAAGGGATATCATTGCCCGCTATTTTTAAGGCAAAGGCCAGGCCAGGCGGATCGGTACATGACCCGGCTAACAGACCGCATATTTCAAAATAGGTCTTTCTGAAAAACTTGCCTGCAACAATTCCGATGATTACCAAAGGCACCATCGTAATGGTAATGCCCATTAAAATCCACCGGTATCCGCTGCCATCACTAAAAGCGGATGTCAGGCTGTCTCCACTGCCCAATCCTACACTTGCCAGAAACAGGGCGATACCAATTTCCCTGATGATGAGGTTGGCGCTGTTGGTGGTATAATTATTAAGATAAAGATGGTTTCCAAAACGGCTGAGGAAAAGCGCCACAATTAAAGGGCCACCTGCCATTCCTATTTTTACCGCTACCGGAACATTGGGAATATAAAAAGGGATGCTGCCTAATATTACTCCCAAAACAATACCCATAAAAATTGGTCCCAGGTCGGGGGCTTCCAGTCTCTTCAAAGAGTTTCCTACTACCTGCGTAAATTGGTTTACACTTTCTTCCTTACCTACCACAGTAATGGTGTCGCCCAATTGCAAAAATATATTGCCATGGGCCACCATTTCAATACCCGATCTTTTAATGCGGGTGAGGGTTAAAGTTTCGTGTTGTATTTGAGGGATGTCACCCAAACGCTTATGCGTAATTTCCTTTCTTGTTACCACTATCGCCCGGGATATTAAATTACTCGAAGGCTCCGTTCTGAGGTTCATGTCGCTTTCGGAGCCTACTAATAATTTCACCTTCTCCATTAATTTTTTTGGCGCCACAAACTGCATTACATCACCTTCGGATAAAACTGTATCTGGAGTGGGTGTAATAATTGCCCCGTTATGAAACATCCTCGATATGATCAGCGGCTCATTCAGCATGGTGAAAATTTTTCTAATCTGCTGCCCGATGAGCTGTTTGTTTTCCAACCGGATAACAATGGAAAGTGGGCGGTCGGACTGAATGAAATCCAGTTTGCGATGCAATTCTTTTTCATCTTCAATATTAATCCGAAGTATTTTTTTCAATAAAATCAATGACAAAATAATGCCGATAACAGCGAAGGGATATGCCACCGCGTAAGCTACGGTAATGTTAGCGGTATCCACACCGGGCACGTGCAAATCCTTTACGGCTGCCTGCGCCGCGGCAAGGCCGGGGGTATTAGTAACAGCACCACTCATTACACCCGCCATGATAGAGATATGAGTGCCTGAAGCGTAATAAAACAGGATGGTAATGATTACACCCAATAAAACAACGGATGCAGCAAGGCCATTATTAGCCAGGGCGTTTTTTTTGAGGGAAGCGAAAAAGCCTGGGCCTACCTGCAGGCCAATCGCATATACAAAAAGGATCAGGCCAAATTCTTTAACGAAATGTTCCGTTTCTTTATTTATCGTAATTCCAAAATAGGACATAAGCAGGCCAATAAAAAGTACCCAGGTAATGCCAAATGAAATGCCGAGGATTTTTACTTTTCCAAGCGCTATCCCCGAAGCGATTACCAATGAATAAACGATGACCGCCTGCGCTACAGAAGGTACTGTAAACAACTGTGTAAACCAATTCATAAATTATTTATTTTAAAGTCATCTCCTTCCAACTAATAAATATCTTATTAAAACCGGAAGCAGGCCAGGAATATTTCCAAATCGAAATTCGGATGATACGCCTTAATTATTTTACAAATAATTCATAAAGCAGGCAATTGTTATAAAGGTAATCATTCGGGGGTAGTTGCACACACCTGAAATGCACCCATGCAAATTTCATTAAATAGAATTTAATAAAAATGATTAGAATCTTATTTTTAAATGACAGATGTTTGCCGTTAAGTTAAGTAGTTGAATGGCCAAGCGAAAATTGATCAAATGAATGGAGGGAATAGTAGTTTGACTAAATCCATAAAGGCTGGTGCAATTCAACAGCTATTAAAAAAAAAATATTCACCTGAATACGCAGTGGATCGGGAGGACGGATACTAAATAAAAAAACTCATGTGGTTGAACGGCATGAGTTTTTTTTCAAAATTATAGTTGCTATTTTTTCTTCATCACCAGGGCTGTTCTGTTGGTGAGGTAAACACTTATAAACTGATCCCCGTCCGTTGTGTAATTAATGGAATCATCCACCCTGTCAAATCCGCCAAATTCGTCTTTGTCTGAATTCAATATGATGTTGTAAGCGCCTTCTTCCGGCGCCCTGAAACGGTATCCGAAAATAGAGTTGGCGGTGCTGAAATTGAAAATAAAAATAAGGTTGTTCTTTTCAAATACGATCACCTTATTATCAGTATCCATTTGCAACTGATTCGCATTTGCGGATGCCAGTATTTTATTATCATTGATGGTATGTATCATGGCTTTGTCCCAGTTATCGAGATACTGGTATTTAAGGTCTTTATTGTCGGCCAGCGACCATTGCCTTCTTGCGTATTGGTGGCTCCAGTTGTTTCCTTCCCTCGGAAAATCAACCCACTCCGGATGGCCGAATTCATTACCCATAAAATTCAGGTAACCTTCTCCGCCGAGGCTGATAGTCAACAGGCGAAGGAGTTTGTGCAGAGCGATACCGCGGTCAATCACCGGATTTTGATCGTCTTTGCGCATGTGGAAATACATTTCCTTATCCATCAGCCAGAAGGCGATGGTTTTATCTCCAACGAGTGCCTGGTCGTGCGATTCAGCGTAGGCGATGGTTTTCTCTTTATACCTCCTGTTGCTTAATACTTCCCACATTTCATGAATATTCCAGTCTTCGTCGGGTTTCTCTTTTAATAACTTAATCCAGTAATCCGGAATGCCCATGCCTAATCTGTAATCGAATCCAAATCCCCCTTCTTCCGGCTTCCTGCACAATCCCGGCATTCCGCTTACATCCTCCGCGATGGAAATACTGTTTTGTTTAAACTGATGGATCACCTCATTGGCCAATTGCAGGTAAGTAACCGCATCCCAATCCACACCTTCTTTAAAGTATTTGTCATAATGATCAAATGAAGTGGATCCGTGATGGAAGTAAAGCATGGAAGTAACGCCATCAAACCGGTAACCATCGAAGTGAAACTCTTCAAGCCAGAAGCGTGTATTGGACAACAGGAATTTTTTTACTTCCCATTTTCCATAATCGAATAATTTAGAATCCCATCCTTCATGGTATCCCCTGCCACCCGGATGAAAATACTGGCTGTCGCTGCCATCAAATTCATTCAACCCTTCCGCAATATTTTTTACCGCATGGGAATGTACGATATCCATGATGACGGTGATGTTCAGGCTGTGGGCTTTATTTACCAGATATTTTAAATCTTCTGGTGTTCCAAACCTTGAAGAGGGGCAAAAGAAATTGGAAACATGGTATCCAAATGAACCATAATAAGGATGCTCCATAATCGCCATCAACTGTATGGCATTGTAACCGCCGTCTTTTATCCCGGGTAATATTTCATCCGCAAATTCCCGGTACGATCCTACCTTTTCAGCTTCCTGCGCCATGCCCACATGGCATTCATAAATGATGGGTTGCTGAATATTTTGGGCAAGGTTAAAAAGGTTGTCCGTCCATTCAAAAGGCGATTCAGGAAACCATAACTGACCGGAAAAATCATGCGTTGTTGGATCCTGGATTACCCTCCGTATCCAGGCCGGAATCCTATCCACTACGCCATTGTGTGCATGAATGGTTACTTTTACTTTACTGCCATGCGTAAACGAATTTTTGAATGCTTCATAAGGAAGAAATATTTCCCAATCCCCCCGGTGGTTTCTTTTCAACTGATGTGAGGTTCTGTCCCATCCGTTGAAATCACCGGTTAAATAAAGCTGATCGGCATTGGGCGCCCACTCCCTGTAGTACCACCCATTTTTTTCGGTATCGAAATTAATGCCATAGTAATGATGCCCGTTGGCGAAATGGAGCAAACTTCCTTCCGCATCTTTAATTTCTTTGAGGGCTATTTTATAACGATCAAACCGTTCATAAACATCCTGCGCATAAGGGTCTAACCAGGGGTCTTCCTGTATGATGGGTAACTTTTGAACTTGATTCATAAAGAATGAAGGTTAAGGGTGAGGTACTAAGTTAGCGAATCAAAGTATCTTACCCAATCATTTTATTTTACGGCTTTGAAGAGGGCAGGGCGCATTTGAAGAATGGCTTTTTTCTTTTCAATAAATCATGTTTTATTGGCCGTTATCCCGCATCGGGTTCAGGGAGTCATTAGTTATCTGATAATATCCGGCATTCCTTAAAAATAAGTTTATCAAAATATTTATTGAACGGTTCAATTCCAAAACCTTCGGCCATAAGCCATCTATCTTTTCCCTGAAGTAATACCTGTTCTGCCGTCTGCCGTTTTTGCCGGTGTCAACAGTGGTTTAACCCCAGGACAAAAATATTTTTTTTCGTGATACCGTTGTTTAATTATGGTGGCATTTTTATTTTATTTAAAAAATATTTGCTGTTGCTGGTACCTCTTTAATAAGAGCTCCCTTTCCGGGCAGGCCGTAGTTGGAAATACAGACACCTGTACCTGTAGAAGTAGGGCCAACAGCCGAAGCCAGCACCAGAAATATTGTTTTCAATTTCAGAAATGGTTATCTGCCTAAACCATAATATTTTATTTATTAACTTGCAGATAGCAGCCTAAACAGGGTTCTGCCATTTTAAAACATAAATTCCATAACATGCAAACTCAATCAATCAACCAAACCCCGCCGGATAAAAAACTATTTATAAAAATGGTATTGGATGAATGGGAAAAGCAAAATACAAGATTTAATAAACTGCTTGATACGCTTACGCATGAACTCCTATTGTCTGAAGTGGCACCTGGCAGAAACAGGGGCATTTACCTGGCAGGCCACCTGATTGCCGTTAATGATGCCATATTGCCCATGCTTGGTTTTGGCGAAAAACTGTACCCGCAATTAGAAAAAATATTTCTTGCAAGCCCCGATAAATCCGGCCTTGAAATGCCTTCTATTGATGAATTGAAAAAGTACCGCGATGAAATAAATGCAGAGCTTTCACATCGTATCGGTCGGCTGCAACCCGAAGAATGGTTCACAAAACATGCTTCGGTTTCAACCGGGGATTTTGCGAAAGAGCCACACAGGAATAAATTAAATATACTGATCAACAGGACGAATCATTTAAGTTATCATTTAGGTCAACTTGCTTTTTTACGCCCAGTATCTTTTAAAAATTAATTTTGATAACTAATTTTTGAACCCTAAACCTTAAACCATCTCCCATAAAACCTCCTACCATCTAATTCGGTATCAATCCAATGGGCACAATAAACTCCCATAGGTTTTTTACGCCGGGGTTTCGCAGGTCACTGTCCAGCAAATGCGAGAAGCGTATCCCAAAGCTTACCGGCAATGCGTTCCATGCCTTCGCGTCAAAATAAATTTCGGTACCGGCGCTGCGGTTTTTTATGTCGGTCAATATTCCATTTACTCTTGCATGCGCAATGGTATGGTCATAAAAAGCGTTGGCACGTACCCGTTGAAAAAACAGGATATTGCCAAATCCCCAATCGGGGTAAAATACAGGGAAATGATAATTGGCCCCCAGCTTATACATGCGCCTTGTGCTAAGGGCTTCGTATCCTCTTGAATAAGAAAAAGTATTGCTGAACAGGTCGGGCAAAGAATCCCTTATTTGATAAGACGCGTTGATGACAAGGCTATGATTGGTAAATAATCCCGGGAAATAAAACGAACTGTTGCCAACAAACTTATGACTATTGATCAACGTAAATGCATCCCTGTAAGAAAGTGAAAAACTTTGGGCCCAGCGTGGATTGATGTGTTGCCTTGCCTGTTGACCCGCATTACTGAATGAAATAAATGCATTGGTATATTTTACGGATCTGTTATCAAATACGTTTTTGCCAATGCCCCTGTAATACAACTGCTCAATATTGTAGCCGCCGCCAATAGTTAAAAATTTGGATGTCCTTCCCCCAACAAAACTTAGCGGTATTGATACACCTGCATTTAATTTCGCTGAATTAAATCGCACTGATTTGCCATAAGCGGTATCTATACTCCGGTTCAAACTGTATTCGGTACCCAGGCTTATTACCGGGAACCAACCGGCATAAGTTTCGAAAATGCCAAGGGTATGGCTTCGGTCGCTGCGGTTGAAAGTATATCTTACACTATTGCTAAAACTACTGAGTACATTGTCGCTGTAAAGATTGTAACTGTATTCGGGATCTGCTGCTTCGGGCCGCCGACTATGGAAATTAAAAAGGTGAAATGATTTTTTATAATTGGTTACGGTGTTGGTTGTATCAGAAAGGGCATACAACAGGCCGGCTCCTTTTTTGCGGAGGGAAGCAACGGTATATAGGTCGGGTGTACTGGTAAAGTTTTCATCGCTCACATCCTGCCAGGTTGTTGTGGAAAGATTTATTTTACCAAGCCTCGAACCATCAGCGGTAAAAACACTAAACAACATTTCGCCCTTCGCATTTACCGTGGGCTGGTAAACACCATTTGTATTATTGGTGATTTGAAATATTTTCTTATCACTCAACCGTACAGCAAAAATTTTATCCGAGTTTTTATTCATGGCGCTGAAATAAACGGTGTCGCCTTTTACGAAAGGATAGCCAATTACGTTAAAAGAAAACGGGGTTATCCTTGCCGTTTCACCGTTGGCAAGATCAACTTTTACAAGGCACATTTTTCCTTCGGGGTTTCTTACTGCGGATACGGCAGTATTGTTATTGATGTATTTTGTTTGGGTAAAAAAATAATTATGTGGATTGGGTAATTCCATAATGAGCTGCCCGGTATTGGCATTGATGCGGTGAAGGTTGTTGGTGCCATTGGGGTTTACCTGTACTGCGATTACTTCACTGCCATCCCCATTTATATCCGGCGAAAAATATATTGTTTTAAAACCAAGTTGCCGCTGTTGTTTGGTATGGATGTCAAGCAACTGAATCACACTATAATCCCTATTTCCCCACCGGGGATCAGATTGGTATGCCGCATAAACGATTTTTCCGTTTTTGTAAGAAAAGTAATCGTCAATCACCACGTCTTTCACCCTTATCTTTTCTTCCTTTTCTTTTATCAATAAATAAAATGTATTG
>JAVHOI010000239.1:32549-41010 GCA_036169975.1 Ferruginibacter sp. | reverse complement strand
ATATAACCCCGTTTTAAAAATCGCTTTGGGCAAATGGAACCAGGCATTTTTAATACCAGTTAACGCAACTGAAAAACCTATAGCCCTGGTTCCGGAATGTATTACAAGAGCAGCCTTTTTAAATTCCCCTTTTCATTCGGACAACGATGCACCGAAATAATCAGCAGCATTCTTTTTACCCGGATAAATATTATCCGGCTTCATTCCTCCGCCGTCTTCCTTATGCTGAAAACCTGTTTAGGATATTCATTGCTTTTACAGCGTCCTTTTTATCAACAAAAATATGGTCGTGATAATAAGCGGCAACAACATTACAACTTACACCTTCATCCGAAAGTGCTTTTGCAAAAGCAGCAGTCAGGCCAACTGCCGATAGGGAAGAGTGTACCGTTAAAGTTATCCAGGATGCGGTAAAGGAATAGTCAAGTCCTGTATTGTCGGCTGTTTCTTTTTTGATAATGATTGTAATCCCTTCCTGTTCTTTAAACAATAAAATAACGTCATTAAATTTTACTATTGACAAGTCGCTGATGCTGCAAAAAACAAAGTCGCCGGTATTGAGTTGTGGTTTCATTGTTTTCAAAAGCCTGTCCAAATCTTTTTCTCCCATCATTTTATTTGTTTGAATAAATAATTTAAAATACCTAAAGCCGAAACTATTGTCTGGCAGCTTTCAGGGATCAGGGAAGTAGAATATTGTAAAAGTTCCGGAACAAAACAAGCTTTACCTGCTCCGGCAAAATTTAAGTAAAGGTAAATAAAACCGCCTTTGATAATACTATCCCTAAGGCTGATAAAAACAGGTAATTTATAAAATTGCAACTACTTTATTGCGCCCTAACAGGTGGTGGGCATATAATATTATTACCAGGTTATTCGTCAAAATGTAATGCTATAATTTGAACGAATAATGCTATACAATAAAATGGGAATCACTTATTATTGTAATTCATTTAAAAAAAACGATTGCAATGTCAAACAACAAACCAACTTTTAAGCCCCGCTATGATAATTTCATAGGCGGGCAATTTGTACCTCCGGTAAATGGAGTGTATTTTGATAACATCAGTCCAATTGATGGCAAAGTATTTACCAAAGCCGCCAGATCGGATAAAGAAGATGTAGCGTTAGCATTAGATGCGGCTCACAAAGCATTTGCTACCTGGAGTAAAGCGTCTCCGGCATACAGGTCGGGCATCTTAAATAAAATAGCAGATGTTATAGAGGCGAATATCCAGGAATTATCAGTGATAGAAACCATTGATAACGGGAAACCTATCAGAGAATGCGTAAATGTAGATTTACCTTTGTGTGTTGACCATTTCCGGTATTTCGCAAGTGTAATCCGTGCCGAGGAAGGTACTATTTCTGAACACGATGAACACACCGTTAGCATTTGCCTGCACGAACCTATTGGAGTAGTTGGCCAAATCATTCCCTGGAATTTTCCTTTATTAATGGCTACCTGGAAAATGGCACCAGCCCTGGCTGCGGGTTGTTGCGTAGTATTAAAACCAGCCGAACAAACACCCACTTCCATAATGTGTTTGATGGAATTATTGAAAGATGTAATGCCTGCCGGCATTTTAAATGTTATAACTGGGTTTGGTCCGGAAGCAGGCAAACCTTTGGCGCAATCGCCACGAATTTCGAAAGTAACTTTTACCGGAGAAACCACTACCGGGCGGCTAATAATGCAATACGCATCCGAAAACTTAATTCCTGTAACCCTGGAGCTTGGCGGAAAATCTCCAAATATTTTCTTTCCTTCCATTGCTGATGCGGATGATGATTTTTTTGATAAAGCCATCGAAGGCGCTGTAATGTTTGCCGTAAACCAGGGCGAGGTTTGTACCTGCCCATCCCGTATTTTGGTACACGAAAGTATTTTCGACAAATTTATGAGCAGGGTGGTTGAACGTACCAAAGCCATAAAAATGGGTAACCCGTTAGAAAGCGCCACCATGATGGGTGCGCAGGCCTCCAACGACCAGTACGAAAAAATTAAATCTTACTTAAAGTTAGGCAAAGAAGAAGGCGCCGAAGTGCTTTGTGGTGGCGAAATTCATGAAGCTGCCGGAGAATTGGCCGGTGGATATTATATTCAACCAACCATATTTAAAGGAAATAATAAAATGAGAATTTTTCAGGAAGAAATATTTGGCCCAGTTGTTTGTGTTACTACTTTTAAAACTACCGAAGAAGCTATTGCCATTGCCAACGATACCTTGTATGGGTTAGGTGCAGGTGTGTGGACAAGGGATGCACACGAATTGTACCAGGTGCCCCGTGCCATACAGGCAGGCCGTGTTTGGGTAAACTGCTACCATGCTTATCCAGCGCATGCGCCATTTGGTGGCTACAAAAAATCGGGGTTTGGCAGAGAAAACCATTTGATGATGCTGGCGCATTACCGCCAGGTAAAAAATATGCTGATTTCTTATGATAAAAAGAGATTAGGATTTTTTTAAAAAACTTTTTAAAAAAAAATTTCTGAAAAACCTTTTGCAAACCGATGGGGAATCTTTCCCTGCCGGTTTGTTTTTTAAAATAAAAAAAATGACTGCAAGAGTAACCATAAGCCCTGAAGCCATTGCCGTAGTTAATGATTTAAAAAAGCAATTTGGTGATTTAATGTTTCACCAAAGTGGTGGCTGTTGCGATGGCTCTCAGCCCATGTGTTTTGAGAAGGGCGATTTTAAAGTGGGCAACAGCGATGTTTGTTTGGGAACGGTTGAAGGCTGCGAATTCTGGATGAGCAAAGATCAATTTGAATACTGGCAATATACGCAACTGCATATTCATATCGCTGCGGGCAGAGGTTCAAGTTTTTCTCTGGAAATCCCAATGGGATTGCGCTTTCTGACACAGTCGAGAATGTTTACCCAAGAGGAACTAAAGGAATTGACACCACTGAAATTTTTGGATGATTAGCAATAGTATTATTCTTTATTGTGCAGTTGCTGATATTGCTTTGGCGTAATGCCTTCGTAATGCTTAAACACCCGGATAAAATAATTGCTGTCTTCAAACCCTGCTTCGTAAGAAACGTTTTTGATATAAATGTTCTTATCAGTTAAATAGTGTTTTGCTAATTTTATCTTTTCTAAAATAATAAATTCAACTGGACTGATTCCCAATTCATTTTTAAACAACCGGTAAAAGGATGAAGTACTCATACCTGCCTGCCTGGCAATAGCCTTAAGTTCAATTTTATTGGAAATGTTTGCCCGGATAATAGTAATAATCTGCAACAGGCAATGGTTGGATATTTTACCATTTCCTTCTTCAACGGATTTCAGGGTTTGCGATTGCACAATCTTAACCAACAATTCCTGTAACGATAAATCGGCAAGTGTGTCTTTAAATATGGATGTGCTTTGGCAAATATTTATAATCTTATTAATGAGGTTTGCCATTTCTTTATCATTCTGAAAGAAAAAATTATTTTCGTCTAATTGCCAAAAATCATGTTGCCCCTGTTTAGGGTATTTTTCGTTTAAAAAATTAAGTGTATCCGTAATTTTTTTGTTGTCAATAGCTAAAGCCAGGCATTGTGTCGGGTTGTCAAAAGATGCTTCAGGAAAATCAATTTTCATTCCTACATTAGAGGGGATAATTACGGATTCGCCCGGTAAATAATCAAAGCCTTCTTTGTCGAATAGGTGCATTATTTTTTTACCTTTCAGCATACTGGTAACCACCAGGTCATTAAACTGTAAGGGAACTAATGCTGATTTTTGATAAGTCTCAAATAAATTGAGTTCGCAATTTTCCAGATTGTAAACCGTCCTGTTTTCCACAAGGGTTTTAAGCGAATTTTCGTTGGTAAGTTTTGGAGATATTGAAGTTGATTTTTTTATCATGGCAATAAACTTGTCTCAATTTTTTTGTGTCTTGAAATTTTGTAAAGCCGCCACAAGGCCTTTGCCCATATTCCGCATTTTCCTGAAGTAACCGGATGAAAATATTTTGTTGAAGGTAAGCACAAAATCCAGATAGTTTTCCTTTCTATTGCGAAAGGGGTGGATTTCAAATTACCGGATAGGTGGCCAACCTTTTATTGACTCTTATTATTTGAAAACCTGCTGCCATGGTTGGCAACCCATCAGAAAAAAGAGAGGCATCCGATAGCTACCTGATTTGAAATGGAAGCTACGAAAGCAAATCAATATATCCAACTGCCAATGGGCAGGGTAATGTGGATCCTGATTAATATTTTACATAAGGGCTTCCGCCAAAAAATACACGTAATGAATCTTTAGCTCTTAACGTATCCGAAAGTGGTGTTTTAAAGGGCATGGCTAATTCGTAATGTATGGAATCTACTTTCAGCATAACCAGCTTATGTCCATAAGAGGTGAGTCTTTGAAATGCTTTTTTCGCCGCTTCGGATGTGGGGTAATTTTTAAGAACGATTTTAAAACCAGGGGTATCGTTATTAATGGCGGGTGTGACTAATTTAATAGTTGTGTCTGTTTCTTTTTTGATAATCGTATCCATTTTGGCATAATCCTTAATGGGTACAACAGGCGCCAATACTTCTTCAGTTTCATTAGGATTTTTATTCATCAGCATATAATAAATTGCTAAGCCTGAAAGAATAATGACCAGTGCGGAAATAGACACCAGCAAATTTCTGCGGCTGTTATTTACTTTGCTTTCACTTTCAAACGATACGCTTTCATCCCTTTTTTCCCGCAACTGTTTAGGATAATCATCAATTTTAGGCGTAATGAAAACGCCCGGGGTAAATTGGTAAATTCCTTCCTGATTTTTGTGAATGGTACCCACGCCTTCAATTACAAGCGGCTTACCGATATTTAAAAATTGCCTGCCGAGGATAGCGTACGATTCAAGATCGGAGGATGCCAGAGGCAATATTTTCCTGGTATGCTGTACAATATAATTTACCAGTCCTTCATCTTCCACTGCCTTTAGGTTGTACTCAAATTGAAAGGCGTTTTCCGGCATTACAAAGACCTTTTCTTTTTCATTTCCGGCAGGTAATGCCACCGAAGGATCCAGTTTAATAGTGCCAATGCCCTGTAGTGTAACCTGTTTGTTGCTGTACAAATACTGAACGATAAGTTGTTCTATTTTCACAATAAAATATTTGAGTGAGCCAAACCTACTTAATATTACTCAATTGGCAAAACTACAACCTGATTATTGGTTAACTTTGCGAAATGATCAGTGAAAAAGAAACCGCATTTCTTCGCTATTGGGAGTGTAACCGCGAAATTGATAATAGGTTTATTAGTAAACTTACCAGGGGATTTCCCATGGCGCTGTTATTTGGACTGCCAATTATTTTATTTGTGATAGTAGTAAGGCTTTTCATGCCCGACTGGTATATGAAAATTTCGGGAACATCACCCGGAATGTTTGTTACCGTTATAATTGCCACGCTGGTTGTGGTGATTTTTTACGCCTATTTCAGGATGCAATACAAATGGGAAATGAATGAACAATTATATAAAGAATTAAAATCAAAAGATAATAAATCAAACAACCAAACAAACATTCATTAATTAAAAAAAAACATGCGAAAGAAATTTTTTTTCATCCTTGCTTTGCCTTTTGTGCTGGCAGCCTGTCACAAATCATCACCGTCAGGCCAATGTGGTTTTTCCACCACTACCGCCGTAGCGCCTGCTTCTGAGATAGCTAATTTAAAAGCATGGCTTGATGCCAATTCATTGACCTATACACAACATTCAAGTGGTATTTTTTACCAGATAATTACACCCGGTTCAGGTGTTGTTCCGGTTGTTTGTTCCGATGTAACAGTTAAGTACAGCGGCAGGACAACTACCTCTAATACACCATTTGATCAAAACGCCACCGGGGCCACTTTTACGCTCGGGCAATTAATCGCAGGTTGGCAAATAGGTATTCCTTTAATTAAAAAAGACGGTTCCATCATTTTGTATATTCCACCATCATTGGGCTACGGAAGTGCAGGTGCCGGTGCAGCCATACCACCCAATTCAAACCTGGTTTTTAACATTGACCTGTTGAATGTTCAATAAATAAAATAAAAAACAAATTACTTGCGCCACGAAGCCATATCCATATTTGACATGTTCAAGATCGGTATCGGTCCCAGTAGCAGCCATACCCTTGGTCCATGGAAGGCGGCGTTGCGTTTTTTACAATCGCTGGAAGTCAAAGGTATTTTGCAGCAGGTGAAAGGTATTGAGGTATTACTTTATGGCTCACTTGCCAAAACTGGCAAAGGGCATGGAACCGATGTGGCGGTTCAGTTAGGATTAAGTGGCGATGACCCTGTATCATTTGATGTAAATAAGATTGCCGGAAAAATGGAAGGCATCAAAGCCGGCAGGAAACTATTGTTGGGCGGTAGGCATGAAATTGATTTTGATCCATCAGCGGATATTGAATTTTTATTTACTGAAAAATTGCCTTTTCATCCCAATGCGTTAACCTTTTTAGTGAGTTTAAAAAATGGTGAAGCGTTTGCCGAAACCTATTATTCCATTGGTGGTGGTTTTGTAGTAAAAGAAGGTGAATTGGATGGCGGAAAAAATCAGTTGGTGTTGCCATTCCCCATCAATACGGCGAATGACCTTTTACATTGGTGTATGAAAACGGGGTTGGGTATTAGTGAAGTGGTAATGGAAAATGAAACAACCTGGCGAACTGAAAAAGAGATAAAGGAACAGGTATTGAATATCTGGAGAGTGATGAAAGAATGCATTTACAGGGGCTGCCATACGGAAGGCATTTTACCCGGCGGTCTGAATGTTAAACGCCGGGGATACCAGTTGAATAAGCATTTGATAAATGGCAGTTCTTATACCGGTTACGACAGTTGGATAGCTACCATACGGCAGGGGGGAAACGCTTTTAACTACACCCTGGATTGGGTAAGCTGTTTTGCCCTGGCGGTGAATGAGGAAAATGCCTCTTTTGGCCGGGTGGTTACTGCGCCTACCAATGGCGCCGCCGGTGTAATACCCGCCGTGCTCCAGTATTATATTAGCTTTTGTGATTGCAAGGGTGATGATGATATCCTCCGGTTTTTATTAACTGCTGGTGAAGTTGGCAGCATATTTAAAAAAGGCGCTACCATATCCGCGGCCATGGGTGGTTGCCAGGCGGAGATAGGCGTAAGCAGTGCGATGGCTGCCGCTGCACTTACCGAATGCATGGGTGGCACACAGCGACAGGTTTTAATGGCTGCGGAAATAGCGATGGAGCATCACCTTGGATTAACCTGTGATCCGATCCGGGGGCTGGTACAAATACCCTGCATTGAAAGAAATACAATGGGCGCTATAAAAGCGATAACCGCCAGTCAACTGGCTTTGCAAAGCTCTCCCGATTTTGCCAAAGTAAGTTTGGATGGCGTAATAAAAACAATGTGGGATACCGCACTGGATATGAACAGCAAATACAAGGAAACCGCCGATGGTGGACTGGCGGTAAACATCCCAATTAGTTTGAGTGAATGTTAGGGATGGAAGAAGAAATTGAAATTTTGGAAAGTGATCGGATTATTGAATGCAACCCTACTATCCCGCTTTCACAATTTTCCACATTAACGTATCCAGTTAAACTGGTATTCCAATGGGGCTTTTTGGCTTCTGCCGGCTACTCTTCTAAAGCGTTCAGGTAATGCCATCAGGTAATCCCTTGCTTTTTCCGCCTTGTCATTTAAGTCGGTAATATTACCGATATTCCATTCTTTTACCAGCGATTCCAGGATGTCTGTATAATCCCAACTGGTATATACGCCGAGGCGTTGTGCCGCATCGCTGAAATGATCAAACGCCTGTCCGATTTTTTCGCCGGACTGACGCAAAAAGTGCGCAGGCATTACAATTTTTTTACGCATCATATCTTCAAATGCCAGCATCATTTCACTGGCATCAATTTCAAATATTTTGGCTACGAAACTTTTATAGGCTTTTGCATGCCGGGCTTCATCGGATGCTATTAATCCACAGATTTTGGAAAGTTGCGTACAACCATGCGATTTAGCAATAGTCGCGGTTCTGCGGTGGGATATATTGGTGGCCATTTCCTGAAAGGAAGTATAAACGAAATTTTTATAAGGGTCCCTGCCTGTCCCAATGTCGAAGCCATCGGCAATAAGGTATTGCGTGCTGATCTCCATTTGCTTCATATTTATCCTACCCGACAAATAAATAAATTTATTCAGCAGGTCGCCATGCCTGTTCTCTTCAGCAGTCCATTTCCTTACCCATTTGCTCCAGCCCTGTGGTTCCATTTTATCAATGCCATACACATCCGTTAGCCAGCTTTGGTAGGTAGGCAAAGCTTCTTCGGTAATGATATCGCCAACCAATACCGCAAGGTAATCGTAAGGCAATTCCTTGCAGGACGCCTGCAATTCTTTTATCTCCGCTGCAAAATTTTCTGATGAGCTATCCGGTAAATAATCCGCAGGTTGCCAGTTGGTGTCAATCTT
>JAVHOI010000239.1:4262-32449 GCA_036169975.1 Ferruginibacter sp. | reverse complement strand
ATGCTTTCCCTTTTATCATAAATCTTTTTCCCTTTACCCAGGCCAATTTCCATTTTAAAAAAACCTTTTTCGGTCAGGAAAATTTTAAGCGGGATGATGGAATAGCCCTTCTCTTTTGTTTTGGCTTCTAGCTTGCGTAGTTCCCGTTTATTCAATAATAGTTTTCTTTCCTGCATGGGTTCGTGGTTCAGATAAGTGCCAAAGCTATATTCGGCTATATGCAGGCTTTTTACATAAAGTTCGCCTTTATCAAAATAACAGTAACTATCATTGAAGCTGGCTTTGCCCGCCCGCAGGCTTTTAATTTCGGTGCCGGCAAGCACAAGGCCGGCAATGTATTTTACTTCAAAAAGATATTCGTGATATGCCTTGCGGTTACTGAGTTCCAAACTTTTTATTTTTTGCAAAAATACAATTAATCATACAAGCAGGTTTTTGTATTTAATATTTGGTTTATAATATACTGAGCAGGTATTAGCCGCAGCCTTTTTTTACGTGTTGAAGCCATATTTCAAAAAATAAAAAAGGCAATTTCCTTTAGGAGGAAACTGCCCTTATAAACGAATGAATTTTGATTACTGTTTAAATAATTGCAATATTGTACCCAGCTTATTTTTCAACTCTTTTCGGTGTACAATAAAATCCAGGAACCCGTGCTCCAGTTGAAACTCGCTGCGCTGAAAACCTTCGGGCAGGTCTCGTTTGATGGTTTCTTTAATAACCCGTGGCCCGGCAAAGCCAATAAGGGCACCCGGTTCGCCACAAATAATATCGCCCAGCATGGCAAACGATGCGGTGGTTCCGCCAAAAGTTGGATCCGTACAAAGAGAAATATAAGGTATCTTATTATCGGTAAGTTGCGATAATTTGCCCGATGTTTTGGCTAACTGCATCAGCGAAAAAGCGCTTTCCATCATGCGTGCGCCGCCACTTTTATTGATGATCATAAAGGGTATGCCGTGTTGAATACAATAATCGCAGGCACGGGAAATTTTTTCGCCCATTACACCGCCGAGGCTACCGCCAATAAATTCAAAATCCATGCAGGCTACTACCAGGTCGTTGCCATTTACTTTGCCATGTGCTACTGTAATGGAATCATGGATATCTGTTTTCGCATAAGTTTCTTCCAGTCTTTTGCTGTATGCTTTAAGGTCAACAAATCCCAGGTAATCTTTTGAAACTATATTGGCAAACAACTCTGCAAACAGGTTGTCATCAAAAAGAATTTCAAAATATTCGCTGCTTCCTATCCGGTGATGGTAATTACATTCAGGGCAAACAAAATAATTTTCCTTTATTTCGCTGATTGTACAGGTGTATTTGCAGCAGGGGCACTTGGTCCATAGCCCTTCAGGCGCATCCGCCTTATCTTTTGTAGGCGTAAGGATACCTTTTTTTATCCGCCTAAACCAGGAGCGTTTCGTCTCCTCTGAATCTCCATCTTCACCGGCAAGGTTTGCTTCAAAATCTTCTTCTTTTTTCATATTAATTGCCCAGCAATAATTTTTCCGCCGCGAAAGTGGAAAGATATGTGGATCTTTTAAAAATTAAAAATTTAAAACATTGCTTCAATGCACCTCCCGCTAAAATAGAAGGGTATATGGTAGTATTAAAAATTCAACATAATACAAACTTTTTCTTCATCGCTGTCTCCTGGATTTTTCGCATGAATCAGGGGAGGGGGAGAACCCTATGCGTTCCTGTTAATACAATTCAAATCGTCAAATGCGGTTTCTAATCTTTTGCTGAAACTTTCTTCCGCCTTGCGCAACCATACCCTTGGGTCATAATGTTTTTTGTTTGGTTTATCCGCTCCTTCAGGATTGCCCAACTGCCCCTGCAGGTAGGCTTCATTTTTCTTATAGTTTTGTAAAATACCATCCCAGAAAGCCCATTGCAAATCGGTGTCAATATTCATTTTAATAGCGCCGTAGCTGATAGCCTCCCGTATTTGATTTTGCGGAGATCCGCTGCCACCGTGAAATACAAAGAAAACGGGCTTGGGGCCGGTGCCTAATTGTTTTTCAATATATACCTGGCTGTTATGCAATATTTCGGGTCGTAGTTCCACATTGCCCGGTTTGTAAACGCCGTGTACATTACCAAATGCCGCAGCTATCGTAAACATTTTACCTACCTTACCCAATTCGGTATAGCAATAGGCTACATGCTGCGGTTGCGTGTATAATTTATCATTTTCAATATCACTGTTGTCCACACCATCTTCCTCACCACCGGTAACGCCCAACTCAATTTCAATACTCATTCCCAAAGGTGCCATACGTTTGTAAAATTCTACAGATGTTTTT
This sequence comes from Ferruginibacter sp., assembly GCA_036169975.1. GTDB lineage: Bacteria > Bacteroidota > Bacteroidia > Chitinophagales > Chitinophagaceae > Ferruginibacter. The sequence continues at coordinate 30,137 of JAVHOI010000239.1, read as the reverse complement.
ACGTTTTCTTCAATAGGTTCTTCACTCAAATCGAGCATGTGGGAGCTGAAAAGCGGCTGTCCTTTTTCTTTATAAAATTGTTCTCCCGCATCTATCAGTCCACTGATCCAGGGAAGCCATTTTTTAGCGGCATGGTCGGTATGCAGCACAACGGGCACGCCATAATATTTTGCTACATTATGAATATGCAATGCGCCCGAAACGCCTCCTGAAATATTGCCCTGCAATTTATCATTGGGCATGCCTTTACCGGCTATGAACTGTGCGCCGCCATTACTGAATTGTATAATTACGGGGGAATTTACATTTGCCGCCGTTTCCAAAACGGCATTTATGGTGTTGGTACCAATGCAGTTTACTCCGGGTATCGCAAACTGGTTGTCTTTCGCATCATTGTAAAGCGCTTCTAATTCGGCGCCGTGTAAAACACCGGCTTTGTATTTACTCATAGTTGGTTGTTTTTTTTACAAAATTAAGTGAATTTGACTTTTTAAGAAATGTTATTTAAAATGCCTGGTATCTGCCCTGTTAACCAGAATTTATAATTTTTTATAAAAAAAATTAATGCTGTATCCCTAAACAGATTAAAAATACCTGGCCGTTTAAATTTTGACGGCATTTTATAGATGTTTAATATTTTACAAACACCCTGAATTTATTTGAGTAATAAGTTTATTAAAATATGCGGGGGCCTGCAATAGCCTGCTGCCATACCAGCTAAACATTTCGCCATCAACTAATAATATTTTTGTATCGGGTAAATAGGCCTGCAGTCCTTCAATATGTTTTTGGTTAAAAGGATAAGGTTCGGATGAAAGGAGTAATAGCCTGCAACCTGCTTCCTTTAATTGGGCGATGGATATTTGAGGATACCTCGTTTTGCCGGCAAATATATTTTGCAAACCGCAGCGGCCAAGCATATCATTAATAAAGGTGCCGCCACCAACCGTCATAAAAGGTTTTTGCCAGATGATATAGGCTGTTGCTATTGGTACATCATTTATTTTTAGACGAGCGAAATTTCTTGTAATTTCTTCAGCTAATTTTTCCGCATTACCTGTTGTATTTGTTAGGCGGCCTACATCCTGTATCATTTGCAGGGCGCCATCTAAATTATTTACATCCGTAAGCCAAACAGGATAGTCTTTCGCCAGTTCCTCTACCTGCTCTTTATTGTTTTCTTCCTTGTTTGCGATGATAAGATCAGGATGTAAATTTTTTATCCGCATTGTTTGAATATTTTTTGTGCCGCCAATAATTATTTTTGAACCCAACCATTCTTTTGGATGCACGCAAAATTTAGTGATGGCAATCGTTTCATTGTTCAAATCAAGGAAATGCAATAATTCTGTTTGGGAAGGAACGAGGGAGACAATACGGGCCGGTGTATATTTTAAATCCGTAACTGATTGTAAGATCATACTGTAAAATTAATCAGCGGAAGATAACCGGAATAAAAAAACTTCCACATTTATTTGAATGAACAAAAAATGTGGAAGTAGTGCTGTTTTAAACCATCCCGAAGATGATTTTGTTTAGGGATCTTAGAAAAACGTTTGAGGGGTTACCTCTCCTGGAATTAGTTATTCCCGGTTTCAGTGTGCTCGGTCTTTCCGCCTTTCAACAGGTAAGGATGTTGGATCAGGTTTGGTTTTCTTTCGGGTTTGGTTCTGTTCGTTTTCTTTAGGATACCAGATAATCGGTTTTCATCGGAATTCGTTCTTCAATTGGCTGGTTGGGCGCTTTGGATATAAGATTTAAAAAGAAGTTGACTGATATTGGATTTAATGCTTTTCAGCAATAGTTGGATATTTGAAACTACTAACTATTTAACCTGGATCGTCGGATTTGATTGATATTTTTAATTCCTGTCAATCAACTTCTGACACAAAGGTGCGACACTTTTGGAATGTAGAATAGAGCGGAACCGCTCTATTTTAAACATGCTGCATATACGGTGTGGTGTGGTTAAAACGAAAAAAAGGTAAAGGGGATTTACGTAAAGGGCAATCGTAATTGTACTCAGGGTTGCTAATTATCATAAAGGGTTTTACGGGCAATTAACCGGCTAATAAATGTTGGCTGCCCTTAATAGTTGCCGTTGCTAAAATAAAAAACTTCCACAACTATTAGTTTTTCATAGTGTGTGGAAGTTAGAATTTGGGATCAACTCCTTTGAAAATTTCAAAGGTTAAATACTCATTGGGATTTCTCCCCATCCAGAAAGGATTACCGTAATAATTTATTCCTGGTTTCAGTGTTGTCTTTCTTTTAGCCATTATCGCTTTTTAGGGCATAGGCTTAGGATATTGGTTTTTTGGTTTTGGGTTATCATCGCTTTTTATGGCATAAACCCGGAACATTGGATTTGGTCTTTTGGGTCATCATCGCTTATTAAAGCATAAACCCAGGATATTGTATTTTTTGGTCTTTCCGGCCATCATCGCTTTTTATGGCATAGGCCAGGGATATTGGTTGTAGTTTCCTACAGGGTGTTAGATTTTAGTAATCTTCAGGTATTGGTTTTATTTTTAAATGCCTGCCCGGCATTCAATATTTTATTTTAAAAGAAGTTGACTGATATTGGATTTTTTCGCTTTTCAGCAATAGTTGGATATTTGAAACTACTAACTATTTGGTTTATCAGGATTGTTGGATATGATTGATATTTTTAATTCCTATCAATCAACTTCTGACACAAAGATGCGACAGATAGCGCAGCGGAACAATAGCAAGATTGCCCTTTTTTATCATTTCAGTAATTACCAGCAACAACGTAATACTTCATTCAAAACTCAGGACGGATACTTACCCTGAATTCGTAAAAGTACCCATCATTATTTTTTATTGTAATAAAATTAACAAACACGACATTGCTGAAATGCTGCATTCATCCATGTTTGAGCGGTTAAGCGGGAATGAGCAACTTTGTTTGGTGGATCGGATCGAGAGATTCACGTACAGCCTGTCCCGCTATTCGAGAGTTCTGGGAGAACGCAGGATTGAAATTACTTTGCGTAACCCGACTGAACTCCAGCTAACAAAAATGTCCAGTTAGCTCTTTTCTAATGGGGTATTTTCCTGGGGCATTTCTTCTACCTGGCTTTATGTTGGTTGCATGCCCTTTCTATAATTAATAAAATAATTCAGAATAAATTGAATAAGCTATTATTCTTTTTCCACAATGAACGTTATGGGTTGACGGCGGTAAGCATTTACAGTTTTTCCCATTAAGATAGCTGGATTCCATTTCGGTGATTTTTTAATTACCCGGATGACTTCATCTTCCATTCCATATCCAAGATTAGTTTCAGCTTCAGTATCTATGATTTTTCCATTTTTCCCAACGATAAACTTAACTATGACTTGATACGTTCCTAATGGAGCCCCATTTTTTATCGGGACTTTAGTTTTTACATTTTCTGCAAGATAATTCTGCCAGTCTGCGATTCCCTCCTGAAAAAAAGCTTCCTTTGAAAATATAAAATCCTCAATACGGTTACCATTTAAATCAAATGCCTCTGTAATTTCCTTTTTGGTTTTTGGATTATACTGATAACGAACCCAAAGATTCCCATTATTATAATAATGATATGTGTTTTTAAATGTACCGTTTTGATTAAAGTAAGTTGAATCTTCTGTTTGTCCATTTTCATAATATCTTAATAAGAGATTAACTGGTTTTGCAAAAAGAGTGTCAGAATATGCGGATTTACAATTTAGTTTTTTAGATTTCATCCAATAGGATGTGCATCTATAAAAGGTGTCTTCTTTTACCATTTCTGTGAAAAAGAATGCAGAATCTTTAGATGTTTTGTTCCAGGAAGAATCGAAATATTTAGTTATCGTTGAATTCTGTGCAATAGATGAGATAGAAACGAAACAAAAAATTAAGGTCAGGGTAGTGAGGTGTTTGTGGTTTTTGAGATTTATCATTTGAAATTTGTTTGGGTTGCCTGTTCAAGCGGTTCGTTGTTCATTCTATTTTGACGTTTTAAATCTGTACGAAAGTCCAAGTGAAATATAGTTTTTTGGTGCATTCTCTGTCAAGCCAAATCCTCCCGAAATATCTGTCATAAAGTTGTTGTTAATTAAATAAGTTATCCCACAATCAAACCTATGGTTTGCGGTCTTGTCATTAGGTAAATATCCATATAATTCTGCATAACAACCAATTTTTTCTGTCAAACTTAAACCTGTTGTCAACGTATATAAATAAATTTGTTCAGGAGTTTCTCCATTCCACTCCGCACCTAAATTATAAGCAAGTGATATTTTTTTCGTCAATGTGTGTTGCATTGTAAATCTAAAAGAAGGTGCGATATATTTTGTCTGAAATTTTTCACTTCCAATTTTTGAAGTTGTTATGTGTCCTATAAATGAAGTTTTTGGAATAAAGCCCTTTCCTTCAAATAGTGAAGCCTTAAAGCCTAATGTAATAGGTAAAATTCCTGTGTTAATAATTCCGTTTACTTTTTCAGATACAAATTCTGTAATTAGTCTGAGTTCTAACTTATCATTTACTCCATATTTCCAAAGTGTAGAAGGATAACTGTATGCTTTTTGATTTTCGTGAAAATTTTCAACAGCAAAACCGTTTTCAATTTGAATGAATTTTGCAGGTGTTATAAATGGGCATTCTGTTTGGTCGGGTCTGTCCAATTGAATTGGCGGCAAATTCTGACCGAATAAATTGTTTTGTGTCGCCACAAAGTAAAATATCAATGCAATAAAATGTTTTGTCATTTTTTATTTCTTTCTGGCGGGTGTCGTTTTTAATGATGTCGCCATTAATGCCGGAACGCTTGCCCGGTTTAGCCAGCGACCGTTTTTTTACTTGCGGCAAAAGTTTGTTTTTTGTCCAAAACTCATCATAATTTTTCAGTCTTTGGTATGGAAAACTGTTTGTTACACAAAAATAAAAGAAATGGTTCAGGTAAAATTTTATAAGTTCAATTTATACGCAACACCAACACGAAACATATTTTAATCCTGGTGTAATATCCAAATTGATTGATCCACTTGTTTATTTTATTAAGCCCTGTTCCCGTTGTATTCACCTAAGCTGATATAATTGGTTATCTTAGCAAGGTGCGTTATCCGGGAAATAAAATGATGCTGATTAAATAAATAAAAATTTCTTTTACCAGTTCTGTTGTTGACTATTCTATATGCAAAAACTTCAATTAAAACCTTACTACGATATAGCCATCATTGGCGCAGGTGTTGGCGGATTAACCGCTGCCGCATTGCTGAGCAAGGCGGGTTTTTCCGTTTGCGTATTGGAGAAAGAACCGCATGCAGGCGGCTACCTTGCCGGATTCAGGCGAAAGGATTTTATTTTTGATACGGCCATACACTGGCTCAATCAATGTAACGCCGATGGCCTGGTAAGCAGGATGTTTGATGTGTTGGGATCGGATCATCCCAAAGCTATTCCCCAAAAAAGGATAAGAAGATACAAAGGGGATGGCTTCGATTATTTGCTCACCAATAATCCCGATGAATGGCGTGATCAGTTGATCGCCCAATTCCCAAATGACGAAAGAGGAATTATACGTTTTTTTAAAGCGGCTAAAAAGCTGGGTAAATCATTTAAAAATTACAGCCGTGTTTTTCGTTCGGAGGAAACCATGGATTTTGTTGAACGGGTGATGAATAAAAAAAGGTTGCTTGAATTTATAATCCCCTTTATTCCATTTATAACCTACAGTGGAGTGAAGGGGCTGAAGAAAGGCCTGAACAAATATTTTAAAGCGGAGGGGATACATAAAATATTCGCATCGGAAACGGAATTGCTTTCCTGTTTAATCCCGATTGGCTGGGCCTATTATGGCGACTTTCAAAGCCCGCCCAAAGGTGGCAGCCAGGTAATACCGCAGTGGCTCCGGCATGTAGTTAAGTATTATGATAATCCCGTTCATTGTAATTGCAGGGTAACCCAGATATTGCTTCACCATAATACGGTAACCGGTGTGGCATTTGAACATCGCGGCAACGGCTATTCGATCAATTGTAAATACGTAGTGGCGGCAAATGATGTGGAAACCTTGTATGAGAGAATGCTCCCGGCCAATACCATTCCTGCCAGCCTTATCAGCAAATTAAAAAAGGCGGAAATATATAGTTCTTCCGTAACTATTTCCATTGCGCTGGATTGCCCCGCGGAGGCTCTCGGATTCAATGAGGAGCTGGTTCACCTCGCCGGTGAAAGCGGAAGTTTTGAAGGCCACTCCGGTGGTGATCCCTTGAAAAGTGAGATCAGCATACTGTCGCCTACCCTGCGTGATAAATCAATGGCGCCGGATGGGCAGGGCACATTAACGCTATACATGCCTGCTTATATTGATTATAGAAATAACTGGTTTACCAAAAAAGATGAGCAGGGAAATTATATTATGGGTGAGGAATATAAAAAATTAAAAAATGAAATTGCCAACCTGATCATTGGAAGGGTGGAGGCGGAATGTGCGCCCGGGCTGAGATCGCATATCCTTTTTTATGAGGTAGCCACACCCGTTACCCACCATCGCTACACGGGAAATAAAAATGGTACCATGATGGGGGCGAAACCCGGTCGTGAGAATATGCGGAATAAAATTGCCCATTACCAGACACCGGTTAAAAATCTTTTGTTGGGAGGGCACTGGGCGGAGTTGGGGGGCGGGGTACCCATTGCTGTAAAAGCCGGTACCAATGCTGCTTTGCTGATTCTTAAAAAGGAAAATAAGCCGGCATTTAATTTGCTGGCCGCCTATATTGATAATAAATTGCCATTGGCAACTTTGCAGAAAGTTACCTGTTTTAAACCCTACGATAATTCCTGGGTACAGCCACTAACACCAGCGCAAAAACGAAGTGCGCTTACGGAAGCCGGAAAGTAAATAATAGCCTTATTTTATGAAATTAAAATTTGTCATGAGGCATGTTGTTTATCAGTAATTGGTAATCTCATAATTGTCGCATCTTTTTTTTATGCGCCGTTTTCCTGCACTTGTAAAAGCGGAATTGAAAATCTTTTTAAGTGTTGTGCAGGCATCCTGTCGTATGGGGTGTAAGGCGCAGGATACTCCAGCGTAAAAACGGCTGTAAAAATATATTCAGGGTTGATGGTTTTATTTTCTCTTCTTCCTGCAAATGATATATGCACGGTTTTCAAAAACAAAAGTGTATGTTGAATAAAAATTTCAAACCTTGATGATTGAAAGCAATGATGTACAATAAAAGTATCTGAATCTTTTGCCCGAAGAGCCGGAATGGGGAATTGTAAGGATTTAAAAAGGGTAACTCAATCCAATTGACAAATTAAAATTTTCATAACGCCATATCCGGTTGCGGTTCCCAAATTCACCAGGAGCGATTTCTACCTGGCCACCTTTTTTAAATAAATTATTAAAAGTAATGTCGGGTATTTGCCATCCGTTATTTTTAGCGATATCGGGACGCTTAAACCGAAAGCCCAGGTCAAAACGAACCAGGAAATAATTAAAATCAAACCGGAAACCGGTGCCAGCGGTTACGCCCAACTGTTGGTAAAGCCTGCTAAAATTAAATTGAAGGCTATCCGGCCCTCCATCAAACCTGGAATTCTTGAAGTTCCATACATTTCCCGCATCAATAAATAAGGCGCCTCTTAATACCAGTGAATTAGGAATGATCTGCATGATATCATACCGGTATTCTCCATTGATTTCAATTTTCACATCACCTGTGCGATCATTTAATGAAAGCGATTTTGGATTATAAGGCGCCAATGCCTTTGATCCGGGACCAATGCCCCGTATGGGCCATCCTCTCATACTGTTAGCCCCTCCGGCAAAATATTGCTTGAAGAATGGGAGGGAAGAATCACCTTTACCAACCGGGATACCCACGCCTGCAAATGCCCGGAATATTCTGGATGATTTTGATTTTTGCACAACAAAAGTATATTCCGCGTCCGTTTTAATAAATTGCCGAAGCTCTTTTTTAAAGATGCCAAAGCGGCCCAGCAAAAGCCCTGATTCTTCAATATTCCATCTAAAGGTGCGTTGATGGTTTAGTTTTTTAGGATTGATATAGGTGGAGGAATAGCCATAATTAAGAATACCTATTACCAATGCTGTGTTGAACGAATAGCGCAGGTATGGATTTAATTCCAGCGTATTCCTAAAACTATCCGATTGATTGTACAGGTAGGAATATTCTATATTAAGAAACCGAAAAATGTTTTTTCGGTTGGGATGTTTGTTGCTGGTAAATTCATTGCCAAAAGCCGTACTTAAGGAAAGCTGGTTAAAAAGATTGATGCGATTGGAATAGGCGGGTATTACGTTAATGAATGTTTGTTGTGAAAGTAATTTTTTATTGGGATAAAAAAGTGTTATAGGTCCCAACAGCCTGGGAAAGGAAATGGTATTCGTATAACTCAGTTCCTTTGAATTTATCCTACTGTTAGCTCCCTGAAGGGCATTCAGGTTCAATTCAATTCCTGCCCGCAGGGCATGGGTCATTTTTGTACCGCTTTTACCCACATTCCTATTTTGTAAAGACAGGTTGGTAGATAATCCCAGCAGGTTACCGGCATTGGCAATGCTGGCGCTATTGGTATTGCTATTGGCGGAGTAACTGGCTTCTATATTCGCTTCAAACCCAAATTTTTTGGCAGGCAATAATTGAACAATCATATTAATTTCGCCTGAGCTGTCCTTGACCTCATCAATCTGAATATTGGTATTTTGCCATACGCCCGATTTTGAAAAATTACCAATCGTTTTCGCATAATTCTCCAGGCTATAAACTTCCCCTTTATTGATAGCCATATTGCGGATTAATAAATTATTGCGGAATAATCTTTTGTGGTATCGGATGATATAGCCCCCCTGGTATTCCTCCTGGTAGGGTGCGCTGTTGGTTATATCAGCAGCGGTAAAGTCGGGGTATATCATGATGGAGTTAATGTAGTATTTTTTCAACCTTACCGTATCCGAAACGGGGTTAAGCACCATGGCTAATTTAATGGTAGGTTTATCCTTTTTTTGATTTGCTTCTTCCAGCAATTGCAGGTTTTCAAACGGATCAGCGGAAATATTCATTAAAGCCTCGATAGTTGTATCACCTCTCACATTCAGATTATCCGAAGTAAATTTATAGTACCCATGGTTCCTGTACAATTCCACAAGCCTGCTGATTTCTCCTAATATTTCAGCCTTGGTAACCGGGTTCCCTTTTGCCAGGTAAGATTTGGACCTGGTATCCAAAGCCAATTGTTGAAGCTCGGGCTTCATTAACCGGTAAATGATTGTGTCTATTAACGTGGGGTTCCCGGCATCTACGGTATATTTTACATTTACCCTCTGCTGATTACCACTTTGTATAGTATCTGCTTTGAAACTGACCTTAGCGCCATAATAACCCAGGTGCAATAATGAGCCCCTCATATTTTTTGCGGATATGGCGGAATAAGCGCTATCATAGGCAGGCGGCCTGTTTATAAAATGAAGTAAGAAAAGGAAGTCTTTAGTAAATACTTTTGCACTGTCATCCAACTGGCCATATAATTTTTGATTTAATGAAATTCTTTGATCTTTGGTAAAATCCCCTCCGTCAAGGTCAATCGTATTTTTAAATACAAAAGGTTTATTCTTTTGATATTTTCGTGGAATAGTGCAGGAGGATAATATCAGGGAAAAGAAAAATAAATTTTTCAAATATTTCAACATGTTGTTTTTATCAGGCACACTAAACGTATAAAAATTATTAAGAAATCAATGTTAAGCAAACCATATACCAAATATATCCAAAGTTTACACCAAAAAAAATTCAGGGATTTGGAAAATGCTTTTATTGCCGAAGGTAGTAAAGTAGTGATGGACTTATTAAACTCAACCAAAATAGTTTGTAAACATATTTTGGCAAAAGAAGATTGGCTGAAGGATAATGAGCCGGAAATAAGGAAGCATTACAATGGGCCAATAGAGGCTATTGAATATTATGAGTTGGAAAAAATATCCGCTTTAAGTACACCCAACCAGGTACTGGGTGTTTTTAAAAAAGTGAAACAGGGGGTAATTGATGTGAAAGGAAAAATCACACTGGCGCTGGATACCATTCAGGATCCGGGCAACCTGGGTACCATTATCCGCATAGCGGACTGGTTTGGCGTGCAGGCGATTATTTGCTCGGAAAACTGCGCTGACATGTACAATCCTAAAGTAGTGCAAAGCACCATGGGGAGCATAGGAAGGGTAGAAGTGAAGTATGCGGATCTTGCTGAATGGTTGAAAAAAAACAGTAACATCCCTGTTTATGCGGCAGCGCTGAATGGCAAAAATATTAATGGTGTAAATGGCTTGAAAGAGGGAATAATATTGATTGGAAATGAATCGAAAGGGATAAGCGAGGAAATCTTGAAAATGGCGGATGAAAAAATTACGATACCGAAAATAGGACTGGCGGAATCGCTGAATGCGGCGGTTGCGGCCGGGATTATTTTATCGTATGCCACCTCACCACCCGCCCGCTCCAAAGGAAAGGGAGCCTGACCCCTGGTACTGCAAAGGGTCTGATAATATCCGGGTAGTTATAGTTTACATATTTGATGAGTTTATTAAGCAATATCAGCACACTTCCATTGATTTGTTTACTCTTGGGATTACTGCCTTGATTTCATTTAAAGGCCTGAAAAACTGACCTGACAAAGAGAGTTGAATAATTTATTGACAGCCTGCTGAATAAAGTTTACACGTTTTAAATGGGTGTAAACTTTATTTCCTGATTTCTTTACAAAAGGCAGGTAAAGTTGCACAATGGTATGTGGTACAAGGGAGTGACACAACGATGATACCATGAAAAACAAATGTTCGTTTCCCAAAAAACAATTATGGAGAAAATAAACATAATCAGGTGCCTGTCACCGAAACTGGATCGCTTTCACCGGCTGTATTTTCTTAACCAACATTGTTGGAATGATTAAGGTGGCAAAACAAATCCCCAGCGTAACCACATCTACCAGCAATACCTGCCACCATATTACCTGTGCGTGTGCGGCGCTCATGTAATAAGCTTCCTCATCTAATTTAATAAATCCCGTTTTTTCCTGCAGCCAGCAAATGGCAAGGCCAAGCAGGGTGCCTAAAATTATACCTGTAACGGCGATGAGTGCGGTATTGTATAAAAATATTTTTTGCACATCCCAGTCACTAGCCCCAATGGCTTTTAAAATACCGGTCATTTTAGTCCTTTCAAGTACGATTATCAGCAGGCAGGTTACAAGATTTACGATGGCTACCACCATCATGATGCCAATTAATATAAGTTTTATATCATTTTGAAGGCCAAGCCAGTCGAATATATTGGGATAAATTTCTTTAATGGTTTTACTGTTCCAACCCTGGGGTGTTTCACTTTTTATAAGATAGGCAACAGAATCCGTTTGGGTATAATCATTTAAAAATATTTCGTAACCACCAATCTGATCGGGCCGCCAGTCATTCATACGCCTGATAAGATTAATGTCGCAGATGCCGAATTGCTTGTCATATTCTTCAATGGCGGTTTTAAAAATGCCGGCTATTTTTAATTTTCTTGGCCGCTTGGTGCCATCCTGCTGAATAAAAAAGGAGAGTAGCGTATCATTCACTTTTACATTCAACTGGTTGGCGATATAGGCGGAAATATTTATTTCCTTACTGTAACCACTATCCGGAAAGGAAACCCATCTGCCTTCAAGCAAAAAAGGGTTGAGCCTTGAATAATCAAATGAGGAGTCAATGCCTTTTACCAGGATACTTTCGATATCCGTTCCATAAGTAAGTATCACCGATTTGGTGGCATATCGTTCCACCGTTTTTACATGGGGTATCTGCCTGATTATATATTCAACCGTATCATTTTTCGATATGGGGTATTCTTCCGCAATGCTTACCCTGTTTTCAATATCCTGCTGTACACGGATATGGCCCCAAAAACTAAATATCTTGTTGCTGATTACCTGCTGAAAGCCATTTACAAAACTCAATGCCACGATCATTACAGCCACGCTGACAGCAGTGGCACCAATGGCAAGCCGGATGATAAAACGTGAAAAAGTATTTTGCCGGTTAAAGGCTATTCTGTTGGCGATAAAAGCTGATATATTCAATCGGCATAATTTTAGTATCTTTCAAAAGTAAATATTTTCACCACCACATGTATCTTTTTAAATCATTCAGCTTCGCTGCAATTGCTTTTCTGTTGACATTTTCTGTCCTGGCACAAAAAAATCCGGAGGCGGTTTTTAAATCCAATATCAGGGCTGTACGCTTTCATAGCTATGGCGATCAGCAAGCGCTGCCTGTTTACAAACTTAATAGTAGCGACCGTTTGGAGCTTCATTTCGATGATATGGATGCCAACGTAAAAAGTTATTATTACACTTACCAGTTGTGCGATTATAACTGGCAACCTGTTCAGCTAAGCCCTTTTGATTATATAAAAGGATTTACCCAACAGCGTATTACCAATTATCGTTTTTCCTCCATTGCCTATACACGCTATACCCATTACCAGGTAATTTTGCCGGAGGCTAACAGCCTGCCTACACGAAGTGGAAACTATTTGTTAAAAGTTTTTTTGGATGGCGATACTTCCAGCCTGGCATTTACCAGGGCAATGTTGGTGCTTGATCCGAGGTCCTCGGTAATGGCCCAGTTCGTTCAGCCATTTACACCTCAATATTTTAAAACACATCAGCGTTTAAAGTTTACCGTTAACCTTGAAGGGCTGAATGCTTTCAATGCCAATCAACAAGTGAAAGTATTGGTACTTCAAAATAACCGATGGGACAATGCGCAGGGCAATGTTCCCCCCACATTTGTCAGGGGCAATGCTTTGGAGTACAACAGTGAAAATAATTTTGTTTTCGCGGGTGGCAAGGAATGGCGGTGGCTTGATCTGAGAAGTTTCCATTTACAAAGTGAAAGGGTTGAAAAGGCGGAATATGGAAAAAACGCTACTAAAATTTTCGTGAAACCGGATATGGACCTAACGGGCCAGCGTTACGTTTACTACCAGGATTTGAATGGGTTGTACCAGGTAACCACTTATGAAACCATCAACCCTTATTGGCAGGGCGATTTCGCTACCGTACAATTTAGTTTTGTAACGCCCACACGGGCTTCTTACCCCGATAAAGATTTATACCTGTTTGGCCAGTTGACGGATTACAAATTAAATGATGCCGCCAAAATGCTATTCAATCCTGAAAAAGGGACCTATGAAGGAACGCAATTTTTAAAGCAGGGCTATTACAGTTATGGATACATGCTGGTTGATAAAAATAATCCTTCACTTCAATCGGAACTGGAAGGCGATTATTGGGAAACCGAAAACACCTATACTATTTTAGTGTATTACAAATCATTCACTGATCAGGCAGACCAGTTGATAGGAATTGGTAAATTGGATACCCGGACGGACAGGGCGGGATTTAGTTTTTAGTACACGCCACTGTAAATGCTGACGAACAAAAAAATAAATTTTTATTGAATGTTTTAATCCCGCTGCCTTATATTTGCAGCGGCAAGTCTTATACGGCCAGCTCCTGTTGAACTCCCCCAGGACCGGAAGGTAGCAAGGGTAAATGGTTGAGCGGTGCGATGTAAGTAACTTGCCATTTTTATGTTCTTTATTTTCTGTTGGTAAAGTTTAATTTCATATTGAATAATCAGGTTCCTCTCTTTTTCGACTTCCCTTTGTTTCTCATTTCATTGATGATTTCATCAGCAGTCTTCAGCTTTTCATTATCCGGTTTTTTCTTTATGTAAATGTCAAATTGTTTGAACAGGGCAGGGTTATTTCTCAGAATTACCTTAATGGTAACTTTATCTTCTTTGAAATTATTATCAATCCACAAACTGTTTCCGCTAAACTTTCCCGACGAAGCCGAGAAAATAAGATCAGAACTGTCTAATGGCAAATACCTGCCGTTTGATAACAGCCCGTCAATATTGATATAATTAAAAGTGCCTTTCTTTAAACTGTCCGTGTAAAGGTTCACATAAATACTATCAATTTTTTGCGCTTTGGCAACGCCAATGGAGGATAACAATAAAAAAAGTATAAGATGTTTCAAACTGAATATTTTATACAAAGATTGAAAATATTGTGCCAAAGCCCTGGGGTGAAGGAGTTAGATTTGTTAAATGGTTATGTATGTCAAATACTTTGCAAATTGCAAAGTATATTTTTTATTATTCGGTCGCCTGATAATTTTTTTCAACAAAATCTTTAAGGCTTGTACCAATAATATGACTCCATCCTGCTATAAAATTTTCTTTAGCAAAATCAGGATTGGCGGATGAAAAACTATCAAGCCCTTCATGCGTAAGTTTTAATCTTGTAACTTTTCCATCAGCAAACAGTTCGAAGGATACCAGCGATAGGCCCGGGTAATCATGATATCGCCAGGTGTAAGCCAATTTTTTTCCAGGTATTACTTCGGTTATTTTGCAAAGGTGCAGGTAATTTTTTTCTTCGGTTCCGCCATAAAATTGAAATTCAAAACCCAGTTCGGTTTTAAAAATTTCAATATCAAAATACCATTGTTTCATTTTGGCATTATCTGTTAACGCCTGCCAAATGGTATCAGCGGGAGCATTAATAATTTGTTCCACTATGACAGGTAATCTATTCATAATATAAATTTAAAATTCATTTAAAATTTCCATTTTTATTAACCGCATTTTTATTAACTTAAAAATTTTATTTGAATTCCGGCAAATACTTTTATCAATGAATAATATTAAGTTGGTAGGGGCTATTTTGTATAAAATTGGCTCCGGCGGATATGGTAAAACTTCTGACCGAAACTGTTGAATTCAGCACCACATTGTGGTTGGTATGGATCACCACATCCGTATTTTGATCTGGTGCCAAACCACAGCTCCAGTTTAATGGGTCTTCCCATATATTACTGTTAGCTCCTGTCCAATAATCAATAAATTTCAAGGTTTGCAGGTTACCGTTAACATTATTTACAACACAGCGATATTGAAACCCATACCATGTAGAAGGAACATTGTTTAAATGTAGTGTTGACGTTTTAGTACCAACGTAGTAACTATTATCCGCTATATCCGCGAAACCATTGCCCTGATTTAACTGCCATTGATAGGTGGTTCCGGTAAGGTTTGATTGCAGGCTAATAGAATTGCCATTGCATACGGCTACTTCATTCCATATATTCCGGATGGCAGATGAATCCACACTATTGCCGGAATATGGAAGCTGGTATAATTCTTCAATTGTTCTTAAAATATTATAATGGGTTACCGGCTGGTTGTAAGTTCCGCCGTTAACATGTTCTCCGGTTACAAAGGTTAGTATCTGGTTATTATAAAATCCATCATCTTCATCAAAGGTGAGTAAAAAAACACTGTTATTACTTTTGCACCATTGTATGTAATTATTTAAATTTTGCTGCAACCAGCTATCGCAGATGGGCAGGGATATTGCCAATGTGCCATTGTGCATGTCATTGTTTTGATTAGGAACAACTAAGGATACTGTAGGCAGAGAAGAAAAAGAGGCGGGAAAATCAGTAAAGGATTTATTTAGCGTCAGGGGGATGCCGTTAACAGGGCTGCTCTGCCAGTTCACCCAGGGATTATGTTTTCTTGCATAGGCTCCTGAAATTTCACCGGTATAACCGATTGAAGGCAGGTCTTCCGAATAGCCGGTAAAACTAAATCCTTTATTTATTAATGCTGCACCCAAATTAGGCGTTGAAAAGGGTAACCCAACGGGCAGGTTATTATTGATTACGCCCTGTTGTGAACCTGAAAATAACTGCAGGTAATTTGGCTGACTTGGGTGCATTAATCCATAAGATTGTGTAAGTATCGCGGTATGTGGATCTGCAAGCAGGCTGTTGATATAAGGTGTTAGCGGGTTTCCGGCTACCTGGCTATAAGACTTATTTTCAAGTATAACAACTACTATATGTGCTGGTGCTGTCTGTGCCGATACCAGGTTAGAACCAATCAGCAGCAATGAAAAATAAAAAAATAAATATTTCAAATTATGAATTTTAAGTAAGAATTATTATTTGTATTTATCAGCAAATTTAATGGAATGGCCAGCATTTTCAATTCATCCTTTAGCTTTGGATTTGTTTTTAGACAACCACTGCGTTTTTATTTGTTGATTTCCGTAATAATTTACCCGGGATGAATCAGAGACTTTTTAATTTGAATTAATTATATAAAACATTCAATGGATGGGGAACAGGCGATGAATAAAAAATTAAAATCGCGATAACCATTTTTAGCCTTAGCGAAAAATGTAGCCCAAAATACCCGCAGCCCCGATCCACCGCGGCCAAAAAAAGGTATTCGCTTTTCCTGACAAAAATAAGGGTAAAGCATAATGAGATAGCATGCGCAAAGTTTTTCCTTGCATTACCGCATTTTAAATTCTATTTTTAAATATAATTATAACCCCATTTAGTTCTTTTCACAATTTTTTTTAATAACATTTAAATTTTTTAAAAATGAAGCAATTCAAATTCTTTGCGCCAATTGCGGTTGCCGCAAGTCTTACACTTTTTCTTTTCTCCTGCAATTCAGGAGGAGAAAAGAAAGCAAATGAAACCTCTGCGGATACTACTACCGCAGTAAAAGCTCCGGAGCCTGCACCACCTTCTAAACCTGGTAATGTATTAATCGTTCAGGTAAAAGTAGCCAATTTTGAAAAATGGAAACCAGGTTATGAATCTCATGATTCCATCCGCCGTTCTTATGGTTTAACCAATTACATAGTAGGCAGGGGTTTGGATGACCCTAATATGGCAGTGGTTATTTTAAAGATGGATGATGTAAATAAAGCAAAGGAATTTACCGGCTCTCAGGATTTAAAAGAACGGATGCAGAAGGGCGGGGTAATCGGAAAGCCTGTCTTTAACTTTTTGGAAGTTGTAATGAATGACACCTCAGCCATTGAACAAACTACCCGCCTTATGATGACACATAAAGTGAAAGACTGGGATGCCTGGAAAAAAGAATTTGATAGTCACAAACAGGTAAGATTAGACGCCGGGCTTATAGACAGGGGGCTTGGATATAGTGTAGGCGATAATCATATTGTAAGCATTGTCTTCGCTGTTACTGATATGCAAAAAGCGAAAGCATTTATGGGCTCAAAAGACTTAAAGGAAAAAATGGAAAAGGCCGGGGTAGATGGGCCTCCCACTTCACTGTTTTATAATATAGTTCAAAAGTATTAGAAGGTAACCAAACGTAGCAATTGGCATTATTGCCGGTAGTTTTTTTTACGGGTGGCAAATTTTAAAAAATTGCCACCTGTTTTTATTAAGTTTCATTCATTGTGTTTTTCAGTTGAATCGCTGATTAATTTAAAGTAGCTTGCTTTAAACCTGTTATTGATCACTTCACCCTGCACTTCCGCTTTTCTTATGGCTTCGCAAAAACCATCCCTGGCATGGGCATCGCCATGAGAATCTATATTGGTTCCATCTACAAAATACGACCTTCCTTCTATTCGAACAGCTAAATCGCAACTCTTTCCCGGCATACCAAATTTACACTCGCCACAGGCTGCTTCTGCCAATAGCAGTTTCTTACCTGCATCAGGTTTCGTTTTTTTTATTTCCTTGTTTTGTCCCATCACCGTTAAAAAGAATACACTGCAAAAAAACATGATAACCGCTTTCTTCATAAAATTTTATTTATAATTAATTCCACTTTATTGGAATAATAAAGTTATCCAATAAAGTGAAGTATTGCTCATCCTTGGTATTAATTTGGGATGCACCCAAAATTACAGTGATTAAGGCGGAACGTTTACTTAGCTTTTTTTCTTTAAAAACATTGTTTTTAAAACGATAGTAGATTTACCAATCCTGCACTCAACTTCTTCAGGGTTGTCCGTAAGCTTGATACCCTTAATTACTGTGCCCATTTTTATGTCCATAGCGGCGCCTTTTACTTTAAGTGTTTTGTTGGTAAAAACGGAGTCGCCGTCATTAAGCAGGTTCCCATTGGCATCTTTTGTTTCCATTGTTTTTTATTTTGCGGCGAAGATAAGGTTTATAAAAAAAAATTATTGCAGTTTCCCTGCACTTGTGGCAAAGGAAATTATTTAAGTGAATGCCACACAGATGATTTTTTTTATCTTTAAATAAAAAAAATAGCAAAATTTGTTTTATAATAAATACAAACCGCAGAGGGATGCCCTATTAAAAAAAATAAAAACAATTGGGCCAAACCCTCAACAGATAAGATATACAGAGGGTAAGTACAACGGAAGTATAGTGTAAAAAAAAGCACAGGACAAGGATTTAAAGAATCCTTGTATCCTGTGCTTTGTATTAAGTACTACAGCTATTTTTTATTTAGCCGGAATGATATCAATAATTACCGCTCTGTTGTAAAAGCGTTCTTCAGGAAGGTTGTTTTCAAATGGCGCCATGTTGGCGTCTTCACCAAATCCGAAAGTTTCAAATTTAACCCCTTTCTTTCCCGCACCCAATAAGGCATGTTCAATAATTTGCTGAGCATCTTTCGCCCTGCTGTTGGAGAGGGTATTATTATATTTTTCCTCTCCTGTATTATCAGTATGTCCATGAATAATAACAGTTCCGTTTTCAGGAATAAGTGGTGTTACAATATCAGTAAGGAATGTTTCATAAGTGGTAATTGTTTTTGATTTATCAAAATCAAATAATATACTGTATCGTAATCCTTCCTGTTTTGGATCATCCATTTTCATCAAACTAACATAGCTTTCTTTCTGAATGGAATGGCCACTTTTTGTTTGGCCTGCCATCAAAATAGTATAATTTCCCTGGGTGCTGCTGCCTAAAATAGTTTTGCCCGGAACGGATGCCTGATCTGTTGAATAAGGCCCGTAATGCTGTACATTTCCCTGTTCATCCTTAACATCCACATTCCATGATTCAAGTAAATCACCAGCTCCTGTGGCATTAAAAATTACATGGCTGTCCAATGGATCTTCCTGCACGGCTGTTATTTGAACAGGTTTCAAAAATGGTGAATTTACTCCTCCTACCTGCAACAGTAATTGGGGTGAAGTGCTTGCTATATCCACCCTGTGGTCTCCTTCACGTAATAAAGTGAGTTCATTTGTACCGCCCGGTTGTTCGGATGGAATAACTGGTTTATCCCTTCCTTCAGTACTTATCCTGTCTGCATTAATTCCAAAAACAGTAACCAGATATTGTTTGATATTTTCGGCCATTACTTTACCCTCTGCCGGATTTTTATCTGTAGCGCCGGATAATGAAATAGTGCTTTGGGGATTGGCCCGCATACGGTCACCCAGGATATTTAGGATATTATGATAAACCGCTAACTGCCTTGCTGAACGGCCTTTATTTAAATTATCCGGCTGGCTTTGCTGTAGTTGATCTTCTTTAAATGAGGAAGCCTGAGCGCTGTTTAAGGTTACATAACGATTGGGTATTTCAGATGAACCCATATCAAAAAATACTGAATTACGAAGAGGAAAAGTTTCTTTCACCTGCCGGTTTAGTGGAACCACTTTAGGCGCCCGAACCGAAAATTGTACATCTTTTTCAGCAACAATCGCAGGAGGTAATACAGGTTGGGCAATGGTTGTGGCCGGGGCTGATTTCTTTGCGGTACCAAACTTAAGTGCAATTCCTGTGCGAACGGTATAGTATGACCATGATCCAACTGACCGGGGTTCATGACCAAAGTCGGTAAGAAAAGAAACGAAAGGAGAGAGGGTCATTTGAGTGGCGCTTGTCCGTGCTGAAATTGGAATATCCACTCCTGCGCCAGCCTGACCTGAAAATAAGGTTTTGTGAATATCGCTCCAGTCACCCCTTACATCAGTTTGTTTTTGTTGTGTATAAGTAAATGCTTTGGTTACATTGAAACTAAGTGTAGGCCCGGCGAAAATATAAAACGCATTGGCGAAAGGCGCAATTCTTAAACTTGGTTCAATGGTAACATAACTGATGTTGGTTGATAAATTCGCTTCGCAATTGCAGGGTGCAACTACCGCATCAAATTTACCACCGCGGTTATCGTAAGCGATGTTTAGCATACCACCCCAAATTTTATTAGGACGGTATTCCGCTAATAACGAAGCGTAGGGCTTTACTCCTGCCCCTTTATGAAATGCGGCAGGAACTGTCATGCTGCTGTTGAGCATTTGCGTTGTTCCGCGATAAAAATTAAAATTGGCGGCAACTGATTCGCCAAACAACCAAATGGGTTGTGGCCGTTCTGTTTTTTGTGCCTGGCCTGTAATGCCTGCAAAAATCAGCATCATAAAACAGAATGCGGATTTTTGTATTGTTGTATAAGGATGTAACATATTTTTCTTTTTAAAATTTATTTGTTCGTTTTTTTTTAATAAATCCCGCCCTGAAGCGGGATTTATTCGTCTGGGTTTTAAGCCAATTTCTTATACCTAATTTGGAACATTAACGGTTGTGTTTACCATAGTAACTGAAGCAACCAGTGAAACCGCCCTGCCATTCAATACCGTTTGAACAGCATTGCCGGGAGTAGAGAAAGTAACTCCGGCGGTAGCAATTATAGTACCTGCCATTATACCACCGCCTGCTCCGTTAATTGTTGCGGCACTGCCAACATACCAATATACATTTTTAGGTAAGGCTCCGTTCGTCATGATGATGCTACGTGCGCCTGTTGGCCCGGCAATTCCTACTGTAAGGCCCGCTGCTGTTTGAAAAATCCATACGGCATTTGGATCACCCTGGGCATCTAATGTAAGATTACCATTGGATATTTTAAAAGTGCCGCTTGCTGATTTATATACGCCCGGAGCTAATGTCAATCCACCTAATTCTCCTGCGCCCGGATCGGTACCACCTGGTTTTGAGGCGGGAGAAATACTAATATAAGCGGCGTTTGCATCCACCAAAGCCTGGGTTGCTATTGCCGCTTTGGTAGCATTACCCGGTGCAGGAGGAGCCGAGTAGATGTTACCTGTTACATTACCTACGTTAAGTGGTGTTTCCGTGTAAATATCATTCGCATCATGAAACCCTGTTATTAAACTGGAAGCTGCGGTAGTACCGATGCTGCCATTATTAATTACCGTATTTAATCCCTGATTGGTTATTCCGGCATTTCCTCCAAATGCTCCAAAAACAGCAGTGGTTCCCAAAATGGAAGGAGGCGCTACCGACATGGCTGTGGTAAAGCCCCATACATAATTATTTACCATTGCATTTCCGGCAAGATCTTTAACCCCTGTTGTAATTGTGGCTGTATAAGTAGTATTGGGAGTAAGGTATGCTGATGGGGTAAAGGTTGCGGTTGTGCCTGCATAACCAACTATTCCTAAAACTGTTGTTGCGCCTTGTTTTAATAGAAACGTTGTGGTGCCGGTAGTTGAAGGATTCATTGCCTTACTAAATGTAGCCGTAATAATTTTATTAAGTGTTACACCCGAAGCGCCGTTGGTTGGATCAGTAGAAATTACAATGGGTGGGGTGATTGGGCCACTTGTAGTAAAACTCCATACATAATTATGTGCGATTAAATTGCCTGACAAATCTTTAGCGCCTGTGGTGATGGTACCTGTATAAGTAGTACTTGGGTCAAGATTGGCGGCTGGTGAAAAAGTTGCTGTTGTTCCGGAATAGGTAACCGATCCGGTGATTGAGGTTCCACCCATTGTTGTATTAGATATCGTAAAGCTTGTTGTTGTGGATAAGGAATCCATTATCTCACTGAAAGTGGCGGCAATTTTTTTATTAAGTGCAACACCGATGGCTGCATTCGCCGGATCTGTAGAAATTACTGTTGGTGGAGTCTCATCAGGGTTGCCGGTAGTAAAGGTCCATACATAATCAATTAATGGTGAATTGTGTGCCGGGTCTTTAACACCTGTAGTAATGGTGGCCGTATAAACCGTATTTGCAGCAAGGCTGCCAGCCGGTGAAAAAGTTGCGGTGGAGTCATTGTAGGTCACCAAACCCGCAATTGCCGTTGCTCCCTGCTTTAATGTAAAGGTAGATGTGTTGATGGTAGTGGCGTTCATCACCTTGTTAAAAGTGGCGGCAACTTTTGTGTAAAGACTTACACCAACAGCCTTATCAGCAGGGTTAGTTGATTTTACAATGGGGCAAAGTCCAACAAGCCCTTGTTCCTCATTTACTTTTTTACATCCCGTCGCAAATACTACTAATAATAATACCAAATACCATTTGTGTCTGAAGATTTCAGGGCATTTTTTAATTGTTCGCAGGAGGGTACGCTCCCCGATGGAAGATTTTTTTTTCATTTTTCTGTGTTTAAGAGGTAATTTTTTCCCTTAATTTTTTTAAAGGTTAATTATAAAGCAAAATTATGTTAATGATTCACCGGCATTGTTACACAGTTGTCGCATTAAGTTACATGCTTCACACATTATTCAGTTAAATGAATTTTTTATGTTTCAGAAGTTACGGTTAAGATTAAAGTAAACCGGCAACCTGTTAAAATAGATAATTTGAAAATAGATAGTTAACACAGATATTAAAACAGTATGAGCACAAAAAAATAGCCCTCCGGTAGAAACCGGAGGACTTTAACGATTGCTTGCTATATGAAAATCTTTAAATATTATTAAACTGAATTACACTTTTGTACCTGCTTCACCTTATATTTGTGCGGTACTAACGATTGGTTGCTTTTACTACAATGGCTGTTTATTATTTAAAGCCCGTCTTGCTGATACAAAAGTAAGGCGGGTTTTATTATCTTTAGCATCAACTTATTGGTCTCTTCATGATGGTAAAAGATAAGTTTTTCCCGTAATGCCTTATTGTGTCTGTATTACACGTTAATTTTTTAATGATGTCCATGCGTTTTAAGGATATATTTTTTTATTATTCAAAAAGCCGGGAGAGGTGCTAATAAAGTACCGGATACTTTACAGGAATTGGCAGCCAAACCTGCCTTCTAATTTATTTTTGAATATTCTGATATCCTCCTTCCTTTGGTTTTTGAGAAAGGGTAAGGGCACTATGAAGGCAGCCCAAACAAACACAAATGCGAAATACTTTTTAGTGAAGCCCGCAACCGTGGCTTTTTTAAGACTTGGGAAAATATAGAGTTTACCGATGAAGATATTGCAAAGATTGCCGGCAACTACCAAAACTGGAAAAACCTTTCGGTGTGGTAACAAAAAAGGAATTCATTTGCTTCTGCTAAAAATATTGAACCCGGATGCGAATAATCAAACAAGAGATGCATTTGCATCTCTTGTATAAAATAAAAAATCTTATTTACTTCTCGGCGGATTTACTTTTCTTTTGGCTCTTGGGAGCGAACATTACCAACATTCGTTTGCCTTCCATTTTAGGCATCCCTTCCAAAGCGCCTACGTCTTTTAACCTGTCCGCAAATTTTAATAATAATAATTCCCCTCTTTCTTTAAACATGATGGCACGGCCTTTAAACTGAACATGCGCTTTTACCTTATTGCCATCCAACAAAAATTTTTCGGCGTTTTTACATTTGAATTCAAAATCGTGGTCATCCGTATTGGGGGTGAAACGAACTTCCTTAACCTCGCTGGTTTTGGATTTGGCCTTCATTTCTTTTTTCTTTTTTTTCTCATTGTACAAAAATTTATTGTAATCAATGATCTTGCAAACCGGTGGATTTGCGCCGGGAGAAATTTCTACTAAGTCCAAATGCTGATCCTGCGCCATTTTAAGCGCATCTGCCGCCGGGTAAATCCCTGGTTCAATATTTTCGCCAACCAATCTTACCTCGGGTACCCTTATCATGTGATTGGTGCGGTGTTCCTGTTGTTGTTCTTTTCTGAAACGGGGGTTAAATGCACCTCTGGGTGCCCTGGGTGGAAATGCCATTAATTGATTTTAGATTTGTAATGCCTGGCTTACGCCAGGGGTTTGATTTAAAGTTAATAAATATTTTTTATTCAAATGCCCTTTTACTTCTTACTTCCTCATTTACTATTTCTATGAATTCCGGAATGGTGGCCACTCCAAGGTCGCCCTTGCCCTGCCTCCTGATGGCAACCTTATCCTCATTCGTTTCCTTTTCTCCCAGCACCAGCATGAAAGGTACTTTTGCCAGCTCGGTATCTCTTATCTTTTTGCCAATCTTCTCATTCCGGTCATCAATTTCAGCACGAATATCCGCATTTTTTAACTGAGATAATATTTTTTCTGAATATGGTAAAAACTTATCACTGATTGGTAAGATTTTTACCTGTGTGGGTGCCAGCCATAAGGGGAATTTACCGGCACAATGTTCTATCAATAAAGCAACGAACCGCTCCATGCTTCCAAATGGCGCCCTGTGGATCATTACCGGCCTGTGTTTTGTATTGTCTTCTCCAATATAGGTAAGGTCAAATCGCTCTGGCAAATTATAGTCAACCTGAATGGTGCCCAACTGCCATTTTCTGCCTATCGCATCCCTTACCATAAAATCAAGCTTGGGTCCATAAAAAGCAGCTTCCCCATATTCCACCACGGTTGTTAATCCCTTTTCAGCAGCGGCTTCTATAATGGCTTGCTCCGCAAGTTCCCAGTTTTCATCGCTTCCAATGTACCTGCTTCTGTCAGTTTTATCTCTCAGCGAAATCTGTGCCGTATAATCCTTAAAGCTCAAAGAATTGAAAACATAAAAAACTAAATCAATCACTTTCTTAAATTCATCCTTTACCTGTTCGGGCGTACAAAATAAATGCGCATCATCCTGGGTAAATCCCCTTACCCTGGTAAGCCCATGCAATTCGCCATGCTGCTCGTAACGATACACCGTACCAAATTCGGACAGGCGCAAAGGCAGGTCCTTATAACTACGTGGCGATGTTTTGTAAATTTCACAATGGTGTGGACAGTTCATGGGTTTTAAAAAAAACTCTTCTCCTTCCTGCGGGGTTTTTATTGGCTGAAAACTATCCTTGCCATATTTTTCATAGTGGCCGGAAGTAACATATAAATTCTTATGGCCTATGTGTGGCGTAATAACCGGCAGATAGCCACTTTCCAATTGGGCCTTTTGCAAAAATTGTTGCAGCCTTTCTCTTAGCATTGCACCTTTGGGCAACCAAAGCGGAAGGCCCATGCCTACTTTTTCGGAAAAGGCGAATAGTTCAAGCTCCTTACCCAATTTGCGGTGATCCCTTTTTTTTGCTTCTTCCAGCAGGATCAGGTACTCATTTAATTCCTTCGCGGAAGGAAAAGTAATCCCGTAAATGCGGGTAAGCATTTTATTTTTTTCATCACCTTTCCAGTAGGCGCCGGCAATGCTGGTTAATTTAATCCCTTTAATAAAACCTGTACCAGGTATATGCGGGCCACGGCATAAATCAGTAAAATTTCCCTGCGAATACAAAGTGATGGTTCCATCTTCCAGCCCACTCAAAAGATCAAGTTTGTATTCATCACCCTTATCGCCAAAATATTTTATAGCATCCGCTTTTGAAATTTCTTTCCGGATATACGCATTGTTTTGTCTCGCTAATTCGGCCATTTTTACTTCCAGCTTTCGCAGGTCTTCTTCACCAATCACATGGTCACCCAGATCAATATCATAATAGAAACCGTTTTCCAATGGCGGCCCTACCCAAAATTTTACACCGGGGAACATGCTTTCTACCGCCTCCGCCATTAAATGAGCGGAGGAATGCCAGAATGTAGATTTTCCATTTAAGTCGTTCCAGGTAAGCAGTTGCAGGGTTGCATCTTCTTTGATTGGCCTTGTTGCATCCCAAACCTGCCCATTAATATTGGCGGCCAATACTTTTCTGGCAAGCCCTTCACTAATGGATTTTGCTACATCCATTGCGCTTACGCCCTGTTCATATTCTTTAACCGCACCATCTGGTAATGTAATCTTTATCATAATTTAT
>JAVHOI010000239.1:0-4162 GCA_036169975.1 Ferruginibacter sp. | reverse complement strand
TTGCCTGGCGGGGATAATACGGAATATGTTTTGGAAATTGAAATCAACGGTTCGCAAATAAGTGGCTATTCTTACAGCTATTTTCAAAACAGGAGATATTTTGTCATCTGTTCTTTGGCCGGAACTTATTATAAGAGTACAAAAAGCATGAAGATTACTGAAACAGCCCGTATTAAAGGATCAACGCCGCCCGATTGGAATGACTGTTTGCAAACACATATATTAACCTACCAAAAGCAGGGGGATACGGAAGAACTTACAGGCAGATGGGTAACTGCACCCGGACAAATTGGTGAATGTGGAAAAGGAAAAACCACCTTAACAAGGAGAACTTTAAGTAAAAACCTTTCCTCTTTTAATAAATCAAAAAGTGGTACCCCATTTTCTACACGAAAGCAGATATCAAAAGCGCCTAATCTTGTAATCAAAAAAAAGAAGGTGGTACCACCACCGCCGATTGCTAAAGCTATCCCAAAACCAAAACCTAAAATTACAACACCTGATCCTTCTGTTGTAAATAGCAAACCTGTTGAAAGGAATATGCCTGAAATTATTGCTCCTGAAATAAAAAAGCAGGTGGTTCCAATACTTCCACCAGATAAGTATTTTGAAAAAAGAAGTAATGATATTATCAAAACTATTGAAATAGATCAACCGTCTTTTAAGGTAGATCTTTATGATAACGGCGCCATTGATGGAGACAGCATTTCACTTTTTTATAATGGAAAATTATTGCTTTCACACAAAAGGCTTAGCGATAAGCCGATTACTTTAACGCTTGATGCAAGTACCGGTAAAGAAATGAATGAACTTATCATGTATGCTGAAAACTTAGGTGAAATACCTCCCAATACGGCATTGATGATTGTAACTGATGGTGACAAGCGCTATGAGGTCAGGATAGAATCCGACCTTAAAAAGAGTGGAACCATTCGGTTTATTCACAAGCCACAGTCCATGCCGCGGTCAGGAAAATAATATGGCATGTATTACATAATATTTATTCGGCCACTTCCACATTGGGTTTATAACAAAGCAGGGCTAACTAAGAAACCTGCGGGATTTATTACCTTTTAATATTCCAGGTAATTGAAGGAAGGATGGGAAATAAACTCACCTGTTTGCCCTGCACTTTTAAGGTACCATCAAAAGGGTTCCCTGTTTGATCGAAATAAATAAAATAAGGATTTTTTCGACTGTACACATTATAGATACTAAATACCCACTCCGTTTTCCATTTGCGTTTATCATTTTTTTTGG
Source organism: Ferruginibacter sp. (assembly GCA_036169975.1). GTDB lineage: Bacteria > Bacteroidota > Bacteroidia > Chitinophagales > Chitinophagaceae > Ferruginibacter. The sequence goes on along the minus strand of JAVHOI010000239.1, from coordinate 2,902 downwards.
AAGAGTTGATCGCCGCGAAATCGAGCCGGTGATAGGAGGGGAGCCGGTATTCGTTTATTCGGCTATACTCCTGCGTTAGTATGCCATTCACCAGGTAAAAACGCTGGGGCAAGGTAGCGGCATTACCTGAACCAAATACGAACGTGGCGGATAATTTCCAGCGCTTATTCAATTCATAAATGGCCACTACGCTCATGTCATTTCTCCGGTCATATTTCGCGGGATATTTTTCACCAAAATTTAAATAAGGAAATTTACGCCAGGTCCAGCTAAGAGTATAGCCGATCCACCCGGTTAATCTTCCCCTGGTTTTGTTGATAAATAATTCCGATCCATAGCTCCAGCCTTTACCAAACGTAAAAAAAATTTCGGTGTCTTCCAGTGTATTCGGCGTATATCCCTCTTCATACTCAATCTGGTTTTGCATTTTTTTATAATACAATTCCAGCGAAGTCTCGTACATATTATCCTTAAAATTTTTAAATAACCCAGCGGCATATTGCCAGCTAATTTGTGGCTTTACCCTGTAGGTGCTTGGCACCCAGAGATCGGTAGGAAGCGTAGTGCCGGAATTACTGACGAGATGTATGTATTGCAAATTCCTGGTTACGGAAGTTTTAATGGAAGTCTCATCATTGAAGGCATACCTTAATGTAAATCTTGGCTCCAGTCCGCCATAAGTTTTTACAGGCTGGCCATTTTTATACACTGTACTATCCGTCCTGTTTCCATTAGCATCCGTCTGGTAAATTTTGTATGCTCCGATTTGCTGAAAGCCGCTATAGCGCAGGCCTGCATTAATTTTTATTTTGTCACTGATTTCCCAATCGTCCTGTATGTACAGTGCCGCTTCGTTGGCAAATTTTGGCTGGGCATTTAGTGGTTTAAAAATAACGGTATCCTGCCGGCCACTCACCACATTTGGAGTAAAGCGGTGAAAGGTGTAAATGGCCCCAAATTTTACTTTATGCCCGGTAGATGGATAGAGATCAAAATCCTGCTTTAAACTAAAATCACGGATGCCGGATGACAATTTTATATTGAAATTATTTTGTGCGGCCTGGAAAGTGAAATTGTAATTATTAAAAACAGCGGTCGTATTACCGAAGAGCCGTTTATTAAATACATGGTTCCAGCGCAAGGTGCCTGTTGCATTTCCCCAGGGAATATTTACATTCAAACTTCTTTGTCCATTTACAAAATCAAATACATCCCTTCCAAAATACCCGCTTAAATACAAACGGTCTTTTTCGGAAAACCTATAATTTACCTTCGCGTTTAAATCATAAAAATAATAACCGGAACCATGAAACTGGCTTGTTTTTTTTATGAAGGGCTTTGTTAACGCATCAATGTAGGTCCTTCTGCCGGATATAATAAAGGATGCTTTATTTTTTTTGATGGGGCCCTGTATGGAAAGCCTGGATGCGATTAAACCAATACCTCCATCCACCTGGAAAATTTTATCGTTTCCTTCCTTCATGGCTATATCCAATACACTTGATAAGCGGCCACCATATTGTGCAGGCATCCCACCTTTAATCAATGAAACATTTTTGATGGCATCCGAATTGAAGATGGAAAAAAAGCCGAATAAATGGCCGGTATTATACACGATGGCATCGTCCAGCATAATTAAATTCTGGTCAGGCCCGCCGCCGCGTACATAAATACCCGCACTGCCTTCTCCCGCATTTCGCACACCCGGCAACAACTGAATTGTTTTCAATAAATCTACTTCGCCCAGAAAAGCGGGGATGGTTTTTATCTGCTCAATGGGTAAAACTATTTTTCCCAATTGGGCATTCTTTACATTGGCATCTCTTTTTTTAGAAGTTACAATCACTTCAGTTTGTGCGCCCCTTGGCATCAAATCAAAATTGAGTTGCTTATCCGAATTTAATTTTACCGGTATGGGCAGTGCATGAAACCCCACATAAGAACCTACCAATTCATAATCCCCTTCAGCAAGGGTAAGCGAATAAAACCCATATTGATTGCTGCTGATCCCCCTGGTGTTATCCTTAACTGAAATGGAAGCGCCTATTAGGGTTTCACCGTTTTGGGCATCCCTAATATAACCGCTTACCGTATATTTTTTTTGGGCAAATAGGAGTGAAGGCGAAAATAAGAGTACGAATAAAAAAAGTTTGTTTGTCATTATTATAAAATAGCCTTTATACCTTTTCGCAGTCAACAATAAACGGGAATCAAAAAACCGTAAAACAACTTATTGCGCTTTTATACTGTCTTTCACTTCGCCGCAATGCAGCATGGTAGCTTTAAATTCAGGATGCTTTTTTCCGAGATATGGATTAATAATTTCTTTGGTATTACTAATCCAGTTTGCCCCTTTATCTTCTCCAAATGCCATTGGGCAATTTTGCCAATACAAAGTTTTGCCATCATAATGAATCGTTTTCAGCAAAGGGTAAATACTTTCACCAATCATTCTAAAATCCTGTCTCATTTCTGTAATATCCGTTTGCTTTAACAGGCTTTCAGCATTGGCTTTTACATCACCCATTTGCACAACCGCGCTTTCATAAATGCCGGCCGCGTCTTTTTTTAATTCTGATAATCTGCCGCTATCCGCAAACACGATCAATTTTGCGGAGGCGGCTTTTGCCATATTGCTATCCGCATTTACAAATGCATCCTTCATATAAAAATAAGCATTCAATAAACTATCAATGCCACTATCGAAGGAAGGGGAATGTATTTTTGCTACCAGCGGCGTTGCTTTTGTTTCCTCAATCCCTTTTGCTTTTTCTTTAAAAAAGAACCAATATCCACCAATTGCCAAAAGCAAAATGACCAAAACCAATACTATATTTTTCATGTTTTTTTATTTTGCCAAAGTTACGGTTTAACAAACAATCCTGTAAATAGTTTAATAGTA
>JAVHOI010000238.1:0-12348 GCA_036169975.1 Ferruginibacter sp. | reverse complement strand
CGGCTTCATTGTATAATTCAAACATGCGGTAGTTGCAATGCACCGTTGGTACAAATGGGTTCAGTGGATGTATCACCAGGCTGAGGCCGCAGGCGAACCAGCTATCGCCATCAATTTTTAATTGGGTACGCATCAAATCAGTCACCTTGCCAAACACGATGGAAGTATTAACGCCGCCTTTTTCAATTACGTTTCCTTTGCTGATCACCCTCGTTATTCCACCGCCACCTTCCGGCCTTTCCCACGCATCTTCCATGAATTTCGCACTGCCATCACTTGTTTCCAAAGCGGTGCAAATATCATTTTGTAATTGATGAATAAAGGAAATCCATTGGGTTTTAATACTCATAATAATAAGTGATTAAATCAAAAATTTTAAGTTAAAAATTATTGTCCGGGCCAGGAAGCGATGTGCATCTTCATGGGCAGCCGGTTCCGCTATTCGGAATCGCACTCTTGTACCGCAAATCTTTGATGAACTTTTTCCACGTAATATATTTACTTTACATTTCTTTACAGGACGTTGCACTGTGCCAGGGTATATCGCCCCTGTCCGCCCGTTCAGGCGGGCTTTCAGGGCTAATAAATATTTTAAAAGTCTTCAAATTATTCGCGCCTGCCTTTGTCTTCCTCCAGCGCGGCAGTGAGTTAGAGGGGGCTGTATTCCTTCACCGCATCCACAAAAGCCCTTGCATGATCAACCGGCACGTTGGGGGTAATGCCATGGCCTAAATTGGCAATATAATTTTGTGCGCCAAAAGCGTCTATCATTTCTTTAACGGCTTTTTTTATATCGGGGATGGGCGCCAGCAATTTGGCGGGATCCATATTTCCCTGCAGCACGATTTTGTTGCCGGTTAATTTGCGGGCAAACCCAGGCGTGATGCACCAATCAATACCAATGCCTGAAGCGCTGCTTTCGCTCAGGTCTTTTAATGCATACCAGCTCCCTTTCGGAAACAGGATTACCGGCACATCATCTTTCAACGCATCGGCAATTTGCAACAGGTACGGTTGTGCGAAAGTTTTGAAATCCGCCGGGCTTAATGAACCCGACCAACTGTCAAAAACCTGTACCGTATCGGCTCCTGCTTTGGCCTGTAATTTTAAATAACTGATAGTGATGCTGGTAATTTTTTGTAATAACTGATGAGCCAATAATGGTTGTGTGTAGGCAAACTGTTTGGCTTTATCCCAGGTTTTGCTTCCCTTGCCTTCAATCATGTAACACAGGATGGTCCAGGGGGCGCCGGCAAAACCAATCAATGGTACCCCTCCATTCAATTCTCTTTTTGTTAATGCCAATGCATCAAATACATATTTCAAACTATTTTCAACACCATCTGTAATCAGTGCGTCAATGTCTTTTTGGGCCTGTATTATTTTTGGCAGGGAAGGGCCTTTACCTTCTTCCATCAATACTTCAAGACCCATGGCTTGTGGTATCACCAGTATATCGGAAAAGATAATGGCTGCATCTACACCCACCTGTTCTACCGGTAGCATCGTAATGGCGCAGGCCAATTCGGGCGTTTGTACCCGGGTAAAGAAATCATACTTTTCCTTTAGCTTTATATAACCCGGAAGGAACCTTCCTGCCTGCCGCATCATCCATACCGGCGGGCGTTCTACGGTTTCATTCCTTAAAGTTCTTAGTAACAGGTCGTTTTTAATTGCAGGCATATTTTAAATTGATAATTTTTTATTTGATAATTGATAATTAAAAAATGGATAGTTGAAAATGGGAAAATATTAACTGGTTTAATTTATCAAAGTCCTTTTTAAAATTTCAAAGAAGGCCTTAACACATAAAGGAAATTTGCATTGAAAAAATTATCCATTATCAATTAACCCATTGTCAATTAAGTAAAGTATTCCATCATCTTCCACACTAAATTCTCTTTCCCCGGCTCATTGCTGATGATAATGGTATTGGTTGTATATTTTTTTATTTGATTCGCGGTTGTATTACCAATGGCAAACAAAATAGTTGTGCCGGGCAATTTATTTTTTTTAAAAAAACTTTCCGCGGCGCTTGGACTGAAAAATAATATTCCGTGATAAACTTTATCTATCTTATGTGGTATTGCGATGGTTTGATATACGATAATCTCATTTACTTCAATATCTTGTTTGCGCAATATACGGGGCAACTCATCCCTGCGCTGATCGCCACAAAAGAAAATCACCTCATCCGTAAAGCGGTCTTTGGCAATTAATTCAGCAAGTGATGCGGCATTATCCGCGGTGCCCGCAATTTTTTCCTGTCCAAAATATTTACCAACTAATTTACCGGTGGTGTTGCCAATACAATATATTTCCCAGGACGGTTGGTTCCCTTCCTGGAAAAAAGCGACCGCCTCTACCGCATTCATACTCGTAAAAACTACGGTGGTGGTTTGCAGTAATGCCTGTTCAATTTCCTGTTGGATTTCTGTTGATTGAATAGGTTCGGTTTCAATGAACGCCAGATCGTCTATATCAATGCCTGCCTGATTGGCTTCACCAATCAGCTCCTTATTCAAAGGCCTGGTACATAATATTTGGATCCTATTTCGCATTTCTAATGGCTTCGGCTATTTTATCCGCTCCCTTGTTTAACATGTCTGTTGCCGCATCATTACCAAGATTAATGGATTCATTTAGGCCAACGGTTTTTTCAATGGCCACTTTTTCTTTTCCATCAATGGATAGGATATTGCCCCTGAAAAAAAGTGTATCTCCTTTTACTTCGGCCAGGGCGCTGATGGGCGTGGAGCAGCCCCCCAATAATGTTCTTAAAAAATCCCTTTCTATTTTTGTACAGCGTGCCGTATCACCATGATTAAAATATTGACATGCGTCCAGGCAAAAATCATCTTCTTCCCGGCACACTACCATGATGGCGCCCTGCGCAGGCGAAGGTAACATCCAGTCAAGTTCCACGGCATTTTCAGGCCTTAGGTTAATCCTTTCCAATCCTGCAGCGGCAAAGATGGCACCATCCCAATTGTTTTCCTGTACTTTTCTTAATCTGGTATTTACATTACCCCGGAGGTTTTCAATTGTATGATTGGGATACCTGTTTAACCACTGTGCCTTTCGACGGATGCTGCTTGTAGCGATTATGCCTTCATCACTTTCCGGAATAAATTTTTCGGGCTGGCCTAAAGGGGAGTTATTCGATGGGCCTGAAAGCTGCCATTTTTCAACAATGGATTTGTCCTTATAAACAAAAATATCTTTGTGGGAAGCTCTTTCCAATACCGCTGATTGAACGATGCCTTTTGCCAACAGGGTGGGCACATCCTTCATGGAATGTACGGCAACATCAATTTTGTTGGTTAGTAATGCGATGTCAAGGCTCCTGGTAAATACGCCCTGCACACCCATTTCATACAAAGGGGTTTTAAGGTCAATATCACCTTCGCTTTTTATGAAAATTAATTCGGATTTGAAATTATTTTTTGCAAGAAGTTGTTGTACTAAGGTAGCCTGCCATACAGCCAATTGGCTTTCCCTTGTTCCAATCCGTATCACTTTGACCATGTAAATTAATTTGTGCCGGTGGCAATGTATTCATTGATGGCTTCTATATAATTACAACCGCGGTGGTTTTGAAGGCGCATTTTAATAGCCATGCCATTTATTACTTTCTGGATTTTTTCTTCAGGCTTCAGGGTGGCGATAACAGCAGTTTGCGAACCGGAATATTTAATATATAATTTGCAGTTTTGCATGGCTTGCAGCTTATTCTTTACCGCTTTTAGTACAGGCACGTTTTTGCGCATTTCATGCCATTCCAGGTATTCATGGATATGTTCGGCAATGATTGCTTTTGCTTTAGGTATTTCCCCAATTCTTTTATGAAGGGTTTCATCCTTAATTTTTGAAAGCTCATCTACATTTATTAAAGTGATGTTAGGTAAATCCTGTGCGGATTTTTCTACGTTGTAGGGAATGGATAAATCAATAATAAGTTTATCACCGCTGTTGGCGATATGTGATTCTAATATAACCGGATCAACAGAATTGGTGGCTACTAAAATGATATCCGATTCATCTATATATTTTGGCAATTCATCAAGTGAAGCATAATTTAAACCCAATTCTTTTGCGAGTATTACCGCTTTATCTTCAGTCCGGTTGATGAGGGTAATGTTTTTTGTTTGAAGGTAGTCCACCAGGTTCTTGCAGGTGTTACCACCTATTTTGCCTGTGCCTAATAAAAGGATTTTTTTATCAGCTATGTTGGTAATTTTTTCTTTGATGTATTGTACTGCCGCAAAGGATACGGAAACCGTGCCCCCGCTAAGTGCGGTGGTGGTTCTTATCATCTTGGAAGATTGTAACACGCCGTTCACCAGCCTTTCCATATAGGCGCCAATAAAATTTTGCTCTTTGGAAAACTTAACCGCTTTCTTGATTTGTCCAACGATTTCATAGTCCCCCAAAATCTGCGAATCCAATCCGGCGGCTACATTAAAAAGATGTTCAATAGCTTTAGTACCTTTTTCCATGTAAGCTATTTCCAAAAAGGTTTCAAGCGGTCCCTGTGTTTGCGTGCAAAGCAGTTCACATAAGCTGGAAATATTTTCCGCGAATCCATAAATCTCGGTACGGTTGCAGGTAGAAAGAACAAAGAATTCTTTTACGCCATATTGAGGCGCCAGTAAAATTAATGAAGCGTATTGGTCGCTATTGATGGCGTATTGACCTCTTAGCATGGCATCGGTCTTTTTATAATTGACCCCTGCTATAAAGAATGTTGATAAGTCTGTGTGTTTAAATCCGGGCATTAGAAAATTGTGTGTGAGTTAGATACAATGCAAAAGTAATTCCAACTTTTATTGAATTCTAATTTTAATGTCATTAGATTGTCATTTTGCATTATGAACCGGATCATGTAAGGAGGTGATGTAAATCATGAAGTATAAAATCTTATCAATTATTAAAAAAATATTTAAAAAGCAGGTTGAACTTTTAGCATTGCCTATGGTTACATTTGCAAATCATTTATTATTGTTATGGAAAAAAAAACAGGAATTGTTTTAATGAACCTGGGATCGCCCGATACCACATCGGTGAAAGACGTAAGGCGTTACCTGAGGCAATTTTTAATGGATGAACGGGTTATTGATATTCCCTACCCCGCAAGATTTATTTTGATTAATGGGATAATAGTTCCCTTTCGTGCGCCAAAATCCGCCGAAGCTTACAAAACAATCTGGACAAAGGAAGGCTCACCGTTGGTTGAATTAACCAAACAATTAAAGGCGGCATTACAGCAGCAGGTAAGCGTTCCTGTGGAAGTAGCCATGCGGTATGGAAATCCAACCATGCAATTGGCTTTTGATAATTTGCTAAAAAATAATCCCGGCCTGGATGAAGTGCTGGCGATACCATTGTATCCGCATTATGCCATGTCGTCTTTTGAAACAGCGGTGGAATATGCTAAAGAAATACATGCCAAAAACAAGTATCCTTTCAAATTAAAATTTTTGGAACCGTTTTACAATGAGCCGGGTTATATCCATGCTTTGGCGGAAAATATCAGGCCATACCTGCAGCAGCCTTATGATCATATTTTATTCAGTTACCATGGCATCCCCGGGCGCCATATCAGGAAGAGCGATGTTACCGGATGCCATTGCCTGAAGGTGAATAACTGTTGCGAAACAGCTTCTCCCGCTCATGCGCATTGTTATCGGCACCAGGTATTTACTACTACCAAATTGGTGGCAAAGGCATTGAATATTCCGGAAGATAAATATAGCCTGTCGTTTCAATCCCGATTGGGAAAGGGATGGCTTGAACCCTTTACGGATATACGTTTGGAAGAAATGCCGAAAGAAGGCATTAAAAAATTGCTGATACTTTGCCCGTCCTTTGTAAGCGATTGCCTGGAAACATTGGAAGAAATAAAGATAAGGGGAAAAGGTTCCTTTATGCAGGCCGGTGGAGAAACTTATACCATGATACCCTGCCTCAATACAAACCCGCTTTGGGTGAAGGTGCTGTCGGGTTGGGTGAATGAGTTTGCGGATGAGAGATGAGTGATGAGTGAGGAGTGAGGAGTGAGAAGTGAGGAGGAATGAAAAATGAGGGATGAGAAAAGAAAAAATAATAATTGTGAGCCTTGATTAATTATTAAATTACAATAAAAAATTTTAAGATAAAACTACACAACATTTCACTTTTCATTCATCAATCATCTTATGTATTTCTACATCAAAGCCCTGCACATCATCTTTATCGTTACCTGGTTTGCCGGGATGTTTTATATAGTCCGGCTATTTATTTATAACACCGAAGCACAGGAAAAACCAGAAATTGAAAAGAGGATTTTAACGGATCAGTTTTCCGTAATGATCAAACGGCTTTGGTTAGGCATCACCTGGCCATCGGCTATTTTAACCATTATTTTTGGTGGATGGGTAGTTTTGATTTCACCTTTTTGGAATCCAATGCCACCATGGCTATGGATAAAACTGGGGTTTGTGACGGCACTTTACGCCTATCATTTTACTTTACAAAAAATATATGCTGATGAGATGAAAGGCATCTTTCGTTTTAGCTCCAATCAGTTGCGTATCTGGAACGAGGTGGCCACCATCTTGTTGATAGCCATCATCATGCTGGTAACGGTAAAGGAAAGTATGAGCTGGGTTTGGGGTGTGATTGGGCTTTTACTTTTTACCGGAATATTAATGAGCGCCATTAAAATTTATAAATTGATAAGGGATAAAAAGTAAGCGCTTCTTTAGGAATATCTGTTTTTAAATTGTAAGGAAAAACTAAAAAAAGGATTATTAAATCATTGATTTCATAAAAAAAATTGTTCAATTCAATTTTCAATCTTATTTTTGTCCACTAACTTAATAGACTTATACAATTATATGGTATTTATTTATTTCAAAAGGTGTATGTTCTGTCAAAACAGCGTAAGGGTTACCTGCTGTTAAGCATATAATTTTTGGTTAAATTTTTTGCAGACTTTTTTACCCAACTTTCCTTTTCGATATATAATGAGCAATATACAAAATAATATCAGTCAGTTACTCCACCAGGCAGATGGACTAAACATTGCCGGATTTTTAAAATTATTAACGGATAAATTTCCGGGGCAGGTTACTTTTTCTACCAGCTTTAGTTATGAGGACCAGGCGATCACCCATGAAATATGGAGTAATCATTTGCCAATAAAAATATTCACCCTGGATACCGGCAGGATGTTCGCGGAAACTTATTCCGTATGGGGCAGTACCAATGCGGCTTATCAAACCCATATAAAAGCGTATTACCCCAACCAGGATAAACTACAGGAATTTGTTGAAGCGAATGGCCCCAATTCATTTTATGAATCCGTTGATAACAGAAAAGCCTGTTGCTTTATCCGCAAAGTGGAGCCATTAAAAAGGGCATTGGCCGGCAATGCGGTATGGATCACCGGCCTGCGGGCTGAACATTCGCCTGACCGTAAAAACCTGCCCATCCTTGAATGGGATGAAGCCAATCGAATTATCAAATACCATCCCCTGCTTCACTGGACAACAGAAGAAGTAAAAAATTATATTCAAAAAAACCGGGTGCCCTACAATCCTTTACATGACAGGGGTTTTGTAAGTATTGGTTGCGCACCCTGCACAAGGGCCATTCAACCCGGCGAAGATTTCAGGGCAGGCAGATGGTGGTGGGAAGATGCCGATAAAAAGGAATGCGGTTTGCATGTGCATGAAACAACTGCCACCGCCCCAAAGGCCTGAAGGGCTTTAGCGATCTAAAAGGATTTATAAAAAAAATGTTGGTTCAATTAGAAATTAAAAATGATGAGTGAAAAGATTGAAAAAGTAAATTACCAGGTATCGCCATCTGGAGAAAGAAGCGGATCGTTTCGCCGCCTGGATTATTTGGATCAGTTGGAGTCGGAATCCATTCATATTTTTCGGGAAGTAGCGGGACAGTTTGAGCGTCCGGCATTATTGTTTTCGGGTGGTAAAGATTCCATTGTACTGGTTCACCTTGCCCTGAAGGCTTTTCGGCCTGGCAAGTTTCCTTTCCCATTGGTACATATTGATACAGGCCATAATTTCAGGGAAGCATTGGAAGCAAGGGATGAATTAGTGAATACGATCGGCGAAAAATTAATAGTAAGAAAAGTTGCCGACACCATTAAAGAAAAAAACCTTACGGAACAAAAAGGAAAGTTCGCCAGCCGGAACGCACTGCAGACCTTTACTTTATTGGATACCATTGAAGAGTTTAAATTTGATGCCTGCATCGGCGGCGCCCGCAGGGATGAGGAAAAAGCAAGAGCCAAGGAAAGGATTTTTTCCGTAAGGGATGAGTTCGGCCAATGGGACCCAAAATTACAGCGCCCCGAATTATGGGATACTTATAATGGAAGGATACATAAAGGCGAAAACGTAAGGGCCTTTCCAATCAGCAACTGGACGGAACTGGACATCTGGAATTATATCCGCAGGAATAAAATTAAATTGCCTTCCATCTATTTCGCACATGAAAGGGAAGTATTGGAATATGAGGGCCAGTTGGTAGCGACATCTGAATTTATTCAATTGGATCCGGGTGATAAAGTATCGGTAAAAAAAGTACGGTACAGGACCGTAGGCGATATGACCTGTACTGCCGCGGTTGAATCGGGCGCAACCAATATTGATGATATCATAAAAGAAATAATAGCTACCAAAACAAGCGAACGCGGAGAAACAAGAATTGATGATAAAGTAAGTGAAGCCGCAATGGAAGACAGGAAGAAGGGCGGTTATTTTTAAATATTGATAATTGTTTAATTGATAATTTATTTTAAACCATCAGTATCTAATGCGAATTTAATACTGATACAAACAAAGCAGGGGCAGTGGCATGGACATATTAAGATTTATAACCGCCGGAAGTGTTGATGATGGTAAAAGTACCCTGATCGGGCGTTTGCTTTATGACAGTAAATCCATCATGATTGATCAGTTGGAGGCAATTGAAAAGCAAAGTAAAAATAAAGAAGACGGAGAGATAGACCTCGCTTTACTTACCGATGGCCTTCGTGCGGAAAGGGAGCAGGGGATCACTATTGATGTGGCGTATAAATATTTTTCCACGCCTAACCGCAAATTCATTATCGCCGATGCCCCGGGCCATACGCAATACACACGCAACATGGTAACAGGCGCATCCAACTCGGACCTGATCATTATTTTGGTAGATGCCCGTAATGGTGTGTCGGAACAAACAAGGCGCCATTCCATCATCGCTTCATTATTAAATATGCCCCATGTGGTGGTGGCTGTTAATAAAATGGACCTGGTAAATAATTCTCGGGATGTCTATAATAATATCGTGATTGATTATTCTGCGGTAGCCGCCGCATTGGGTTTGAAGGATATCCACTATATTCCCATCAGCGCCATCAACGGAGATAATATTGTAGAGAAATCCGCAAACTTCCCCTGGTACGAAGGCGAATCATTGTTGCACATTTTAGAAAATGTGGAAGTAGCCAATGATATCAATTATACCGACGCAAGGTTTCCGGTACAATATGTTATTCGTCCGCAGACGGAAGATTTGCACGACTACCGCGGCTATGCGGGAAAAGTAATCAGCGGTATTTACAAAAAGGGCGATGCCATCAGCGTCCAGCCTTCGGGGTTACAAAGCGTAATCAGCGCCATTGAAATTGGAGGCCGCCAGGTAGAGGAAGCCTTCGCCCCGCAAAGTGTAGTGTTGCATCTTCAGGATGATATTGATGTGAGCAGGGGAGATGTGATCGTTAAAATTGATAACCTTCCTTCGGTGGAAAATGAACTGGATGTATTGCTTTGCTGGATGGGCAATAAACCATTAAAACCCGGTAATAAATATTTGCTTCAGATAAACAGCCGCCTGGTAAAAGCGGTGGTAAAAGATATTGAATACAAACTGGATGTAAATTCCCTGCTGAAAGAACCGGCGCCGGAGCAGGCGCAATTAAACGACATCATAAAAGTGAAAATAAAAACCGCATCACCAGTTCCTTTTGATTCGTATAAAAAATTAAGGGTAAACGGCGGCGCGATTTTAATTGATGAAACTAGCAATGTAACGGTGGGTGCCTGTATGATACAATAGACGGTTGAGGGATTAGTTTTTAAATGCGGATAGTAATTATTTATGATTTAAGGATCAGAACCGGGACTTTGTTCATAACGGAATTTTTGTTCTTTGGTAAAATAAATGGAAGCCCCGAAAGGGCGGTATGAAATAGCATGGGGCAATGCCCCATGCCTGAAAAAAAACAATAAATTTTCAAATGAATGACTTTATAAAAAAACTGCACGCCCATCACCTGCAATCAACTATTTCATTTCCTGATAAGGAACTAGCAAGGGAGTTCATTGATGGTTTTTTTGAATTTTTATTCATACCTGAAAAACAAAAAAAACTTTCTGAATTTGAGATGTCGAAGGAGTTTGAATCCTACAACAGTCATTTGTCAACTTTGATATATGATGTGGTGGCTGATGAAGACAAGACACAGGAAATAGCGAATAAATTTTTTGATGAAGTGTCGGACATATATGATGCGTTGCAAAAAGATGCGGCGGAAGTTTTAAAGTTTGATCCGGCAGCGGAATCGCTTGAAGAAGTGTTGGTGGCATATCCAGGTTTTTACGCTACGGCGGTCTATCGTTTTTCTCATCAGTTGTGGAAGCAGGGCGTAAAAATTTTACCCCGTGTTTTCGCGGAATACGCACACAGCAAAACAGGCATTGATATTCATCCCGGGGCGGAAATAGGGCAGTCGTTTTTCATTGACCACGGTACCGGTATCGTAATAGGGGAAACCACCGTAATTGGTAACAAGGTGAAATTATACCAGGGCGTTACGCTTGGCGCATTGAGCGTAAACAAGGAAGAAGCAAAAACAAAAAGGCACCCGACACTGGAAGATAACGTAATCATTTATTCGGGGGCCACCATATTGGGCGGCGAAACGGTAATTGGCCATGACAGCGTGATTGGTGGCAACGTATGGCTTACCAACAGCGTATTGCCCAATTCAATTGTTTATCATAAAAGTGAAATAAGTATCCGTGATAAAAACCCGTTGCCCGATGTGTTGAATTTTGTGATTTAGGCCACCTTGTACTAAATGTCAATTTGGGACTTTTAGCGATGTGTTGTTGAAGCAATAATTAATAAAACAGGTTTCACAAAAAATAAAAGAGGAGCTTCCAATAACAAACAAACTTCAAAGACGCAAAGGGCAAATACCCATCTTCTTTGGAAAGGGGTTGGGGGTGATGTTGAACAGCGTAAACAAACTAAAAAAATAAAATAAAAACATGAAAGCAAACAACATTTTAGAAACAATCGGAAATACGCCACATGTGCGTATCAATAAATTATTTGGAAGCAAACATGAAGTTTGGATCAAACTTGAAAAAGCGAATCCCGGCGCCAGCATTAAGGACCGTATCGCACTGTCCATGATAGAAGACGCGGAACGAAAAGGGTTATTGAATAAGGACAGCGTAATCATTGAACCAACTTCCGGCAATACAGGTATTGGTTTGGCATTGGTAGCCGCGGTTAAAGGATACAAAATAATTTTGGTAATGCCCGAAAGCATGAGTATTGAACGCAGGCGTTTAATGGCTTTGTATGGAGCGGAGTTTGTATTGACTCCCCGTGAAAAAGGTATGAAAGGAGCCATTGAAAAAGCAGGCGAGCTGGTTGCTCAAACACCCAATGGATGGATGCCGCAGCAATTTGACAATCCGGCAAACACGGAAATCCACAGGCAAACTTCCGCTGTGGAGATACTGAATGATTTTCCGGAAGGACTGGATTATTTAGTAACCGGTGTGGGCACAGGCGGCCATATTACTGGTGTGGCTGAAGTTCTAAAAAAACATTTTCCTAATTTAAAGGTATTCGCTGTCGAGCCGGAATTATCACCGGTATTAAGCGGTGGCGCTCCCGGGGCGCATCCACTACAGGGTTTGGGCGCAGGCTTCATCCCTTCTATTATGAATACAAAAATACTTGATGGTGTTATTCAGGTGAGCAAGGAAGCCTCTTTTACCTATACCCAAAGGCTCGCTAAGGAAGAAGGGATTTTAGCGGGGATTTCAACAGGTGCGGCGCTTGCGGCGGTAGCCAAAAAATTAGCGGATATTCCCGAAGGCTCAAAAGTATTAACCTATAATTACGATACTGGCGAAAGATATTTATCAATCGAAGGATTGTTTTAAATTTTAGTTGATTGTTGTTGGTTGGCTGTTGATGGTTGATGGTAATGAAGTACATTTCAATCAGCTTCAATCAAATAATAATCAACAAACAACTATCAATAATCAACGATCA
>JAVHOI010000237.1:0-12381 GCA_036169975.1 Ferruginibacter sp. | reverse complement strand
AAGGGTATTGAATTATTTTGGCGAGATAAAAAAACGATCAAAAATGTTGATTACTGGTTTTCATATTCCTATTTAGATACCAAAAGGGATTTTCTAAATTACCCTTCAGCAATACAGCCATCCTTTGCTGCCAATCATACAGCTTCTTTTGTATTCAAGCGTTTTATATTGCCCTGGAAAGTACAGTTCAACCTGAGTTATAATTTTGCAACAGGAAGGCCTTATTACAATATCGCTTTTGATAATACACAAAGTAAATATATTATCACCGACCAGGGGAAAACGATCAATTATAATAACATGAGTTTTAGTATAAACTGGCTTCCCAATCTTGGTAAAAAAGAGGTAAAAACATTTGCTGTATGGGTGTTGGGCATTAATAATGTATTGGGGCAAACACAGGTGTATAGCTACAATTACAGTAATAACGGCAACAGGAAGGAAGCTGTGACTCCACCAGGCAAACGATTTGTATTTATTGGTTGCTTCCTAAGTTTTGGAATAGACAGAACACAGGATGCGATTAATAATAATTTATAATCCTTCAACTATTAAATTTGAAAATTAGAAAATTAGAAAATGACGGGAATTTAAAACCCGGAATGGATAAAAATGTAGCACTAAAATAAATTATTCCAAAGGCATCATTACCTATTTAATAAACAAACAATTCATCAATTACTAAACTTAAAAAAAATGAAAAAAGTATTTCTTTCAACCATCGTATTATTGGTTGCGGTAGTTGTATTTGCACAAAGTGAAAAATTCACTACAGCCATGAAAAAAAACCTGGCGGCAATGGATAGCAGTTTTAAAAATCCTACAGACCTGCTAACATTGGGCAACAATTTTGAACGGATTGCCATGGCGGAAAAAGCACAATGGCTGCCATATTATTACGCAGCTTTTTGCCAGGTTAACTATGGATTTATTCAACAGGATAAAATAAAGACAGACGGTTATGCGGATAAAGCGGCTGAATTAATTACCAAAGCAGATTCTTTATCTCCCAACAATTCTGAAATTTCCTGTATTAAAAGTATGATTGCGAGTTGCCACATGATGGTAGATCCTATGACCAGGTGGCAGGAATACGGACAGGAAAGTGCCGGCAACCTCGAGGCCTCTGTGCAACAGGATCCTAATAATCCCCGTCCTTATTTTTTAAAAGGGCAGGGGTTGAAATTTACCCCCGAACAATTTGGTGGCGGATGCAAAACAGCAAAACCTGAATTACAAACTGCCCTTGATAAATTCAACACATTCAAACCTGCAAGCGAATTACATCCTAATTGGGGAAAACAGCAGGTGGAGAATTTATTAAAAGATTGCCAATAAAAATTTAAAACTTATTTTATGCCAACTGAATATCTTTCGCCTCAGCAAAGTATTGATTTAATCCAAAGCATGATTTCCAAAACAAAAAACGCTGCTGCCGACAGCAGCGTTTTTTTTCTGCTATGGGGATGGGTAGTTTTTATTGCCTGTATATTACAATATGTATTAAAAAATGTAGTGCATTACCATTATCATTATTATGCATGGTTTATCATTTTAATTGGGCTGGTTGGATCTATGTACCTGGGTTACAAAAAAAGTAAAACAGCAAAAGTGAAAACCTATATTAGTGAAAGTGTTGAACAATTATGGATAAGTATTGGCTTTACTTATTTTGCATTGGCTTTTATTTTTATAAAGATTGGTTATGAAAATGCTTTTACTTTTTATATCCTGCTTTATGGTATTGGATGTTTTGTTACAGGCCGCCTCATAAAATTTTCTCCATTGGTGTGGGGTGGTATTGGCGCCTGGCTTTTGGCTGTTTTATCCGCCTACCTTGACTATGATTCAAATATTTTAGTTACCGCGGCATCCATTTTAATTAGTTATATTATTCCCGGTTATTTGCTACGGAACAAATATCAAAAGCAACAAAAGGAAAATGTTTAAAGAACTAGATCCGATATTACACTCACAGTTACGTTTGGCTGTGATGAGTTTACTGATTAGCGTTAAGGAAGCGGAATTTACCTTTTTGCGGGAAAAGGCAAACGCTACCGCTGGTAACCTAAGTGTGCAGATCAACAAACTGAAAGAAGCGGGATATATTGATGTGATAAAACAATTTAAAAAAAACTATCCCCAAACGATTTGTAAAATAACCAAAAAGGGTACTGATGCTTTTGAATTGTATGTAATTGCCCTGCAGTCATACATGAATCCATAGAAAATAAAAAAGCCCTTCTTTTTACGGAGGGCAATTTTGTTTGTGCCTGGTATCTAAAGCTTTATACTAATTTTTTTTAGCCCATTAAACCGGGCTAAATCCTTTAACCCACGAATTTTTATTGGTAGTGATTCATAAAAATTAAAATGATATTATTTAAGAATCATAAACCTGGTAGAATAGGTTTCATTATTTGAAATAAGTATTACGGTGTAGGAACCACCAATTAATTCAGTGGCATGCCTAACAGGTATAGAATTAATTCTATTGGCAACTCTGTTAGATTGTTGCAGCACAATTTTACCGGATTCATTTAAAATAGTAATGGTGGCTTCCCCTGCTTTATCAGCAATAAAACGCAAGTGTAAATCGCCTGATGCACGGCTGGATCCGATACTTAATAACTTCTTTTTGCCACCATTATCCGTAAAATCATGATTGGTGGGTTTAGCGCTGAATGCAGGTAGAACTGTTGAGCCAAATACAACTAAAACGGTTAAAGTAAAAATTATCTTTTTCATACTGTGGTTTTTTAAAATGAATGTAAGTAAACAGGAATGATTAAATTAATCAAACGGTTTATTGCACAGTATATGAGGAAGTGAGTTGTATTTTTCTAAAGGAAAAAGATTAAAAACTTTAAGCTAAAAAGGATTAGAAAAAGTTGTGGTTAAAATGTTGAAGAATATGTGGTAAGCAATATTCAGGAGTAAAACTAATGATTTATTTCGCACTTCCAAATATTTTTTTTGATCAGCCGTTTTTTATAAATGAACAATCGTCCGATGTATCCGTTTTAACTTTATCAATATTTTATTTCATGTCATCTGTTATCAGGGTCAGTCATCTCTCCAGACAATTTAAGAATACCAGGGCTATGGATGATCTTTCGTTTACTGTAAATGAAGGTGATGTTTACGGATTTTCCTCGACAGAATGATGCAGGTAAATCAACTACCATACGCATGTTTCTGAGCCTTATTGCTCCTGCCGGGGGAGATATAAATATTTTTTTGCTGTAACTTTATAACATCAAAATTTTATTAAATTATCCTGAAAACTATTCCGGCACCTCCGTTATTTTTTCATCCACCGCATTAGCAACAATCGCTTTGCTAATTTTCTTCAGCGGGTTTAATCTTTGTGTTTCATATTCTTTACGCCCGTTAATAATATCTATACATTTAAAAACCGCTTCCCTGAAAGAACTTTCATCTGCTTTGTTTTTGCCTGCAATATCAAAAGCTACCCCATGATCCGGTGAAGTGCGAACGCCCGCCATGCCTGCCGTATAATTTACGCCTTCGCCCAATGCCAGTGATTTAAAGGGTATTAATCCCTGGTCGTGGTACATGGCTAAGAGGGCATCAAATTTTTCATATTGGCCCCTTGCGAAAAAAGCATCCGAACTGTATGGGCCAAAACAAAAAATGTCTTTATGCTTCGCATCCTTAATTACAGGCTTTATTATTTCTTCTTCTTCCTTACCAATAAGGCCTTCATCGCCGGCGTGAGGGTTTAATCCCAACACGGCAATCTTTGGTTTATCAATACCAAAGTCTTTCTTTAATGAGTTGTTGATTATTTGAAGTTTGCTAAGGATATTTTCCCTGGTAATTAGTGGCGTTATTTCTTTTATGGAAACATGTTCGGTAACCAAAGCCACTTTCATATTTTCAGCAATCATGAACATCACCACATCCGGAACACCAAATAAATTCTTCAGGTAGGGGGTATGGCCGGTAAAATTAAATTCTTCAGATTGGGTGTTTTTTTTATGAATGGGAGCTGTTACCAATCCATCAATTTTACCATCCTTTAAGGCCTGCGCAGCGGTAACCAAACTTATCACAGCAAATTTTCCGCCAGTTTCATTTAATACCCCAGGTGTAATGGCCACCTCATCTTCCCAGCAATTGTACAGGTTTACCTGCCTGTGATTAATGCGGCTTGCATCTTTTATACTTGAAAAATTAAAATTAATATCCGGAAGCGCCTTCCTGTAAAAATTCAATACTTTATTGCTTGCAAATAATACCGGGGTGCATATTTCAAGTAACCGGGTGTCGCTTATAGTTTTTATAATTATTTCAAGTCCAATGCCATTGATGTCGCCACAGGATATACCTATCACCGGTTTGTTTTCCATAATTAAGCTCATGCTGAATAATATTTGGCTGTAAAAATACAAATTCTTTGTGGTAAGCCTTTATTTAAACGATGAAACATACATTTAATAAAAGGAGCTTCCTCATAATCCTCACTTTCATTTATTAATTGCAGGTTATTATTTAGATTGAAGCTGATAATATAATGCAGGAGGTTAAAAATTCAAATTTGAAAAAAAATCAGAGCGTTTTTTTGCCTCATCTGAAGCAATTAAATAATAAAAAATAAATTCTTGTACGTATATATTTATCTAATAAAAAAACTTGCGCCGGATAAATAAAAGCCAAACATATCTGATAATGAAGTTTTTAGAAAAATTTTATTTTTTTAGGGTAAATATACCTGGTAAAAAAACATGATAATTAAAAAAATCAGTTGCTTTTATAGGCAATATGATTTATAAAAATTCGTTATAAATAATTGCTTTAGATTTTTTAAATTCCCTGTAAAAAAATTAAAACGTAATCCTAATATGAAACTAAATTTATCCGGTACATGATAAAGTTCTACCCATTTATTACACTATTATTATTCATTAGCCAAATCGCTTCTGCACAAACCAAAGGATTAAATAGCTTAACATTTGGCAACGAGAAATTTCTTTATAAAAAGATCACTGCCGATATTGCCTTTCAGGATAATTTTATAAATACGCCATATTCACTTTGGACTCCGGACAGGTATGCCCACAATAAACTTGTAGCCACCGAAATGGAAGCATACCGGCAGCAGGCAACGCTGATGCTGCCCTCAACCGGAATAGAATATGATGTAAAGTATTACAGGCTTGAACTGCGTATTAACCCGGATACCTCCGCAGGCAAGTATATCAGGGGAAAGGCCACTACATATTTTACAACGGCACAAGCCAATTTTAGTGTTATAAATTTTGATTTCGCCACCCCTTTGGTTTACGACTCCGTTTACTATCATGGGGCTAAATTAGCAGCAGGATATATTTCAAGGCCAACGGATCTTTTAAAAATTACTATACCAACCATCGCCTCTGTTGGTACATTGGATTCCGTGTCGGTTTATTATAAAGGGGTACCTCCGGTGGTTCCCTATTTTGGTAATGGTACCGGTTATGTAAAAGCAAAACATAATTCTACGCAAAATTATGTTTATACTTTATCAGAGCCTTACTCTTCCTATACCTGGTGGCCATGTAAATCCTTTATCGCAAATGATAAAGCCGATTCATTAGACCTGATAGTTAGCACGCCAACCGGTTTTAAAGTTGCTGGTAATGGTACATTGGTGAGCGAAACTACAGTAGGAGCCAACTTGATAACTTATTGGAAGGAACGTTATCCGATTGCCGCATACCAGGTATGTACCGCGGTGGCCAACTATGTTCAATATCCTGTAGTTGCGGATACAGTAAATATTGGTGGCACCAGGATGCCGGTTTATAATTATCTTTTCCCCGAAACAAATACCACAGCCTCGCATACATCCCTTGACAGGGTCAAATTAATGCTTACGACTTTCAGTTCTTTATTTGGCGATTATCCTTTTAAAAATGAAAAATACGGAAATTATACTTTTGGATTTGGTGGTGGAATGGAGCATAACACCTTTAGTGGTGAAAGCGCCAGCGGCGTTTATAACCAGGCCCAATACTGGGATATCCTTGCACACGAATTAGGCCACCAGTGGTTTGGCGGCAATGTAACCTGCGGTAGCTGGCATGAGATATGGATCAATGAAAGTTTTGCCACTTTTACCGAATCAATATGTGCGGAATTTGCACCCAGTGTAAGTGCGGCTGCAGGTTACACTGGTGTATCCTGGCGGGGTGTCCATAAAGCTTCGGCTATCAGTACGGCTAATCAGGCTCAAAGCATCTATGTAAGCGATACTTCCAATATGGCTACCATATTTACCCCTGCCGTATATGTTTATGAAAGAGGGGCAATGGTTATTTATATGCTTCGTACGTTATTGGGAGATACCAAATTTTTTCAGGCAATAAAAAATTACCAGGCAGATCCATTATTGCAATATGGCAATGCGGTAACGGCGGATGTGAAGCGCCACATGGAAGCCGTTTCAGGTTTAAACCTTACTACATTTTTTAATCAATGGATTTACAATAAAGGGTTCGCCCAATATAATGCCGCTAAGTGGAATAATGCCGGTAAACAAATTATTTTACAATTGCCACAAACTACCAATTCTTCCGCACTCCCCCATTTTGATATGCCGGTAGCCATACGCATACAGGGAAGCACTGGGGATACAACTATTGTTGTTTATGATAATAATGGTATCATCTATTACGATAATGATGGCGTGCTTACCAGTACCGGTTCCAGCATGGTTCAGTATAACTTATCCTTTGTTCCTACAACTATTACGTTTGATGCGTTTAATCAGGTATTGGCTAATGGAAGTTTTACAAAGGATGCGGGGCTAACCATATTGGCTGCTACCGTTATAAATTTTACAGGTAAAAAAGAAGGGGATAATGCAAAATTATGGTGGGACATTGATAAGGGTTTTAATTACGCTTCATTTGAAATTGAAAAAAGTACGGATGCGGTTTTTTTTGAAACAATTGGAACCATTGGAGCAAAAGATTTTCCCAATAAAAAAGATTTTTCCTTCACTGATAATAACATTTTACCAGGAACAGCTTATTACAGAATAAAAGTTATACAAAATGAAGGTTCAGTAATTTATACCAAAATAATTTCCATTTCAGGTACAAAAGATAATGGCAGGTACACAATAACACCCAACCCGGCGAATGATTATATTCTTATTAAGGGCACGGGGGTTTCGGAAAAGGCAGATATTAAAATATATGACGCAACCGGCAAGCTGATAAAAAATTTATTGAAACAATCCATTTCAAATAATAGCAGCCTGAAGGTTTTTGTGACTGAACTATCCGTTGGAAATTATTTCGTAGAAATTCAATCGGGTATTAATGGCAGACATACAAAGCAAATAGTAATAATAAAATAATCTGTACAAGAATTAGCATAATAAAATCCCTGATATGAAAACTAATCATTTCTTACAATTCAGCAAGATCAGGATACTGATTTTGCTTACTGGATTTTTGAGTTTTGCGGGGCATTTAAAAGCTCAGAATGCTACCGTGGCAATACCCGTAGGTATTGGTAGCCCATGTGGCGCAAGTGGTACATCAAAGGATTCCGTGAAATATTTTAATTATAATTCCACCACCAATGTGCTTACACACCGTTCCTTGTGCAAACCCATACTTGCGTCCCCGGGGTTTAGCGATGTTTTTGCCAGCATTACTTATAATCCATTTGATACCTATCTTTATTTTACCCAAATTGCTCAGGTTTCAGGAATATATAATTCATACACTTACCGATGGTTGCCTACAACCTGTCCTAATCCTGGTTCCCTGCCCGTTTACAAAACTTTTCCTAATCAGTTTGTGGCGGGCGTTGAATTTGATCCGGCTACAGGCTTAGCCTACCAAATTAATTTTGTAGATGTTGGGGGTGGTAAGTATAGCATGGAGTTGCAGCAGGTAAATTTTTCGACAGGTGTTTTAGGTGTTTCAAAACCAATCAATTTTGGCGCAAGATATATTTACAAACAAAATGGAGACGTGATAATGACCCCCGGTGGGCAACTGCTGGCGGTATTCGACAATAAATATTTTACTGTTAACTGGAAAGATTACAGTACAGCAACTCCGCTTGTTGCTACTTTTATTGACACCCTTAAATTTGGAAGTGGCAATAATCTTATTGGCCTTTCCTATTCAGATGGAAAATTAGTTAGCAGCATACAGGCTGGTTCTTCCTGTTCAAGCACCTATAAACAAATTGATATATTGACAGGCGCACTTTCAGCCATTACTTATAGCGCAGGATCTACACTTTATGTTTCTTCAGACATGACTGATATTACCTCTGGTATTGGAGCGGCCAAAAAATTAATATCGGCTATCGAAAATCCTGTTGGTTCTCAAACCTACGATATAGTTTACGAGGTGTTTATAAAAAATTATGGTGGCACCCCGGTTACCAATGTGCAGGCCTACGATACGCTTAATCTGATTAATGGGATTGGTAATGTAATCAGCGGCGCTGTTACCTCCATGATCGCCCCTCCCGGTTTTACAATTAATGCGGCTTACAACGGTAAAACGGCTGGTAATTTTAATTTACTTTCACCCGGTGGAACCCTGTCGAATATTCCTGGTCAAAATACCATAACGTTACAAATTACCTGCAAAATTTCAGGTATCCAGCCTGGTATAGTTTATAATAACCAGGCGGTAGTTAGGGGGGTTGGCTTGTTTGGCGACAATCTAAGAGATTTATCAACAGATGGAAGCAACCCGGATTTAAATCTTAATGACAAACCCGATGATGTGGGGGAAGGCCAGCCTACTCCATTGCTAATTTCAGTGGCGTCGCTAACCCCACCTTGTACGTCCTTAACGAATGTATTATATTCACAAAATTTTGGCAGCGGTACAGGTCTGGTCACTACTATACCTGCACCGGTAGTGCCTCTGGGGGTTTTATTTCCTACAGCTACTACTCTTTACACAAGCATTGTAGTACAACCAATAGCTACAGAAAAATATACAGTAACCAATAATGTAAAGAATGCCAATACAACGGACTTTATTAGTTTAACCGATCATACAGGCAATTCAAATGGGCGTATGTTGGTAGTAAATGCTGATGCGAATAATTCGATAATGTACCGGGGTAGTTTTCAGACTTCGCTTTGCGCCAATCAGCAATACTCCTTATCTTTTTTTGCAGCCTTTCCCGGCAACGCAACCTACCAAACTAAATGTGATGCCTTTGGCGGATTTCAATATCCTAAAATAAAAATCCGCATCAGGGATGGTATATCAGGTTTAATTATTACCGAAGTTTCAACTACCTCTATTTTAGCTACGTCATGGCAACAATATGGCCTAAAATTTTTAAGTCCCGCATCCTATAATTATATAATCTTTGAACTCATTAATGATGCGCCCGGTGGTTGTGGAAACGATATAGCGATTGATGATATTCAATTTGGAAATTGCGATGCTTTGCCCGTTGTAAATATTGATCCGGTGGCTGCTGGTTGTTTTGGAAGCTCCACAACCTTTACCTCCTCATTAAGCGATCCCGCAGCACTTCCGGGCACAAAAGATTATCAGTGGCAGATAGCAACCGCATTGGCCGGCCCATATATTAATATTGCCGGAGCTACCTCACCTACCTATATCATACCTTCAATTTCAGCTATTGATACCGGTAAATATTATCGTATAATCATAGCGGCATCGGGTAATATTGGTAATACTAATTGCCAATATATTTCCCCGGGGATTAAGCTTTCAGGAAAAATATTATCAGTAGCAGCGGTCAGCGCTACCAAAAATAAAAATAATGTTTGCCCTGGCATCACTGTCAGTTTGGGCATTACAGGCGGCACATTGGGTACCAACGCAAGTTGGAAATGGTACACTGGAAATTGTGGTGGCACCTTAGTAGGAACCGGGACTACCATATCAGTTACACCTATTGTTGCAACCACTTATTATGTAAGGGCCGAGGGTGATTGCAATACTACGGGCTGTCAACAGGTAACCGTATTTATTTCCTGCGATATAGATAAAGATAAGGATGGTATCCCGGATTATGTGGAAAGTAATATGCCGGTTGCCTTACAGGACGCCAATTCCAATGGGATCATCAATGCTTTCGATCCTGCCTATCCCGGATTTTTGGACAACAACAATGATTTTATTAATGATAACTTTCAGGCCGATGGCGATTCGGATAATGATGGTATTCCTAATTACATGGATACTGATTTTCCGGGCAGGATAGATACAAATGGAGATGGCGTAGATGACAGGTTTGACGCGGATAAAGACGGAATTATAAATATGCTTGACCTGGATAGTGATAATGATGGCATACCGGATGTAGTGGAAGCTTATGGTGTAGATGCGAACGGTGATGGTAAAATTGATAATTATACGGATACTGATGGTGATGGGTTATCGCAAAATGTGGATGCGAATAATACAGGGGTGATGGGTTCCGGCCTGGGTTTGGGAGCTCCCGACCTGGATGGGGATGGTGTGCCAAATTACCTGGATCTGGATAGTGATAACGATGGGATTCCCGATGTAGTGGAAGCAGGTGGTGCCGACACCAATAACAATGGAATTATTGATGGCTTTACGGATACGGATGCGGATGGTTTTTCTGATAATGTAGATGGAGATGTTGGCAATGACGGGATAGCCGAAAATTCGGCTAACGCATTATTAAGGACCGGGCCGGATACATCTCCTGCGAATGGGCGTGCCGATAGCTACCCTTATAAGAATAGGGATAATGATGGAAGGGCAAATCCTTATGATTGTGATAGTGATGGTGACGGGATTGTGGATGTGATAGAATCAGGTTTGCCGGATGCGAATTTCGATGGGTGGATAGATGGCTCCATTGGAACCGATGGCTGGAGTACCCTGGTAAAAGCCATGCCTGCACTCAACCTGCGCAATATGGATGGCCGTGGAAATCCTGATTACCTTGATATAGATTCTGATGATGATGGGATACCTGATAATATCGAAGGCATGGCAACCAATTCATACCTGTTGCCTTCTTACCTTGATAGTGACAATGATGGCCTTGATAACAAATACGATTCAAGAGCAGGGTTTGGCGGGGCAGGTATTTATGTTTATGACCATGATGATGATGGCATACCTGATTATCTCGATACTGATTCGGATTCGGATGGCGTACCGGATATTATTGAAGGCAACGACTTTAACCGGAACGGCCTTGCGGATGATGATGTGTCGCTTACCTTATTGGACACGGATGGCGATGGGTTGGATAACAGGTTTGACTCCCTTAATTCCGTTATCAATGTAAAGGGTACTTCCTACAACATGGGTAATGGCGGAACTGTTTCCGGTGAATCATCTCCTGGTAGCCGCTCTCCTGTTCAAAAAACGCTTCCTGCACAAACTGACAGGGATTGGCGTTCTGTTGGTACAGTTTTGAATGTAAAATTGTTTACTTTAAATGGGAGCCTTCAAAAAAGTAATGTCTTATTAACCTGGAGGATTATTACCAACCAGGATGTTGATCATTTTGAAATAGAACGATGCGTAAATAATGGAAGCTTTATCACAATTGCAGCCATTCATCAGGCTGTTCAGTTGAATGAACCCCAAAGTTTTAGTTACACCGATAACGTTTATGAAATACCTTCTGAAAAAATTATGTATCGGGTAAAAATTATACCTAAATCAAATATTGGCAAATTCAGCAATGTTATTATCTTTCATCAAACACAGGACAAAAATCCATTGACAATTGCCCCTAACCCTGCAAGGGATTTTATCAATATGAATTTTTATTCGGAAAGAGACGCTATCGTAGAAATCCGGCTATTGAACAATAATGGCAAAACGGTTTTATTACTTAAGCAGCCTGCAAACAAAGGAAAGAATTCGGTGAAGCTGATCAATCTGAATAATTATGCCGAAGGGATTTACTCCATACAAATGATATTGAACGGCGAACTCACGACTGAAAAAGTAATGCTGCTGACCAATAAATAAAATGTTCATCATTTAACCAAAAGCCCTTTCATTAAACCGGGAGGGCTTTTTGCTTACTTTTGTCTTAATGTTTAAAATAAAAAAATCATTAGGCCAGCATTTTTTAAAAGATGAAATCGTCATTCAAAAAATTGTTGACGCATTAAATGAAAATCCCGTTTCTAATTTACTGGAAGTGGGCCCCGGTGGCGGCGCATTAACGAAGCAACTTATAAAAATACCCGGCATCAATTTTAAAGCCGTAGAACTTGATGATGAAAAAACCGCCTACCTTATAAAAATCTATCCCACCTTAAAGGATAAAATTATCGGGCAAAGTTTTTTGGATATGGATGAACCCTTTGATGGGCCCTTTACGGTGATTGGAAATTTTCCCTATAATATC
>JAVHOI010000236.1:0-2597 GCA_036169975.1 Ferruginibacter sp. | reverse complement strand
AATGGCACAGGTTAAAACCGCGCCATTCAATTTTGACAAAGCCGCCTTTTATGCTGCAATGGCTGGCAAAAATATTGATGAAGTAAATTCCTTATTATCGCACCTGAAAGAAACTGCCATTCCTGAAAAATCAGCTTACGAAGGAGCTTTATTGATGAAGAAGGCCGGGTTGCTAACCAAAGCAAAAGATAAATTAAAACTGTTTAAATCAGGCCGTACAAAATTGGAAGCTGCAATAAAAAATGATTCGGGAAATATAGAATATCATTTTCTTCGCCTTATCATCCAGGAAAACGCACCGAAAATTGTAAAATATAAGGGTAACCTCCAGAGGGATGTGGAGCTTGTCCGTACCTCCTTTAATAAACTGGCGCCTGCCATTCAACAGGCGGTAAAGGATTATAGCAAAACTTCAATATTTTTGAAACCTAATGACTTTTAATTTCGCATCATAATGATAAAAAATATCCTGGTTATTTATTATTCACAATCGGGCCAGTTAGGCGACATAATAGAAAATTTTATTTCTCCCATTGCAAGTGCCGGCCATACAGTAGAAAAAGTCCGTGTTCAACCGGTAACACCCTATCCTTTCCCCTGGAGAGGTAAAAGTTTTTTCGCACAAATGCCAGACTGCGTTTTACACATACCAACCGAACTTCAGCCATTTCAACTAAAAGAAAATAATTACGACCTGATCATACTCGGTTACCAGCCCTGGTACCTGTCGCCATCTATTCCGGTTAATTCCATATTGCATCATCCATCTGTAATTGCTGTTTTAAAAAATACGCCCGTTGTAACTATTTCGGGCGCCAGGAATATGTGGATCAGCGCCCTGGAAGACATAAAAAAAATATTGAAGGAAAAAGGAGCCAGGCTGGTGGGCAATATTTCGCTTGTAGATAAACATCATAATTTCGTAAGTTTCGTCACCATATTTTATTGGATGTTTACGGCAAAAAAAGACCAGTACTTAAATATTTTTCCTAAACCCGGCGTATCTGATGAAGCAATCGCCCATACCGGTATTTTTGGGGCTACGGTGGAAAAATATTTGCGGATGGGTAACTGGGAAGGCTTACAGGCTGAATTGGTTCAGCAAAAAGCGTTGGAAGTAAAATACAATTTAATGTTCATTGAATCCAAAGCCAAACGGCTGTTTGGGTTATGGGCGAATTTTATTGTAAAAAGAAAAAAAAGGACCCCCTGGCTTGTTGCATTCAAATATTATCTTTTAATTGCACTGTTCATAGCTGCACCGATCATATTAACGGTAGATGCCCTATTCTTCAAACCATTTTTATCGGGGAGGATAAAAAAACAAAAACAATATTTTTCAGACGTTAAATAATAATCGTATAAATGTCGCTTAACCCTGTATATATCACCAACACGGCTGTATTTTTTCCTAACGGGCCAGTGTCCAATGATGATATGGAAGATTATCTCGGATACATAGATAACAAGCCTTCCAAATCAAAAAGAATTGTTTTAAGAAATAACGGTATCAAAAACAGGTATTATGCGCTTACCAAAGAAGGTAAGCCAACACATACCAATGCGCAGATGACGGCACTTGCCATTAGGGCCTTATTTGGGAATGATGGCAGCCAGTTAAAGCGCATTGATTTACTTTCCTGTGGCACCTCTTCGCCCGACCAGATGATGCCATCCCACGGGGTAATGGTGCATGGGTTATTGCCAGAAACAAATGCGATAGAAGTAGTATCCCCGGCGGGTGTATGCTGCGCAGGCATGCACGCTTTTAAGTATGCCTATTTATCTGTTAGGGCGGGCGATATCCACCAGGCGGTTGCTACAGGATCCGAAAGGTTTTCCGCTTCAATAATAGCGGGGGTTTTTGAAGAAGAAGCCCGGAAATTAAAAGCGCTTGAAGGCAATCCTTATATCGGGTTTGAAAAGGATTTTTTAAGATGGATGTTATCAGATGGCGCTTCCGCTTTTTTGATGTCGGATAAACCAAACGAAAATGGCATCAGCCTTAGGGTAGAATGGATAGAAGGTGTATCTTATGCCAATGAAAAAGAAGCCTGCATGTACATGGGAGCTGAAAAGCAGGAAGACGGCAGCCTGAAAGGATACCTGGAGTATAACGCCGAAGAAATTTCCAGCAAATCGTTGCTGAGCATTAAACAGGATGTAAAATTACTCAGTGAAAATATCGTACCCCTTGGTGGCCTTGGATTAAAAGCGGCATTGGATAAACATGGTTTAAAATCGGCGGAGGTGGATTATTTTTTACCCCACATGTCGAGCGAATTTTTTAAAGACAAGATTTTTAAAAGACTGATAGAAAACGGCACAGGCATCACTTACGATAAATGGTTTGTCAACCTTACTAAGCTGGGAAATGTAGGCGCCGCATCGGTTTACCTGATGGTTGACGAATTATTCCATAGCGGAAAACTGAAGAAGGGCGATAAGATATTATTACTCGTTCCGGAAAGCGGCAGGTTTTCTTATATGTATAGTTTACTTACGGTTTGTTAATGCCCACCCGACCCCCGAAGGGGTTCTGAAGCATTAAATTCAAAGAATACGCCACATTGGGGTTGGGGTAATAATTAGTGTAT
>JAVHOI010000235.1:0-2611 GCA_036169975.1 Ferruginibacter sp. | reverse complement strand
TTAAAACTAAATTTCTGGTAAACGGCAGTATTCAGGTTATTCAGTTTTTCAATATCCGGATTTTTTGAACCATCACTGTTATAGAAATTGTACATGTAAGTCAGGATGGTTTGGTCGCCGCCCAATTTTTTAAACAAAGCAAAGGCTTCCGTATCGGCCTGTAGTTGTTGGTTGGTTTTATTTACAATACGATCCCTTATAAATTCATATTGCTTTTGCACATTGGCAGGGCTTTCGCCATTTTGTACGGCAGGTATGGGTACAAGCATTTCTACAAAGAAGGGAAGTTTTTGAATATTCAGGCAAACCAAAGCGGCATACAACCTTTTAGCGTTAAATAAACATTCGCCTAATAATTTTCCATAACCATCGGTATTGGGTCGTATTACCTTGTGGCTGAAATAAACCGCGGCGGCGGCGGCGCCGGGCTTTGAACCTTCAACACCATAAATACCCACAGTAGGGTCAACAGTACTGTGATAAATAACCGGGGCAGTAAATGAAACCAAATTTCGCATGGCCGAATTGCGGTAACACAATCCGCCTGCAGGGTAAGGTACATAACCGGCTTTGTGAGGATCAATGGTTATTGAGTCGGCAAATTTCAATGACTTATACTGGTTAATATCATGGCCGCTCATAGGCAGTTGAGCCATTGCAGTTTCATCTAAAAGTTTAAATGCGGTAGGGTCGCTTTCATCGGCGCTGTTTAACATGGCCGCGAAATAACCGCCCCAAGCAGCATCGGCATGTATGGCAAACTCCAGCCCCAGCTTGCGATAAGTATCTCTTATTGCAAGAAGATCGTCTAAACGGTCAACAGCGCTTTCTTCCGTAGTCCCAATTATTGCCACCACATTCATCACTGGTATTTTTTGTTGGATACAAAGATCCAACTGCGATTTAAGATGTGGCATACTCATCCTTGCTTTTACGTCAACAGGTATTGATATCATGTTATTGGCGCCTATACCCAATATGGCAGCGCCTTTTGGCCAGGAGTAATGCCTTGTGGCTGAGCACAGAGATACCGGCGTGGTTTTTATATCGGGCAGGTATTTAGATAATATATCATGATAGCCTATACTTTGAACTGTGTAGTTGGAAACCAGGTTTCCAAAAATTGTTGGGTCAATATTGTATTGCTTACTTATATTTTCTGCTATTGCCAGCACTTCATCAATGGGCAGGTTTAAAATGGTCCAGCTATCTAAATTTATTAATTTTGCAGTAGTACCGTTTAATAATTTTAGGGTATAATTTTTTGCCGCCTGTAAACCGGGTTCGTTTATTAATGCAGCCTTTACACTAACCGGATAAAATTTTAAATTACGCGCCATCCACAATCCTTCCGCATTAGCAACAGAACCATCGCAGGTAATATGCCCCCAACCAGTAATTTGACCGGCAGCAATTTTAAATCCGCCAGCTTTCATGCCAATCGGGTGAACAGAATAACCCAGCATTTTACACAACTCGTTACCTACGTGCATTTCAAGTAATGTAGTAACAGGCGAAGCTTCTACGGCAACATTGTTTTGATTGTATAATAGCGCCGCAAAGTAGCCCAGTATGCCGGGTATGGTGCAATCCCAAAGCATGTGCCCAATGGTACGCATACTGAAAAAAGTACCCGATTCCTTTAATTTATTAATGAGTTTTTCGTACTCAGAACCCATTGTTACCATGGTACTGATAAAGCCGGGTGATTTTTGAACAGTTTCATCAACATAATCAGGATCGCCGGGAAAATAACCATTTCTAAAATCCACATGGCCCTTAACGGCCATCATCATTAACTCCTGCATTAAAACTGCATTGGTACCGTGTGTCCCTAAAAATAAGGCTTCAAGCGTTTCTACGCCGGCTCCTTTTAATTTAATTTTAGTTTCTTCAGATTCGTTAATGTGTGCTTCTGTTAACTCCCGGGCAAAAAGAATGGAATTTTTTTTGTTTGTGTGCAGCATGTTGGATAAAGTTTATACAGTTTAAAAAATGGAAGTTTATTACATACTAAATTTAATTTGTACCGAGCAGGCGCTGCACCGCATCATAATAAAGCCTGGTAGTACCCGCCTGGCTTATCATTACTTGTTTAAGTACAGAAGGCGATGCCTGAGAAGGGTCGCCTGCATGTACGGGCGGGTCTGGTGAATATTGAATATATAACTGTGACGCCTCAGCCATCCATTTCCCTTTGATTTTTTCCACCAGCATCAATGCAAGGTCTATTGAAGAGGAAATGCCACCGCCGGTAAAACGTTTCTGCTTTTCATCAATGATACCCCTTGGATAACCATTGGGAATTTTAATATTACAAAAGTTGCGGAGCAACCGAAAATTAGAGAGCTGGCTCCAGTAGGTGGTAACCGTACAATTGTTTAAAAGGCCAGCAGCAGCCAGTATAAATGCACCAACACAAACCGAACCCGTCCATTCGGCGCCAGCGGCAGCCTGCTTTATAAACATTTGAAATTTTTTGTTGAACATGGCATTATTAATCACGCCATCTACATGGCCCCCCGGCACAAAAAGGATATCTATATGCGGATGGTCTTCTTCAAAAGAATAATTAGGATAAACAAATGTTCCTTCAGAAGTTTTAATTGGC
>JAVHOI010000234.1:0-12475 GCA_036169975.1 Ferruginibacter sp. | reverse complement strand
TACTTTGGCTAAAATCATAATAGTAATCAATGTTTTCATCGTTAGTTTGCAGGTAAGGGGCAAGTACCCAAACTTTTAATTTTACGAAAGAAAAATTTAACATGAATGGATTGGCTTGCGACATATAATTTGCTGTAAAATGATATTGAACAAAGGCTTTGGTTTCAGTTGTTTTAAAATAAAATCCGTCAAACTGTTCTTGTTGATTGCTTCATCATCATATCGCTGCACAGCCACAAAATAGTTTGAAGTAAACCTTGAAGTCAGGTGTTGCTCCTTACTTTTTCATAACCCTGCATTATAGTCTCGTCATAGTCTTTTCCATTCCCAAGCCGATAGGCTAAGCTACTATATCTGTTGCAACTGCAATGTATCTTTGTATTTTAATTAAGCTACTTTAAATTAAAATGACGCTTTAATAATTTTTAAAGATTGCTTTAATGATTTATTTTAATTGAGTGAGGGCAGTTTGTACTCCTGAATTATAAACGATATTGCCCCGTTAAATTTTTAGTTTATTCGGTTTGGTGCGTTTAAATATGCTAAAAAGGGAAATTCATCTCCATATTAAATTAAAGATTTGATTGTATTATTGCTTTAAACCTGATGCCAGTGTGGAATAAGGTATCATTGTTGTAAATTTTATTGCAGCATATAATCTATTTTATAAAGTTAGAGGCAATACCCTTTAGGTGGGGAGTAGAAAATTTATATTCTTTTTTTTGATAGAACCGTCATTTCTTTTTCCTTATTTTAATGCGTTCCTTAAAGAACAGGGCTATAAAAAAAATAAGCGCTGAAGATGGTTACACAAAAGCAAATTGCACATTTATATTCGGGGTGAAGTATAAAGTTGGAATGCATCGTTTTGTTACTCCAAAGTACTCATTATCTTTATCAATGGCACTTCTGTTTTTATAAATGATTACTTGCAGTTATTAATATTAAAAAAAATGTAAGAGAATTTATACTACTCATTGATTCAGGGATAGGCCAGGTAAAAAAAATGTAAAGTTTCTCCTAACTTTAAAAAATAAAGATTCCAGGGAGAAATGTTGGAACCTCTGACTTTTTT
The DNA here is from genome assembly GCA_036169975.1 of Ferruginibacter sp. Lineage (GTDB taxonomy): Bacteria > Bacteroidota > Bacteroidia > Chitinophagales > Chitinophagaceae > Ferruginibacter. The sequence continues at coordinate 11,400 of JAVHOI010000234.1, read as the reverse complement.
TTTAATAATTAATTTTGAGATAAAGGAATTTTTTACTGCATTACCTGCATTCTATCCAAATCCTATTGAAAGCGCTTTGATGTATAATGTTGGCATATTAGTTGAATGAAATTTGTTCAATTATTTTATAAATCCTTTTTAATCTATTTTCATAAAGCAAATACTAACTTACTTTAGTAAATTCCAAAAGATGAATATATCCCGATGGTTGGTATCGCTTTGTTTAATTATTAATTCTTCCGGGGCTTTGGCGGGTTTTGTAAATGAAGGATTAATGAAAAAGGCGAACCCTTTTTCTGCTGAGACTTTGTATAATTATAATCATGTTATCAAAGGCGGTTTGAAAGTAGAAGGTGGAATAAAAACCGGTTCAAAAATTGACTGGCAAATAAACCATATCCATAATTTTTTTGATAGCCTGCCAAAAACCAACAGCTTCATAGTTGTCATCCCTTTTGTATATAAACAATCCTCCTTAAATTATTCCTCTACATTTAAATTAATAGATAGTGTGGCGGAAATTTTATTACAAAATGAACTAATTACACTTTCCATTGACGGTTATTCTTATGTGGATGAAGGCAACGATAACATTTGTTTTTGGTTGTCGCTTAACAGGGCATTGGCGGTAAAGTATTATGTGATGGGAAGGGGAGTTGACAGTTCGAGGATTATTACCGTTAAGGGGCGGAGCTACATGCGGTCAATACAGCGTAAAGCGAACAAGGAGCCTGTTAATTTTAATTGCACTGCTGAGATAACGCTCAATTATCCAATTCCACCACCACCCGTTGTAATAAAGGACATGGATGAGGATGGTATAGCGGATGATGAAGACGCCTGCCCGAATGATTATGGAGATAAGGCGCACAATGGTTGTCCGGATAAAGATGCGATCATAGTGCCATTTGAAATGCAACAATCATCGTTGTTTTCATTAACCTATAATGTGCTGGATAGCGTGGTAGGGATATTGCGGAATGACCCTGCTATTACCATTTCCATAGAAGGCCATGCCTACAAAAAAGAAGGAGTAAAAACCTTGTGCGACCACCTGGCAAAAGAAAGGGCTGATATTGTAAGGAGATATCTTTTAACCCGTCGCATAGCGGTTTCAAGAATTGAGTCGGTAAAAAGTTTCAGTAATTTACGGCCTTTAAATGCCGGCAGAAACCCATGGGAAATAGCCCGTAATTCAAGGGCCGAAATATTTTTGCTCCGGCATTAGGCCCGCTTACAATAAACCAACATTCAACTCACTGAAGTAAGCATTAGAACAAGTGGTTTAATTTTTTTATATTTGGGTATGAAATTACACATTGATAATTATATCGCCGATGTAAAAGGTTCCCTTCATGATGATATGTCTGATGAAGAATTTTTTAATTTTTGTCAACAAAATCGTGATTTAAGGTTAGAGCGGGATCATACCAAACAAATCTATATAATGGCACCTACAGGATTTTATACAGGAAAATTTAATTCAGATATTATTACGGAATTAAATCTTTGGAACAGGAAATTTAAAACAGGAAAAGTATTTGATTCTTCTACAGGGTTTACCCTACCTGACGGCGCTGTATTTTCTCCGGATGCAGCCTGGGTTAGTAACGAAAAAGTAAGTTTACTTTCAGAAGAAGATAAAAATAAATTCGCACCTGTTTGCCCCGATTTTATTGTTGAATTGAAAAGCCCATCGGATTCATTAAAACGGTTAAAAAACAAAATGCTCAAATGGATAGAAAATGGAGCGGGCCTGGCCTGGCTTATTGATCCCGAAAATAAGCAGGTATTTATTTACAGGGCGGATAACAGCATAGCGATTGTAAAAGGATTTCATAATAAGCTTTCCGGTGAAAATATATTACCCCGATTTGAGCTGGATCTACAAATACTTCAATAGTACTTTCATGATAACTTTATAATATGTATCTTGGTGTATGTCAAAAAAGTTTGATGTGCCCGTTTGGAAAAAAGCGCCTTTTATCCGGCTGCTGCTGCCTTTGGTGGCAGGCATACTTTTGCAGTGGTACTTGCAGTTTCCACTTCCCTTTTGCATAGTAGGGTTTTTAAGTTTTCTTATCGCCTATTTATTATTCCTTTTCTTTCCCATTGCGGCAAGATTTAAACTTCAGCCATTGCAGGCCATTATTTTGAATTTGCTGCTGGCAAGCGTTGGCTTGTTAATTACCTGGCAAAAGGATGTGCGGCATACCAATACCTGGTTTGGCCAATACTATCACGACAGCGATTATTTAGTGGTTCGGATTGATGAGCCATTGATTGAAAAAACAAAATCGTTTAAGGCGGATGGTTATGTAGAAGCTGTTATTCACAATGATTCCGTAATCAGTAGCAAAGGAAAAATATTAATTTATTTCTTCAAAGATTCCCTTCAGCCTTCATTGCGGTATGGCGAAAAAATCCTTATCCATAAAAATTTGCAGCGCATAAAAAATTCCGGCAACCCCGGTGCGTTTAAATACCAGCGTTATGCCGCTTTTCAATCTGTTTTTCACAACGTATTTTTAAAACAAAAAGATTGGGTAAGGCTGGAGGATAAAAACGTAAACCGTTTTAAGCAGTTCATTTTTTCAGCAAGAGAAAATATTTTATCCATCCTTCAAAAAAATATTCCTTCCGGCAAAGATGAGCTTGGTATTGCGGAAGCCCTGCTGATAGGCTACACCAACGACCTGGATAAAGACCTGGTGCAGGCTTACAGCAATACCGGTGTGGTGCATATCATTGCCATATCGGGCATGCACCTGGGATTAATTTATATAATGCTGGTGTGGCTGTTCGCTAAAATCCCGCTCATTAATAAATTAAAAATCCTTCAGGTTGTATTGATTTTAAGTTGCCTTTGGTTATTTTCTTTATTGACAGGTGCAGCTGCATCAGTGCTCCGTTCGGCGGTGATGTTTACTTTTATCACAATAGGTAAAAGCTTTTCGAAGCCGTCGTCTATTTATAATTCACTGGCAGCTTCCGCTTTTGTGATGCTGTGTTTCAATCCTTATTTCTTGTGGGATGTAGGTTTTCAGCTATCTTATCTGGCAGTGGTTGGAATTATTATATTTCAAAAACCTGTTTACAATTGGTTGTATATAAAAAATAAATGGGCAAACGAAATCTGGAAACTGATGGCAATTTCCTTAGCGGCACAGGTACTTACTTTTCCTGTTTGTATTTATTATTTTCACCAGTTCCCCAATCTCTTTTTAATAACCAATATCATTGCCGTGCCTTTATCAAGCCTGATTCTTTTTGCGGAGATTGGGCTGGTAGCCATTTCATGGATTCCTTTTGCCGGTATTTATCTGGGCAAAACCATTGGCTGGATGGTGTGGGCGATGAACCAGATTATTCTCGGCGTAAGCCATTTACCTTTTGCGGTATGGGATAATATCCCCTCCACCGTTGCTTCTACCTGGTTGCTGTATGCCGTGGTAATTGGAATAAGTGTGTGGTTGCTGAATAAAAATAAAAGCGCTTTTCGCATGGCAATATTTTTTCTGTTTGGATTTAGCATGCTACAGGCTTATGGAAATTGGCTGATTAAAAAACAGCGCAAGATCATAGTTTACAATGTGCAGCAACACCAGGCCATTGATTTTGTGGCCGGCAATAATTACCTTTTTTTAGGTGATAGCGCTTTATTGACGGATGGCGTATTGCAAAATTTTAATTTAAAACCCGGACGGATAGCGCTCGGATTAAACAACCGGGTAGATTCCATGGAGGCGGTTTTTCAGCAACAACTATTTTACCATTTCGGCGAGAAAAAACTTTTAGTAATTAATAAGCCGGTACAATTTGAACAGGTGAGACAAAAAATTGATGTGGATATAATTATTATCTCCAAAAACCCTAAACTCTACATTGCCCAACTGGCAAGCGTTTTCAATTGCGGTCAATATGTTTTTGATGCTTCCAACAGTTTGTGGAAAATTGATAAGTGGCAAAAAGATTGCGAAGAATTACATTTGCGCTCTTATTCAGTTCCGGAAAAGGGGGCCTATGTATCAGATGTAAATTAGTTTATGGTTTTGAATTTATGGTTTAAAGTAATTCAAAACCATAAACGGAAAACAGTAAACAGCAAATCAAAAACAACAACCATGCAAAAGAAAATCAATTCAGCGCTTATCTCCGTTTTTTATAAAGACGGGTTAGAAAATATAGTTAAGGAATTACATCAGCTTGGTGTAACCATTTACTCTACAGGTGGCACGCAAAAGTTTATTGAAGGCCTGCGGGTACCCTGTGTGCCCGTAGAGTCATTGACCACCTATCCGTCTATTTTAGGGGGCAGGGTAAAAACATTGCATCCCTCGGTATTTGGCGGTATCCTGGGAAGAAGGGAAAATGAAACCGATGTGCTGCAAATGAAGCAATACAAAATACCGGAACTTGATTTGGTAATTGTTGATTTGTACCCTTTTGAAGAAACGGTTAAATCTACAACAGATGAAAAGCTGATCATAGAAAAGATTGATATAGGTGGGCCATCCATGATACGTGCCGCCGCGAAAAACCATAAGGATGTGGTGGTGATTGCTGCCAAAAGGGATTACGGATTACTGGAGCAAATTTTAAAGGATCAAAAAGGGGAAACCACGCTGAACCAGCGCCGCACATTCGCCATTAAAGCTTTTGATGTTTGCACCGGGTACGATTTGGCCATTTCCAATTATTTCAACCTAACAGCATTTGCTAATCCATTCGATAAAACGAAAACCATTTTGCGATATGGCGAAAATCCTCACCAGCAGGGGATATTTTACGGCAACCAGGATGAAATATTTGATAAGCTCCATGGCAAAGAATTGTCCTATAACAACCTGGTGGATGTAGATGCCGCGGTACGCCTGATAGTGGATTTTTCTACTACTACGTTCGCCATCATTAAGCATACGAATGTATGTGGGATAGCATTGAGGCAAACAGTTAAAGAAGCCTGGGATGCGGCATTGGCGGGTGATCCGGAAAGCGCCTTTGGTGGGGTATTGGTTTGTAATGCAACCATAGATAAAGCCACCGCTGAAGCCATCAATGAAATGTTTTTTGAGGTATTGATAGCGCCATCTTTTGATGCGGATGCGCTACAGATTTTAAAAACAAAAAAGAACCGTATCCTTTTAATACAGAAAATCGGCTTAACCACAACGCATCAGTTCAGGTCTGTATTAAACGGCACTTTAACCCAGCAGAATGATACTGGTAATTACACGGAATGGAAGGAAGTGGGTGGCAGGGAAACTACCGCTGTGGAAAAAGAGGATCTGGCATTCGCCAATTTAATAGCCAAACATTTAAAAAGCAACGCTATTGCCCTGGTAAAAAATAAGCAATTGGTTGGGAAAGGCTGCGGGCAAACATCAAGGGTAGATTCGCTGCGGCAGGCAATTGAAAAGGCGAAGCAATTTAATTTTGACCTTACCGGGGCGGCTCTTGCGAGCGATGCTTTTTTCCCGTTTGATGATTGTGTAAAGATCGCTCATGCCGCGGGCATCACTTCGTTTATACAACCCGGTGGTTCCATACGTGATAAGGATACCTTTGAATATTGCAAACAAAATAACCTTGCCATGGTGATTACAGCGCTACGTCATTTTAAACATTAATGTTTTTTTTTTCAATGAGCAACAGCATTAAATTACCCAAAGGCAAAACCGGCGGATACCTCGCATTGGCTACCACCAGTATATTGTGGGGCACTACCTGGGTAGCAACAAAAATCGCCGTCACCGAAAATCTGCCACCATTTCAGATGGCAGCTATGCGGCAGTTTTTGGGTGGATTCTGTTTTGTCGCATTCTTTATGCTGTACAAAAAATTGCCTTTACCTACGCTCAAACAATTTGGCTGGCTGTTACTGTTGGGAATGATGATGTTTGTTTTTGCCAATGGGTTAAGCACCTGGAGTTTAAAATATATCCCTTCAGGATTAAGCTCTTTAATTGGCGCACTGTATCCGTTTAGCGTTGTACTTATTGATCGCATTTTTTTTAATATCCGAAATCTTACCACGCTTACTTTTGTTGGATTATTGATGGGTATCATGGGCGTTGGCATCGTGTTTTACGAAAATGTATTCCAGCATCACCCGGAGGGTTTTTTGTTTGGTGTAGCGCTGTCCGTATTCGCCATGCTTTCGTGGAGTGCGGGCACCATGTTCATAGCCCGCAATAAGATAAATATGAATCCATATTATGCAATCGGCTGGCAGATGCTGATCAGTTCCGTCATATTGTTTTTTATTTCGCAGGCAACCCAAACGGTTATTCCTCTACAGCAGGTTTCTTTAAAAACCTGGCTTGCCATTGGCTACCTCGTTGCCTTCGGCTCTATCATTAGCTTTATTGCTTTTATTTATTCAATGAAAAAGTTGCCACCCGCCATCTCCTCCTTATACGCTTACATTAATCCGCTGGTAGCCATGGTTACCGGCGCGATAGTACTCCGCGAAAAATTAACCATGAATATTTTATGGGGCGCCCTGGTAACATTGGCCGGCGTGTTTTTGGTCAATTACAGCATAAAGCGGAATAACGAAAAAATTATTGCCGAACCGGAACAGTAGGTTTATTTTAAATAGAAACCTGAAGTAATTTACTAAATTGTAATTACCGGTCCATATTGTACATGTTTGGCCTGGATGTTTTTATCCGGGAAAAGAATGTCGTGGGCTGTTTCATACCCTTCATCCGCTATTTGATTAAGCATCCGCTTCGTATCGGAACGCCTTGCTATATATACCACTATTGCCGCTGCCACTGCCGCAGCTAAACCAAATACTATTTTGTTTGAAAGTTTCATTGTAATAATTTTAGGTAAAGATAAATTAGCAAAAAACAGACCAGCCTGTTTTTATTGTTAATTGTTTTCCCTGCCCGAAATTTCATACCGCCTTTATGAAATATTTTTGTTTTGGGGCCGCTTATTTTTTTATTTGAAAAATAAATTGCTCATAAAACGTTCCCCATTCCGCAAATTGCGGATCGGTTCCCAGAAAGTTATTATGCCATATCGTAATCATTTGCCCGTTTACTTCTTTACAAACGGAATAATAGCGCATTAATTCATCATAAGCTTCCACGGCAGTTTGTTTTTGTTCGTAAAAACTATTGGCATCCATAAAGCAAAAGGGATGAATGCGCAACCTGGTGGCTTCATTTTTTTGCAGGTCGTACCAGAAGAACGTAGAAGCTACCGATGCCCTGAAACCATTGATGCTGCCATATCCCATGGAGTAATCATCCGTGATTCCGTATTCCGCTAATAGCCGGTAACCAGCGGGTAAATTAAAACGAATATAATGCTGCCTGGATTTTGTAATAACGGTTCCGCTGATTGTTTCTAATAATTCCTTTTCTTTTTTAATTAAGGCGGGTTTATCACTACTTTGCCAGGAGGGGTGGATACCGATCAGATATTTTTTTGCATGCTCCTTTATTATTTTCCTCATTGCTTTTTTATGCGGCAGTATATTTTTATCATACACCCCATTCTTTTGCGCCAGTAAAAAAAAATATATGGGTTGCAGGTTGTACCGGCTGTTTATTTCGTTCATCCGGTTAAAGGAATCAAAAGGATCTATTTCCAAACCCAACAAAACTTTTATACGGTTAGCAGATGGGGATTTTAAAAAACTTCCGGTATTTCTCCCCCACCCTTTGTGCCGGTAGGAAAAAGCCATATCAATATCGTAGGTTGGCAAAAAGTTGAAAACAGAATATTGAATATTGAATATTGAATATTTGCGCTTGATCATAGCGGCAAAATCTTTCACCCAAATATTTATTAGCGGCAGGTGTAAAAAATGCTCCCTGAATGCCAAAGAATTTTCGAATGCATATCTCCCATACAAATCCTTTTTATGTGGCAGGTATTCTTCGTAGCGGCTGAGTAAATAAAAGGATGCTGCGAAAATATCAAATGGAAAATTTACATTTTCAGTTTTGAAAAATGCTTTGTACCGGTTCACTTCAAAGCATTGAATAGCCTGCTCCCTGATATTATTTTCAAATAATAAACCACAATTACCAATAGTCAGATGCTCATTGGCAATTGGGTCATTCGTGTACTTTATTTTTACACCATTGTAATTTTTAAATTCTTCGGTGTTTGTTGTAATTAAAAAATCCACAGCCAATATTTCCTTAAAAATAAAGTGGCAGATATACTGTAAGCGGGGTGAGGAAGTTGGGGCGTATAAAAGAAGTTGCATTATTACTGGTAAATATCTTTCAATGCGATACTGATTTGTAATATTGGTAAATCAATTACGTCCGTTATTGAAGTATAGGTGTCGGTTTGCCAATCCTTATCCGCAGTTTTTTTATAAATGATTATGAGGTGTTTTTCGGGTTCCACCAAAAGATAATACTGAAGCGTTTCAATCTTTTGATATTGAACGAATTTATCAATCATATCAAATTTTCGGGTGCTTTCGCTTAATACTTCAGCGATTAATATCGGTTGCGAATTGTAGAATTCATTTTCTTCGGGATGGGCAACCATCACATCGGGGTAAAAAAATATGTTTTCACTTTCGATAAAAGCCTTAACCTGCTCCGATGAAATGTCAAATTTTTGTTGCGACAATCCCTTTCTGAATAACAGGGTAAGAAAAAACACTATTTGATTGTGAAGTTTTGTTGTTCCTGCCATTTCAATTAAATTTTCAAAATAATACTCATGCCTCACTTCGCTTTTTTCTTCAAAAGCTAAGTAGGCTTCAATACTTTCAAATTTTCTATGTTCTATGATTGGCTTCATCTGTTCAAATATACAAAATTTTATGCTTAAACCGTTGCTATAGCGTTACCAATACCTGATTGGGTGCTTTAAGCAATTTACAGTTGGTGGAAGAGTGGCAATCATTCTACCGTTCCTTCCACATTTCATTAAAGGTCTTCTGGCTAAAATCCAGATCGCTTCTGTGTTGCTTCCAGCCTTTAAATAATCCATTTACTACTTTGTTTTTTAAGTTGCCATTACCCATGTTCATCATGCCCCTGTTTAGGCTTGCCATCTTCCAAAGTTTCCAGGCCATCTTTTCAGAAAAAGGCGCCATTCCCCCCTTTACCGATTCGTGCCTGTTGTCTAATAATAACTCATGCAGGTTAATTTTTACGGAACAAACTTCCGTGCAGGATCCGCAAAGTGAAGAGGCGTAACTTAAATGTTTAAATTCTTCCATACCCCGCAGGTTAGGAGTAATCACGCTTCCAATTGGGCCGCTATAAGTAACGCCATAAGCATGGCCACCAATATTTTTATAAACCGGGCATGCGTTTAAACAGGCGCCGCAACGAATGCAGTACAGGCTTTCTCTTTGCCTGGGACTTAATAAAATATTGGTACGGCCGTTATCCAATAATATCACATACATTTCTTCGGGCCCATCCGTTTCATTGGGTTGCCTGGGCCCTGTTACAATGGTGTTATACACGGTCACTTTTTGACCTGTTCCAAAAGTAGAAAGCAGTGGCCAGAATAATCCGAGGTCGGTTAATGCGGGGATCATTTTTTCGATCCCAACAATTACAATATGGGTTTTTGGAAAAGCGCAGGTCAACCTTGCATTGCCTTCATTTTCGGTAACGGCAACAGCGCCAATATCACTGATGATAAAATTTGCTCCAGTGACGCCTACTTCCGCCTCAACATATTTTTTTCGTAAAATATTCCTTGCTACCAATGTCAGCTCCTGCGGGGTAAGGTTAATGGAAGTGCCTAATTTTTCATGAAACAATTTGGCGACATCTTCCTTGTTTTTATGCATTGCCGGTGTTACTATATGGTAAGGCGGTTCGCCATCTAATTGTTGAATGTATTCGCCAAGGTCTGTTTCAACACTTTCAATACCGTTTTTTTCGAGGGCATGGTTCAGATGGATTTCTTCGGTGACCATACTTTTGCTCTTCACTAATTTTTTGCAGTTTTTTTCTTTACAGATTTTGAGTACGGCTTCAATGGCCTGCTGCGCATTTTCGGCCCATATTACTTTTCCGCCGCGTTTGGTGAAGTGAAGTTCAAATTCTTCCAGTTGCTGATCGAGTGTTTCAATGGCCCGCCATTTTATATTCTTGGCTCTTTCCCTTGCAAGGTGTACATCCGCGAATTGCTCCTTGCCTTCCGGCACTTTGGAGTTGTATTTGCCAATATTGAAATTGAGCTTACGGCGGTGATCAAGGTCGGCCGCTTTGATGGTGCTTTTTGCGATAAAGGTTTGTGACTGATCTGACATTGCTTTAAAATTTCGATGGTGGATTTCTCAAAAAAGTGATGTTTGAATAACCGGGCTAATGCGTCTGTAATCTTTTTGAAAGGAGTAATATCCTGCTAACCATTTATCGGTATTTGAAACATCTTTAAATTCATACCATCCATTATCTCCCAGCCATTGATTAACACTTTCGTCTTCATCAAGTACATAAGTACCAACCTTGTTTTTTAAAAAATAAAAATATTTATCCTTGTGCTCAGCCTCGTAACCAACAGCAAAAGCCCATTCCACCTCTAAATGTTTATATCCTGAATTTTCGTGGGGTGGCAGGTGCAGTGACTTTAAAATAAATTCACAGGCATCTTTATCACTATACGCCTTCATAAAATACCAGGAAGGATTTTTTAGATACCTGAAAAAATGAATCCTGCGTTTCTCTGATCTATTGGTAACTATTTTATTTATATCCATTGTTCTGTATTTTTATCAATTATGCCCATTTGTTCTATTGTAAATGTTAGTGCATAAGCGGTGTGTTTTACATTGTCAAGTTGGTCAAGGTCTAATTTTCTTCCTTTGCGGTCTTTCAAATATTTATCCAGCACCCGGTACCCACCAATATAAAATTCATATACATTTACCGGGATGTTTTCAAAATACTGTGTTTTATTGATATACAACCTGCCCGTTTTCTTTTCAGGCAAAAACCTTGGTTTGTCCACTATATAATCTCCTTTGCCGGTTAACTCGCCAAACGAATATTTTGCTTTAAGTAAATCAATCGCATCTTCTTCCAGCAAATGTACTTTTATAAGCTGGTTTCCAAATTCTGATAATTGTTTAAAAATCTTTTTATCATCCGTGAATGGAATTCTTGGAAAATCAATTTTCAGGAATTCGTCATATTTTTTTCGATAAGCGGGGCTGTGAAGGATAGCGTATATGTAACCGAATAAATCTTCAGGGGAGAAATGTTGTTTGTAATATGAATCAATGTAATCACGGAAAGCCTTATTAAAATTTTCTTCCTTGTAGAATTCTTTTCCTTCCTTTCCATAATAAACCTGCGGTTCCTCTACTACATTTTTATTTCCTTCAAAAAACATGGCTTCGGTTCCGTTTCTTAGGATGTATAAAGGAAAAAGCACCGCTCCACCACG
>JAVHOI010000233.1:7546-12543 GCA_036169975.1 Ferruginibacter sp. | reverse complement strand
AAATAGCGATGCACCTTTGCCGTTATGGAACAAAAAAATATAACCCAGGCGCAGTTGATGCAATCTCATTTAGAGGCATGCAAAGCAAGTGGCCAGGCAACATCCGGTATATATTTGTTCTACCTGCATTTTGTACTATTTTGAAGAGACAAAATTTAGCTTTTATTTTTAAATTTTCTATAACTTTTGTTGCAAAGCGCACTAAAATTTTTAACCGTAAAAGCAGCGGGTTTTATAATACAATTTAATTATCCGCCAATCATTAAATCTATTTAGCGGAAAGGTACTGTCCGGGATTTTTTAAAAATTCATCCTTACATTCTTTACTGCAAAAGCCATACGCTTTTCCTCTATAATGGGATGTATCCGCGATACCCGCAGTTACCGGCATTCCGCACACAATATCCTTTTTAACATCCAACATAGCTGCAGTATAAACCGTTACACTATCAACAGATTTGGCTATTATGGTTATTGAATCCGCAGCAGGTATTATTGCAGCGGCATTGTTTTTAACCGGGCTGTTACATGCCATTAAAAGCAATGCGGATAAACAAACTGTATATATTTTTTTCATCTCTTTTTATTTTTATTAAAGTAGTGCGGTAAAATGATTTGCAACATTATTGTTAATACAACTTATTTCTTTACGTCCCGGCATTTTTCCATTATTTCATGAAAAATGTCATGTGCTTTGGTAACCAGTTTCTTTAATTCGGCATCTCCTTTTTTTTGCTGAACGGCAGATTGTACCATTTCAGTTTGATTTACCAACTTATCCAAAATGGGTTTTGTAATACCCGCATTAAAACCATCAGGCACTTCGGACGATTGCCAGGCTTTTGCTTTAATCACCAGGATACCGGCATTTTGCTTCAGGGGTTTAAAATTATTTTCTTCAGCAGGATGAAAAGATTTACTCATCACCGCATGAAAATCCTGCATTTCTTTCCAATCGCCCTTTTTTTGTGCAAAGGAAAATTGACATACGAGCGGGAAAATAGTTAAGATTAGAATTTGTTTTAGATTTTTCATTAATACAATAATTTAAATTTTTAAGTTATTTAGCGGGTCTTTTTATAAGCACCAGAGTTGAGTTAAAACAAGATAAGCAAACTCTTCCATTAAAGACTAAGTTCAAACTTCATTCTTCAAATAATTACCTGTTACAATCAAAATCATTGCCGGGAAAATCATTCCTCATAACTGGTAATTAAGTAAACTGTTGAAGTGAAAACATGGATGTTTATATTTTATAAATCGTGGAGGGTGAAATATATCCATGCACCCGTTTATTGAAAAGCCATGGAGGTAATAACCTATTTTACTTTTGGTAATTACCTGAATAGCCGTGACATCAACAGTAGCGAAAAATGATTTGGAAGAAAGCAATATTTCATTTTCAGCCAATGATTTTTTACAACAATTCACCTGATCCTGCTTTAGGTTTTTCACCAACTGGCATTTAACCTTACATTTTAAACCGGGTTTTAATTTGTTCTCACAATTTTTAGTATATGCACAGGGGTTGAAAAAGTAATCAGCCATAAAAAATGGTATTCTGAAATTATGGGCTAATTAAGTAGCCGGCATTAAAAATACCTCGGGTGAATTATATGCCAGTCAGGCTTTCAAACGATAAGACAATTCAGGAATTTATCAAGGTTAACGGACAGGCATATCAAAAAAAACGCAGAGCCATGCCCTGCGTCTTTCAATAAAATATTTTTTAACCTATTATTAAAAAATCATTTTGATTTGTGCGCTGTAAATACCCTTGACAAATTAAAGCCAAAACGTACTTCCGCTTTTCCCCAACGATTAGTAGTGTTGGTTATAAACGCTTTTTCGTTCATGCCGGTAGCATTGGAAAAATGTAACTGGAATACGTGGCCTCCGGTTTCAAAATCAAACCCTACTGATAACGGATCCTGATAAATGGTTTTATCAAGCCCCTGAACAATATAATGATAATCGACTACAAATGCGGTACGCTTCGATATTTTGATACGTCCGCCAATACCTAATGCGTAAACATTATTAGCTTCGGTAGCCAATGCTACCATGTTGCGGTGAACAAAAGTAGGCGCCAATTGCAGGCTGATTTTATCGCTAAATTTTCTGCCAATAATCAACTCATTATAAAAAGCCATTCTGCTGCTGGCAAAGTTTTTCCGCGTAGGGTCAGCGAAGGGAACAGTTGTGTAAGTCATCCCTGTTACTAATACTACAGAAACAGGAGATGGCCAACTGCCCCCTTTTGATTGCCAGATTGGGCGCAACTTTATAAACCCATCCAATTCTTTTCCAACATTGCTTCTTCCAACACCAACCATGATGTTTTTTGAAACCCCATAATCAAAGCCAAACCGCATATTGGCCTGGTCCAATCCAAAGAGGTTATTAACGCCGGAGTTTACGAGTCCGAAACGATGTAATATCCTTACATCCAATACCCCTTTGCCAAGAAATTCCATCGAATGCCCATTGATGACCCGGGTTGATTTAAAGGCATTGGTGATGTACTGCTTCTTGCTTGCATCATTTGACTGTACAAGGGATAATAAATCATCCTGGGCAAAAATACCGGAGGAGATGCTGATTAAGAGAAAAAATAAAATAGTCCGCATTGTTTAAAGTTATTAGGGGTGTTATTTCAAAATGGAATTACTGCAGTTCACGGTAATTTTAGCTGTTTTTGATATTTTATCTTTTACCATACCGGGTATGTCAATCTTAAAATCATCCAAAACTACGGCAAACTCGGAAGTAGTTAAAACAGTTTCGCCACTCACTTTAAATTTACCGGTTGATTCTATGTCTTTTTTTACGCCATGTATTTCCAATGTACCTTTTACGATGGCCGGATAAATTCCGTCTTTTTGAAAATTGATTTTATCAATATTGGTTATTTTGCCTTTAAAAACAGATTTGGGATATTTATCGCTTTCCAGATAATTTTCGTTAAAGTGTTCCATCATCAGTGAACTTTTAAACTCAAACCCTTTTACCAGTATGGCAAATTGTATATCACCGGTGTTAGCATCAAATACGCAGGTAGTTGATTTGTTGATACCATCAATATCTTCCACGGCTGTGCCTGCCTTAAAAGAGACATTACCAGTTTTGGTAAAATATCTTTTTTGCGCAAAAGAAGATTGGATTAAAAAAAATACGGTCGCGATAAGAATTAATTTTTTCATTTTTAGATTTTTTATTTGGTTATTTTACAATACTACATTTGTTAAGTACTACATCCATTAATTTTCCAGTACATTTTCCTTTAATAACAACTTCCGAACCCTGTGTGATTTTTTTTACTGAAGTTGCTTCATCATTATAAAAACTGCAGGTAACGGCTGCCATTGGATCACCACTATCTAATGTAACAGTAGCCTGCCCGGTAGTGGAGTCAACTTTTATTTCTGTTACCTTACCTTTTACCGCTATCACCTTATCCAGGTATTTTAAATTGGCGGCTGTTTCATCTTTATTATAATCCGCCAGCAATGATTCCGAACTCAGCGTATAATCAGCCGTTAAGGTTCGTACATCCGCAGGTTTCTTATTGTATAGGTAAAAGCCATAGCCTGCACCGGCAAAAGCAATCAATAACAAACCCAGCATAATTTTTTTCCAACGTTTCATAATATTTAAATTTTAATTGTTAGGTGCGCCGGAATCAATCCAGCATTTTAAAGTTGCGATTTCCGCAGTTGATAAAGGTCCGCTTGTCGGCATGGTTTTATCTATAACGCAGCGCTGATTAATACGCACCGCCTTTGCTGCTATTTGGGTAAAGGTAACCAGCACCGCCCCGCCGGCAGCGCCTGCTGCATCGTGGCAACCCGATGTGGCACATTTATTTTGAATAATAGTTTTTACATCCGTGCTAAATTTTGAGCTGATGGTTGCACAACTTGTCCCTGTAGTTCTTCCGCTGTAAAGCAATTCTTCTTTGTCGTAATAGCAACCTGCTACTGAGGTAGTCAGGATGGCCAAAAGAAGAAAGGAAATTAAATGATTAATAGATCGCATTTTATAATTGTATTTAGATTCAAATTTTAATTGTTTGGTGTGCCGGCCTGTATCCATTTTGTAATCTGGCGTATCTGGCAATCTGATAACATATTTCCTCCTTTGGGCATAGCAGAATAACCAGCAGTATGATTAATGGTACCCATCATCCTGCCTGCCGCCTGCGCCTTTACTGCGGAATATGTACTCAGGTCAATTCCACCACCAAGAGAAGCGGGATTGTGACAGCCCTTACAATAAGTGTTCATGGTAAGTGAAACAGCGCCTGAATAGGTAAAGACAGTAGTATCGCAACCACCGGAGCATTGGTTATTTTTGGCTCCCTGGTTTATCCATACTATTATTTTTGACAGTTGCGCCTGTGTTAATGGTGTCATAGGTGGCGGAGGCATTTTCTCATCACCAGATTTAACGCATACTTTATATAATTTACTATTGCCGGCGTTAAAGGGTGAGGTATATGCCCTTATTGTACTGTAACTGGTAAGTTCTACACCATGATTTCTTGATATTGCATCGTGGCAACCTGTAGTAGCACAATTTGAGATTATAAGAGGAGCTATTTCTGTTGCGAAATACACGGTATCAGCACTGCAGGCGCTGGCCTGCGAAGGAGTACCACCAGTTCCGGTTCCGGTACCTGTTCCCGATCCGGTGTCAGTTCCGCTTCCCGCATCATTTGGAGCAGGGAACTCATGTGTGCAACTCATCATCAGAAAAGTGATTCCTGAGAGTAATAAAATTGATTTTGCTAACTTTTTCATAATCATATAAAAGGAAGTTTAAAGTAAGTTCAAGGTTTTTATTCTTTTTTATAACTCAAAACTAAATCTATTATTGCGTACGGTTTTGTTAGAAACTTCCAACTGGTAGAAAAACGTTACTGAACAGGTTATACCGATGTATTGAGCAGAAACCATACTATTCAAATTTTGAAAATCTCTTGTCAAATTGACTAA
>JAVHOI010000233.1:1622-7446 GCA_036169975.1 Ferruginibacter sp. | reverse complement strand
TATTTATTCCAGACTAAAATTCAATCTTCGCAAGGTCTGTTTTTCTCGTTTTACAAATTGTCAATTATTGTTCTTATGCCCGGCATTAAACCAGTTGGTGATGGTTTGCTTTTGCACTGTGGTTAATGCGGTCTGAGGGCTTAATGGCATCCTTACCAATGCCCCTGTAACACAAGCTTCATTAATCTGACTCCAAAATGAAACGATACTGCAATCAGCATCAAAATTTTATCAGGCAGTACTGCTTCCATTAATATGGCAACCACCTCCTCCGCTGCACCTGGAAGTAATTAATGTCCTGACTGGCGCAAATGTAAGCGCCTGGGACACTACCAGATATTACCTTAAACGTCCACTTATACAGCGGACAATAAACATCACTCCATTTTTTTAACATAGTTTAATTGGAACCTGGCTTTGCGAATTATTTTCCTTACCCAAAAAACTTAATAGTATCAGATGAATTATATTTATAATCCTGCTATGTTTCGTCAACTACAAAATTTATTTTTTCTTCTTCAATTGTCAAAATATAGCTGCCCGAATTGAGACCACAAGTACTTATTATAAATTCAAACGAATAGCCACAAAATGTTCCCGCTCTCACCATACAGCCTTCCGCGCTCATGATATTGTATCTTTTACCATTAAGGTCAGCGGTAGTTTGAATTTTCAACTCGCTTTTGCCAAACATCAGCACCGGGTTATAGGTTATTTTTATTTTGTTTCGGCTATGTAACATACAAGGTTCATTTTGGTTTTATAAAAAAATATTGGAAGAGAGTTATATCAATATTTAAAATTCCTTAATTAAAAGTTTCGTACGGGCAGTTGCTACTTTTAATTCCAATCCTTGTAAATGGCAGCTTTTTCTGAAATAATTACTTCCACCTGATTTTTTTAATAAAAGAAAAATGGGAAGCCGGCAGGCCCCCCTTTTTCTTTGTTGTGGATTTCAGAGGTGGATTAAAAACAAGCTACTTTAATTTCTTTTAACCATATAACCGATCCACCGGTAACTGTTGCCATAATGGTAATACCTTACTTACTTACCCGGACACCAGGTTTGAAAAGTATTTACTTTAAATTTCATGGCATCACACGGAACCGGCATATCTTATTTACAGTATATCATCGGGAAGCAATTTCCTGAGAGTAAAAGAGTAGGTAATAATAATTTTGTTTTTCAGTTTCATAGTTGGATGGTTTAAAATAGGAATTGGATTAATCTTAACAAATCAATAATGAAGCCAACAGCACTATAGCTTTGTTATTTTATCCCGATTGGTAGAAAAACAAGGCTGAGCAGGATTTTATTTTTTATAATATATATGGTAATATGATGAAAAAAGGGGAAGCCATTAAGCTTCCCCTGTCATTGTGGTTTACCAGGGTTTGAATATTTGATATGGAAAAAAGTATTCAATACTTTTTCAAAAGGTGATGGATTTTTTATTCTATAAATAAATATTAAAAAAAAGCGTTTTAAAATATTTCATCTGTTGGTTTGGATCATCATTAAATAACCGCTATTTTACAAAAAGCGCAATTGTACTTAATAAGGATTAAAACAATTTACAACCTGCTTACCGGCAAATAATCCTGTATTGCTTTGAGACGGTTCCCTTTGGTAAGCCGTAAAAAAATAGGACTGCCAGTAAAATTACAAAAGCGGTAATTTTCTTTGATTTCATAATCTCATCGTTTATAAAAACAAAATTATCGTAAAGCAAAACAGAAAAAAATTCAAACCTCCCCATCAGTAATTAAACTTATCCCAACAGGCTTGTGATTATGATGAACAGGCAACTATATTTTTTGTATCTGCCATTTTTTTAATTTGATTTTACTATAAAAAATATTAAAAAAGAATCAAATCAATAATTTAAAATCTATAATTAAAAGTATCGCATAAACGGTGGCTGATTTTTGGCGCCACTTTTTTCAAATGGCTGCCTCAACTGATTTTTACCCTTTGTGAAAATATTTTATTTAAAGAAAAATGGGAAGCCGTGAGGCTCCCCTTTTTCGTTCTTGTGGCTTTCATAGGTGGATTAAAAACAAGCATCTTTAAACTCTTTTAACCTTAATAACCGATCTGCCTGAAACCATTGCCGAAATGGTAGTTTTAGCTTACCCGCCAGGATCACCTGATTTGTAAAGTATTTACCTTAAACTCAATGGCATTGCACTAAACCGGCATATCTTAATCTGCGTATATCAACAGGAAATAAATTTCTAAAGATAAAAAATTGACCCCTGATTTTGTTTTTCAGTTTCATGGTTGGATGATTTAAAAACAGGATTTGGATTATGCATAACTAACCAATAATGACGCCAATAGTACAATGCTTTTGTTATATAATCCTGATTGGTAAAAAACCATAGCTGAGCAGGATTATTTTATTGTAATAAAGGAAACATAAGGACATGAAAAGAGGAAGCCTGATGGCTTCCCCTTTTCATGTTGGTTTTCACTTGTTTGAATAATGGATATGGAGAAAAAGTGGTTAATACCTTTTCTTAAGGTTGCTGGTTTTAATTATTTTATAAATTTCGAAATTTCGCTTTTAGCAGGTGGAAATAAATAATGTGATGATTACCTGCAGATGATCTTGTATTGCCTCGATACGGTACCGTTTGGTAAGCCGTAAAAAAATAAGGCAACCAGTAAAATTAAAAATGCCATGATCTTCTTTGATTTCATAATTTCATCGTTTATAAAAACAAAATTATCGTAAAGAAAAACAGGAAAAACTTCAAACCTTCCCATCAGTAATTATTGGTATCTGAACAGGCTTTGGAATATGATAAACAGAAAACTATATTTCTCCAAGCAGCCATTTTTTAAAGGCGGGGGTCCGCTCAAAGCTGGTAATGGTGTCGTATGAGTTGGTTGGTTCCAGTGTAAGCTCAATCCTTTGCTTGCTGGCAGGCATCATTTTAACAATGGCTTTAAGCTGCACTATAAATTGCCGGTTAATCCGGAAAAATAATTTAGGGTTTAATATTTTATCAAATCCGTCTAACGAAATATCCATTAAATATTTATGCCTGTCAAATGTGATGATATAAACAGCTTTATTTTCGGTATAGAGGTAGGCGATTTCACTATCCTGTATTAGTTTTATTTGTGTACCTACCTGAATGATAAATCGCTCCTGGTGTAGCCTCTGAACGGTTGTTGGGCTTTCATTATTTCTTATTTCGGTAACTGTTTTCTTTTCCTGGTAATTATTATCATACCTGCAAAGCGCATCTTTTAGTTCCTGGCCTTTTACCGGCTTTAATAAATAATGAAGCCCCTCCGCCTTAAATGCATCTATGGCATAAGTATCAAAAGCGCTGATAAAAATAACCGGCACTTTTTTTTCCAATTGACGGAAAATATCAAAACTTAATCCATCAGATAACTGCACGTCCGATAAAATCAAATCAGGATATTCATTTTCATGCAGCCACTGAAAAGTTTGCCGGATACTTTTGCATCGGCCGATAACTTTTTTTTCGGGGGCTACTTCACTAATCAGTTTTTCAAGGCGTTCCGTAGCATTTTGTTCGTCTTCAATAATCAGGATTTTCATGGGATTTGTTTTACTGGTATAATAACGTTAAACTCTTTTTCAGATTGCACCACCTTCACTTCCCTGCCGGTAAGCAGTTGCACCCTTTTCTGTATATTTTTTAAACCGATTCCCGTTGATTTTACCCGGTTTTCCTGCTTTGTAATATTGTTACTTACTATAAGAAATGATTGCGCCGAATCTATTTTAATTACCAATGGATTATTTTCATCCACGGTATTATGTTTAAGCGCATTTTCGGCTAATAGCTGTAATGTTAGCGGTGGAATCCCCGCCTTTTTATGTTCATCAAATATATGGAGGCTTAGCTGCAGATTATTACTGAAACGCTTTTGCTGCAGGTAAATATAATTTTTCAACAAATTTATTTCTGCTTCAACAGTCACCATTTCCTTATCCTGTAATAATAAAATTTCTCTGTAAAAATCGGATAACTTTTCGGCGAATTCCATTGCCATTTGCTTATCCTTATCAATAATATTCATCAGGGTATTAAAACTGTTGAAAAGGAAGTGGGGATTGAGTTGATTTCTCAGCATTTCCAATTGGGCTACTAATTTTTGCTTTTCTTTTTCCTGCTCATAACGGATTAGTTTGATCCTGATAGTTACTAAAAAATAAATAAGCGTCAATGCTATTAATAAACCAAATATTTTAAACCAGGTGGTTTTCCAGAAGGGTTTACCAATATAAAATGTATAAGTGAGCAGGGAGGAATGCCTGAAATCATTGTTAACAGAGGCTTTTACCCTAAAGGTGTAACGCCCCGGCTGCAGGTTGGGAAAGGTAATGATATGATCCCTTGTACTGATCCAGTCAATACTGTATCCTTCCAGTTGATATTGATAATTAACAGCTTCAGGATTGCTGTACCATAACCCCGCGAAATCGAAAGTGATATGGTTTTCCTCATGACTGAATTGATTTTTGTTAAGTGAATCTATCGGTTTAAAAAAAACCGAGATACTGTTCATTACCATATCAGGGAATTGTTTATTATCAACCGCTGCGGCATAGTATTGAATAATTTTATCTGCCGCGCCAATCAGGATGGCATTTTTATGCGTATGGCAATATGCATTTATTTGGGGATTGATATTTTCAAAACCACTTTCGGCGCCATAAAATGTAAAGTATTCTTTTTTTATATTGAATAGCTCCAGCCCGTCAGGATGAGTAAGCAGCAGGTTACCATTATTATCGGCCACTACATTTAATATTTCATTATCGTGAAGGCCATCTTTAATACCATATCGTTTAAAACCTTTTTTTCCATCAAAAACAAATAAACCCGAGTTTCTTCCCGTAAACCATAAATTGCCATAGATGTCTTCCGTGATGGTGTAGGCTATGTTTTTGTCTAGCCCGGGTATAGCATCGTAATGATGAAAACCATCTTTATCCAACTTACTTATGCCACTGCCATCCGTAGCAAACCATTTATTGCCTTTGCAGTCAATAAATACATTATATACATAGTTATTACTTAATCCATTTTCTTTGGTATAATTCTTAAACACCGGCTTACCTGAAGAAATAACCATTTTAGAAGCTCCGCCCAAAGTGCCCAGCCAAATTTCGTCCGCATTACCGGTAATAGAAAAAACATTGTTATCAACAAGGCCGCTTGCAATTGTGTATTGCTTTAGTTTATTATTGGCGGGAATGTATTGATACAATCCAAAATTGTACGTACCAATCCAGATATTCATTAATTCATCCGCATATAAACACACAACGGAGGAGTAATCAATATTACCGGGCAACCGCACTTTTTGTATCGGCGAGTTATTATCTTTTTTTACGAAAATACCCTTCTTGTTGCTGAACCATATCCTGCCTGTATAATCGCATGTCATCGCTTTAATACCATCCTGCCATTCGGTTGGTATTTCTATTAGTTGAAAACGGTTGCTGTTGGCTAAGGTCAGTAAATTATCCGCTACCATCCATACCTGTTCGTTTTTATCCAATAAAAGTTGCTGGGCGGAATGTATTTTCCGCTGCTTTGCCGGAATCATTTTATTGAGTAGCGGTAACCCGAAATGCATTTCAATGATGCCCTCATCTTCAGTGGCTATCAGCACTTCTCTTTTCATTGGCAAAATATCGTTCACCTGCCCATATTGCCAATTGAGCACTTCGGCAGGCACTATAATTTTTCCCGATGATTTTTCTACATAGCAAATGCCTTTATCCTGCATCGCTACCCACACATTGCCAGATTCATCTTTTTTGAG
>JAVHOI010000233.1:0-1522 GCA_036169975.1 Ferruginibacter sp. | reverse complement strand
GGCAAAAATTTCTTTACGATATTATTTTCTTCATACTCAATATTACCGTTCAGATGCCCCATCCATAAAACACCTTTATTATCTTCTGTAATAGCGGTTACCTGGTTGCTATCCTTTTCAAGATACCTGAAATTAATACCATCGTACCTACAGATGCCGAAGTTTGTACCCAGCCACAAATAGCCTTTCCTATCCTGAAAAATTTTTATAAGCTTCGCTTCTTTTTTTTCTTTATCATATACAATGTTTTTGAAAAACGGCGCCTGTGCAGGTAGTAGCGAATATGCCGTACAAAAGCAAAATGTAAAAAGCAATAGCCGCATTCGGTTAATCATCTGTTTATCATTTAAAACTGGATATGGAATTGAACTTTTATTTCTTCCGCTATTTTTTCATAAACTATTTTAGGCACTTTAATATCATGGTCTTCCAGCCTAACGGTAAAAGCCGCATTAATAGTGACTGTGCCATTGTTGACAACCAGATTTCCTTTAATAATTCTTTCTTTCTGGATGCCATGTATATTGAACATGCCTTTGGCTCTTACGGTATAAGTGCCATTAGCATCAAAATCAACCTGCTCAATAAACTTGCCGGCAAATGAAGCTGTTGGAAATTTATCCGTTTCAAGATAGTTTTCGTGAAAATGCTCTCTTTGTAAATCACCATTAAACCCTTTTAAAGATTTTATTTCTACCGCAAAGGCAAATGTATTTTTCGATTTATCAATAGCGCCTTTTAGTTTATCGGAAGTAGCTTTTATTAATTCCATCGGCGCATCGGAAATAAAATGGACTCTCCCATTATTATTTGTAATAATATTGGATTGTGAAAATGCGTATCCGGGCAAAAGTAGGAATACATATAATAAACCATTAAAAAGTATTTTTTCCTTATTATTCATTTTATTGGCTGCAACTTATTTAATTATGCCCGATAAATTCATGCTGTTTTTTTTAATAATAATTTAAATCAGGTTTAATTGAGGAATAACAGGTGCGGATCATCATCTTAAAAATAACCCGCTATTACTATTCACCTAAAACTGCGTTAAATATTGCTATGCAAAAATATGGCCCTTTTTACGTACCGAATAGCTAAAGAAGTCCTTTCTTTAGTAACACAGGTTCTTTTTTTTATACAAAAAATAATCAACTAACCTGGCATGAACCACCTACTGCTTCCAACTTTATTAAAGAAATAAAGGCTATTTGTTTTAACTTGATTTTTAAATTTTTATCAAAAAGCCATTCCTGCTTGGATGGCAATGCAAATAGTTATTGCCGGGCTATTGTGATACCATAAACTGACAAACTAATGAAATTAAATATAATGAGAAAACTTATCGCTTCCTTTACTGGTTGCATTCCAAATCCGATAGCTATCAGATGTAGCACAGGGTTGGCAACCTTTTACAGACGCTTATTATTTGAAACCCATTTGCCAGGTTTGGCAACCCTTCAGAAAACAGCGCGAATTTGAAATGCTCTCTCCCAAAAGGCTTTGTTAGGTTGGAATTTAT
>JAVHOI010000232.1:0-12545 GCA_036169975.1 Ferruginibacter sp. | reverse complement strand
CAAAGATTAATTCTCTTTTTAAAAATTAAGCTCATCATATGTTCAGTACACAAACAAACAAAAAGTCGTCTTCGTCAATACTTAGACAGGGGGTGATTTTTATAACGATTCTTATTTTTAGTCTTGCGATTCATTTAACAGGGCAAGGACAATCAAAAAACCAAATGGTTAGACTCGCTAAAATAAAAGTTGACCCGGCTCAACTCGAAAAGTATAGTACTGCGTTGAAAGAGCAAATGGCGACAGCAATAAAGTTAGAGCCAGGTGTCCTGACATATTATGCGGTATCCGACAAAAAAGATCCGAGTAACATTACCATTCTTGAAATTTATGCGGACACAACAGCTTATCAATCTCACATCTTAACCGACCACTTCAAAAGATACAAGGAGATTGTTAAAGAGATGGTTACTTCTTTAGAACTTGTAGACGTTAATTTGATTGGCTACAATAAAAAGACCGACCTGTAAACAAGTTTAAATTATATCCTGCCGTCCAGAATTGACGGCAGCCGCTAACATTAAGAACAATAGCCGAAAGCCCCCAGCAAAAAAGCCCCGCATTAAAAAACTATTAACGGGGGCTTTCGGTTATTGTTTGTAATAGGAGAAAGGTCTGTACAAGAAAGTTATTTCTTTTTGGTAAAAACTTTCTAAGTAACACGATAGACATTCATTTACACGGCACTTTTTTTGTAATTGCACCATTTCATATTTTGTAGCCAATCTTCTTTCTGGTGACATTTATCGTATATTTCATCAAAGAGTTTCGTAATTCTTTTCGGCGGACACTCCCAAACTTGATACTTATCATAATTGGAATGACACTTGTAATTGCAGGCCACAGCCAACCTCTGGCATTCATACATATTTGCAAGCCGCATAAGCCAACGCACCAACCAAAGCTTGCAAAAGAGTATGCCTGCCCAACCGCACGGACAATGCAAACTTGTCACGAAAGATCATTGACCTCAGGCAGCCACTTACACGGGTTTGGTAAAAGTGGCGGTTATGTTCTCCGCAGATAGTTTTGTGGTTGATCAATCATTGGTTCTCCGCATCAACGTTTGTGGTGAAAATCGCTACATTCGCCAAGCCCAAAACCGTTACCGACAATGCAGTTTGGCTGTAGTGATATCCTGAAACTCCCCTTCTTAATTCTAATTGCTGTTGTTATTGGTTTTATAAATTCCTGCAACCTAAGAAAAATGTACTACGGTAAATTCTATTCAAAAAACGCATCCATCATCGCCCCTGAGAATTTATAAATATCAATTAAAAAGCCGGTTTTTTATTTTTTCTGCCTGCCCCATCCTGTTGTAATTTTTTTATATTTTTCTTGCACAGTTCAAAAATTTGTTTTTACTTTGTCTTTCAAAGTACTTTCCAAATTAACGAAAAGGAAAACTGACTGTATAAAACGAACAGCCATCAAAAATGAAATATCATGAACAGACTTGAGATACTAACGAAAATTGACAATCCTATGCAACTTGAAAAATTGTATCGGGACAATAAGACGGCTTTTAAAACGGAGTTCAATTTACTTTACCCGGAACTAACGGACAATAAACTTGCAGACTATTGGAATGAAAGACTGAATTACGAAAGTTCAGAAATATCCTGGGGGAGCGGTAAAGAATTAATCTTTGTAATAATCGCTTCGTTAGTAGCAGGTGTTATTGCAAAACTTCCCGTATTACTTAATATCAATCCTGAATCTTTTTATCAGAGGAATATCGGATTTATCATTTTTCCAATATTGACAACTTACTTTATTTGGAGAAAGAGTCTTTCAACAAATAAAATTGTATTTGCAGGGGTTGCATTTTTGATTGCTTTAATCTTCATTAATCTATTACCCGCAGATACTAAAAGCGACACCTTGATTTTGTCCTGCATTCACTTGCCGATTTTTTTGTGGGCGGTTTTAGGGTTTTCATATTTGGGCGAGAACATACGGAGCTACTCTATGAGACTTGATTTCCTAAGATACAATGGCGACTTAATAATAATGACCGGGCTTCTCGCAATTGCAGGAGCCATTCTCACAGGAATTACTATTGGACTTTTTTCTGTCATTGGTATTAAAATTGAGAAATTTTATTTTGACTATATTGGTATATTCGGACTTGCCGCATTGCCAATGGTTGGAACTTATTTAACACAAACAAATCCGCAATTGGTTAATAAAGTTTCACCTGTTATTGCAAAAATATTTAGCCCTTTAGTTTTGATTATGCTGGTTGTTTATTTGGCAGCAATTATGTTTTCCGGAAAAGACCCCTACAAGGACAGGGATTTTTTAATGGTTTTTAATTTTCTCTTAATTGGTGTTATGGCGATTATTTTATTTTCAGTCGCGGAGTCATCTAAGAAGCGTGAAAACCGGACAGGTAATTTTATTTTATTTGCTTTATCAATAGTCACAGTTATTGTAAACGGGATTGCTCTTTCTGCAATTTTATTTAGAATTTCAGCGTGGGGAATTACTCCAAACCGACTTGCGGTTTTAGGAGGGAATATACTTATGCTGACAAATCTATGTATGGTAACTTTCCGGCTCTTTAAGCATGTTTCAAAAAAAGCAGATATTGGTGAAGTGGAAAATTCAATATCCATGTTTCTTCCTGTTTACACCTTATGGACAATTATTGTGACTATTATTTTCCCCTTAATATTTCATTTCAAATAGCGCAACGAATTATTAAAACAACACCACTTCGGACAAACAGTAAAGTATGTGCTTGAACATCGCCTTGATGAAGCGGTAAAATTAGCCGGAACTAAAATCTGATTTCACATCAAAGTCATTTACAACAAGCCGGAGGCATTTTTTAAAATCAACTTCCATAACGGTCGTTGGCCTTGTGCCAGGCTTTACCTGGTTCAGTGCCAGTGCGGAAGCGCCTGAAGTTATGAATAATGTGCCGCCTGCAGGCAATAAGGATTTTAATAGTTACTTGTCTGTTTCCACCAATGGCATCGTTTCCATCTTTTCGCCCAATCCAGAATTAGGGCGAAATATCATGACCTCCTTCGCCATGATACAGTGCCCCATATCTTTTGGCACAAAAATAAAACCGGCAGATGCCGCGGCAGCCAAACCAATGCCCCGAATCAACATTGCTTTTTACTAACAACATTTGAAAAATAATCAGGTATTCATCTACTTTATCTACCACCGTATTCTCCCAATCATAACATCATAGAAAGGCTATGAAAATTTACAAAGAAGCAAAATTTAAATGGAAAGTATTATGACAAAGCAAAATTATTTCTTCAGGCCATCTACAATTTCTATGAGAAAATTAATGAAAATTTTAAATCCCGACTATTGATATTTCATACACTAAAATTTCAATTTCGTGGTGATAAAAATTCACTAATTTACCCCTTATGAATTACATCTTCCCTTCAAACAAAATTATTAATTTATCAACCAGGTAATATCATATTCTTCTTTGTAAAAACCAATAAGCGCTGGTTAAAAGAAAACAAATAATACCCACTGTCCACCATAAAACATTGTATCCGAAATGCTCTGCCACCTGTGCGCCAAACAAAGGCCCGATGGCCTGTGCCGATGACCAGGCCACTGTATATAATGCCGCATATTGGCCACGGTTTTCCTGGTTTGATCTGGCAATCCAGTAAGCATTCATAAATGGCATGGCGATAATTTCGCCAATGGATACAAAAAACATGGAGGATAAAGCGAGTACCATTGCATTTGCAATAGGCAAATTCAATATCAGATAAGATATGCCGGTTAAAAATACACCTGCCGCCATATAATGTACCGCAGGCCTTCTGCCTTCAAGCTTGAATACAATAATCATTTCAAATAAGGCTATCAATAAACCGTTAATGGCCATATTGAAACCGATAAAGGATTCTGACAGGTGCAATTCAGTTTTGTAAAAAACCGGAAGCGTGGTAAACATCTGAAAAAAGCAAATAGCAAATAATATTTTTATGCCAATAAAAAAAAGGTAGGTGTGATCCTTATAAGCTGAATTTACTTTTGCAACTATCGCGGTTTTTTTTGTTATTGTTGCCGTATTCTTTGAAGGGGCAAGAACAAAATATAAAAGCACGGCTGCACCTATATTGGTTAATCCATCTACCCAAAACAACAATTCGTAATGGTAAGAAGCGATGATGCCACCCAGCGCACTTCCAAACGCCCATCCCAAATTAATAGCCAGCCGGTTGAGTGAATAAGAACGGATCCTGTTTTCGTCATTACTGTAGTGGGCTATTGCCACAGCATTCGCAGGGCGGAAAGCTTCATTGATCATACTTAAAATAAAAGTAGTGATGCAGATAGCGGTGTAGCTTTTCATTTGCCCGAGTATAATAAACATTATACCACCCCCTAACAACGTAAACAGTTGCACAAAATAAAAACCAATTTTATCGGTGATTTTGCCGCCAGCCAGCGCCCCTATAATTGCACCTGCACCAAACAAACTCATTACAAACCCCGCCTTGCCAATTCCAACGCCCAACTCCTGCGTTAAATAGATCGTCATAAAAGGCACTACCATAGTGCCGCTGCGGTTTATCAGCATTACCAGCGATAGCAACCAGGTACTTCGTGATAACCCCCCATACGAGTTTTTATATAGAATGACAGTGGAACTAAACATAAAAATTAATGCAAATATATTTTGGTTCTTCTTAATAATGCTCAGGGGAATTAGTTCATTTTTAGCACAAAAAAAAGCCCCAGCGGGCTGAGGCTTTTAAAAAATTTCCATTTAGGTTATTTGTATAATATCTGGTAATATTCATCCGCCATGCGGTTACTTTCAAACTGTACCTGAACATCGTTCATACCATTTTTCATGATATTCCTCCAGGTGTCTTTATCATCGTAATACAAAGGAAGAATTTGTTTTTCCAAAATTTCATACAACTGGTCAAGGTCGTAATCATCCTGCTCCTGCACATGAATATTTTCATAATCAATTGGCGGCACCACAAAACCATTGTTTCCATTATTGATAAATTCACATATCCAGCCGTCATTGGTACTAAGGTTAACGGCGCCGTTCATAGCCGCCGTCATACCACTTGTACCACTCGCTTCTCTCGGTACCCTCGGATTATTCAACCAAACATCGGCAGCCTGTTTCAAACGCTTGCTCAGCGAAAGTTCGTATCCTACGCATACCGCTACATTCTTATATTGCTTGCTTAAATGTACCAGGTGGTTAAAGTCGTTGATGGCGGGATAATCCAATGGGTAAGGCTTTCCTGCCCAAATAATCTGTACCGGATATTTGGTATCGTTTAATAATGCCTCAAAGCGTTTATGGTCCCTCGTTATTAACTCCGCTCTTTTGTAACCTGCAAAGCGGCGTGCCCATACAATCGTCAATACATCCGGGTTCATTAATTTCCCTGTTTGATCGGCCACTATATCCATTGCCCTTTTCTTCAGAAACCTTTTTCGGTCATCAAACCAAACATCATTTTCATCCACCTTCGCTTTATATAATTGTTTATCGGCCCAGTAAGTCCAGTTTTGCGCATTGGTGATACTTCTGATTTCGCAAATTCCGGGATACTTGCCCCACATCTTTCGGCTCACTTCGCCATGCAACTGTGAAACGCCATTGGCTAATTTCGCAAAACGCAAAGCCGCCAAAGAATGATTAAACAGGTCATCATTTATTCCGGTAAGCCTCCTCACTTCTTCAAGCGGCATGCCGCAGAAGTAACTCATCTTCTTGCATAAAAAGATATCATGCTTTTCGTTGCCGGCTTCTTCGGGCGTATGTGTGGTAAATACCAAACGCTTCCTTACTTCTTCGATATTTCCAAATTTTCTGTAAAGATAAAAAGCGGCGCTAAGGCCATGCGCCTCATTTAAATGATATATTTCAGGATTAAAATTTATTTCGTCCATTAATTTGGCGCCACCTACACCCAACAAAATAAACTGAGCCACTTTGGTAGCTACATTGCCATCATATAAACGATGTGTAATGGTTTGTGTTACATAATCATTCTCAGGCAGGTCGGTACTTAATAAAAACATCGGGGCGCTGTTGAATGTTTCCGGGTTGAGGTACCATGCTTTTACCCAGATGGGATGATCATGAATAGTTATTTGAAATTTAATACCGGTATCTTCTAAAAAATTATAAATTTTCTCGTTCCATTGTACCTGCAGGGTCTGATCCGCATTGCGTGCCTGATCGTAATATCCGTATTTCCATAAAATACCGATCCCTACTAAATTTTGTTTTAATTCATAAGCGCTGCGCATGTGCGATCCGGATAAGAAACCAAGCCCGCCACTATAAATTTTTAAAGGTTGATGTACTGCGAATTCCATAGAAAAATAGGCAACCCGTTTGCTGTAATCCTCATTAACAGCGTAAGGAACTTTGAAATTACTAAAACTCATAATTCAGATAAATTTTAAATTGGAGTGCAAGATAAAGGAAATTTTCAGGAAATGGAGCCGAATAGCTAAATTATTGTGTCATGCGTACACAATGTGAAATTGGGCAAGCGTATCAGGTTTCAGAAAATAATCCTTCAAAATAATCACTACATTTGAAATGAACATTTATAATCAAACGAAAAAATAAAATTTTTATTATGATAAAAGTCATTGGCATTCCCTTCGATTCGAATTCTTCTTTTTTAAAAGGCCCGGCTCATGCACCAACACGTATCGGGCTGATGGCACACGAAGGGTCGGCGAATGCCTACTCCGAAAATGGAACGGAAATTATAAATGGTAAAAATTACGAAGACCTTGGTGACATTGCATTTAAAGGCACTAATTCCAGGGATGCATTCAACCTGATAAAGCAGGCAATAACCGGGGAACTTTTACAAACCGTGAAAATTTTTTGTTACGGCGGGGATCATTCCGTTTCATACCCGGTAATAGATGCGTTTAGTGAAAAGTATCCTGATTTGCACATCCTTCACCTTGATGCCCATGCTGACCTTTATGAAAATTTTTATGATAACCCCTACTCGCATGCCTCGCCGTTTGCAAGGCTGCTGGAAAAAGGGAAAATAAAATCCTTAACACAGGTAGGTATCCGAACATTAAACAGGCACCAAAGGGAACAGGCGGAAAAATATGGCGTGGAAATCATTGAGATGAAAAAATTCAATTTCGATTTTTTAAAAACCCTGCAATCGCCGTTATATGTTTCCCTGGATATTGATGTATTGGATCCCGCTTTCGCTCCCGGCGTTTCGCACCATGAACCAGGCGGATTAAGCACGAGGGAACTCATCCGTATCATACAAAATATTGAAGTAGATATTGTGGGAGCCGATCTTTTAGAGTATAACCCGATAAGGGATATTAATAATATGACCGCCATGGTTTGCTACAAACTTTTTAAAGAGTTTATTGATAAGATGAGACAGGCTCCAAATTCCTGAAAAGTCAATATAATTTAATCGGGTGGTACGATTAATTGCCCGGTTATCCAGGCTTGTGATAAAATGAACCAATTCTTTTTTATGGCAATAGCCAAACAATTATCAGGGGTTGAAGCTTTCATTTATTATACTCAAATTTAATCCCCGTTCCAAAGAATGGGGAAATTAAAAGCTTAACTAAATGACATTAACCATGGGCGTGGCCGGCGCTCCCGAAAGAAAAGAACCAAAATTTGGCAAATCCACATTTATTTTTTAGGTTTGTCTAAATTATAATTTAGACAATATGAATTTATCGGTTTCCGAAGAAAATTATATCAAAAACATCTATCACCTGCAGCAGCAAACGGATACCGTTACCACAAATTCGCTTGCCAATGAATTAAAAACCACACCCGCTTCCGTTACGGATATGCTTAAAAAGCTACAATTAAAAAAACTGCTTGAATACGAAAAATACAAAGGCTTCCGGCTGAATCCCACAGGCAATAAAGTGGCGATCAGTGTTGTAAGGCGGCACAGGTTATGGGAATATTTTTTAGTAACCAAACTTGGATTTGAATGGGATAAGGTGCATGACATCGCCGAAGAACTGGAGCATGTAAGCAGCATGGAGCTGATTAAAAAATTGGATAATTTTCTCAACTATCCCCAGGCAGACCCCCACGGCGACCCGATTCCCGACATGCATGGTAAAATACCTGTAATCAAACAGGTAAGTATAGCCGATGTTCCGTTAAAGAAAAATGTGATTGTTAGTTCAGTGGGCAACCAATCCCCGGAAATGCTGGAGCTGCTGAAACATTATCAAATAGGGATTGGAACAGCGCTGAAAGTAAACATGCGCTTCAGTTTTGATGGTTCGGTAGAAATTAAAGTTTTAAAACAGGCAACCTGTGTCATCAGCGACCAGGTAGCAAAAAATATTTTTGTCCATCATGATTAAACATTCCAATACAAATACTTCATTAAGCGAAGTGCACCAAAGCATTGACACTACGGGTAAAAAAAAGGGTTGGAGAAGCGTGTTCTCCTTTCTTGGCCCCGCCTATCTTATTAGCGTGGGGTATATGGATCCCGGCAATTGGGCTACCGATCTTGCAGGCGGCAGTAAGTTTGGATATAGTTTAATATGGGTGCTGTTAATGAGCAACCTGATGGCCTTATTATTACAGGGGCTTTCCGCAAGGCTTGGCATAGTGAGGGGCCGCGACCTTGCACAGGCCAACAGGGAGGCATATCCCAGGTATATAAATTTCGCTTTGTACCTGCTGGCCGAAATCGCCATCGCCGCATGCGACCTTGCTGAGGTGTTGGGCATGGCTATAGGCATACAATTACTGACCGGGTTACCGTTGATCTGGGGCGTATCCATTACCGTACTGGATACCTTTCTTTTATTGTACCTGCAAAAAATGGGCATGCGGAAAATGGAAGCATTTATCATCACCCTTGTTGCTATAATAGCGGTTTCATTTTTAATTGAAATTATTTTCGCCAGGCCCGATTTAGTTGAAATAGCACACGGCTTTATACCTTCCGCATTAAATGATGAGGCTTTGTATATAGGCATTGGCATCATTGGGGCTACGGTAATGCCCCACAACTTATACCTGCATTCGGCGCTGGTACAAACCCGAAAAATTGACCGCACGGATGCCGGCATAAAACAGGCATTAAAATTTAACCGCATTGATACTACCATTGCCCTTAACCTTGCTTTTTTCGTGAATGCCGCCATTTTGGTTTTAGCAGCCACCGTCTTTTTTAAAACAGGCAATTCGCAGGTAGCAGAAATAAAGGAAGCGCACCGCCTGTTGCCGGGCTTCCTGGGAAATTTAGCGCCAATACTTTTTGCAGTCGCATTAATCGCGGCGGGGCAAAGCAGCACTATAACCGGAACATTGGCTGGCCAGATAATAATGGAAGGCTATTTAAGTTTAAGAATCAATCCATGGGTCAGGCGTTTAATAACAAGGCTGCTGGCCATCATACCCGCATTAATTGTTATCCTAATTTATGGCGAGGAGAAGGTAGATGCCCTGTTGTTATTGAGCCAGGTGATATTGAGCCTGCAATTAGGTTTTGCCATTATCCCCCTGATACATTTTGTAAGCGATAAAAATACAATGGGGAATTTTGTAATTCCCCCGCTCACAAAAATCGCTGCCTGGTTGATTGCCGGCATACTTGTATTTTTAAATTTAAAAATGCTGATAAATGAAGCGGCAGGCGTGTTTTTAGCGGATGCGGTTTTTCCGAAATTTATTTTATTTTTTTTAGGATTGCTATTCCTGACCCTGTTAATTTACATCCTCTTTTTCCCTATATTTAATAAAATGAGAAAAACAGGATCCATACAGATGCACCCCGACATGAATGCTATAAATAATTTGATCATTCCGGAATTTAAAAATATCGCTATCGCTTTGGATTATACTGAAAGGGATCAAAAACTAATCGCCTTTGCCATTGGCCAGGGAAAACAAAATACGCATTACACATTGGTACATGTGGTAGAAAGTGCCTCTGCAAGGCTTCTTGGCCAGGACAGCGATGATTATGAAACAAGGAAAGATAAAGAAAGAATGGATTGGTATGTAACTCAATTAAGGCAACGTGGCCTTAGTGCGGAAGGCCACCTTGGTTTTAGAAACAGGGCGAAGGAAATTGTCCGTATTGTAAAGGAATTAAATGCGGACATGCTGGTAGTAGGGGCGCATGGGCATACCGGGTTAAAAGATTTTATTTATGGAGAAACAGTAAATACCGTAAGGCATGAATTAAAAATACCCGTGCTCATTATTAATATTTAATGATAACCGGATTTACTCATACTAAATTTCCATAAAAGTATTTAGCATTTTTCCGGATTTTCTCTATTTGCCAAATCAATTAACATGGCTTTGTCATCACTAAAAAATAAATTAAAAAATTATTTTTTAGCTTTAGCCAAACACTAATTGTGGCATTACATAAAAAAGTGTTTAATAACCGAATATTCCCTGCATGAATAAAAAAATCTTCTTCTTTTTAATCCTTCTTCTTTCTTCGGTAGCATTATATGCTCAAAATCTAAGCGTGGTAGTGAAATATTTAGCCATTGATGGCGCTGCCAGTAATGACAGCATTATTTACCAGCCCAATCAGTTTCTTAACTGGGAGAATTTTAAAGGAACACCTGTTGAGAGCAGCGATGCCGCAGCATTGACTAATGCAGGCTTTGGGTTAAAACTGGCGTTCCATCGTGTTGAAAATGTTTCGCAATTGGTGATCGGGGTCAATTGCGTTTTTTCAGGAAAACAATCCTGGGTAAAATCAGGAAACAAAACAGCTTACATACTTAATCACGAACAACGGCATTTTGATATTGCCTATATCCATACCATTTTATTCATGAAAAATATTAAAGCCGCCCATTTTACCAATACCAATTACACGGCTGTTATTGAAAACATTTTTAATGAATCCGTGGCTGCAATGAATAAAATGCAGGTTCAATATGATGCTGAAACTAATCATAGCAAAATACCGGAAAGGCAGGCCGGCTGGGATGAAAAAATAAGCCAACAACTTCTATTGGCTGATAAAGAATAATACCGGGCATTTATTAATTTCAATAGCAGAAAATTGGCTTACAAGGCGGGGTTAGAAATATGTTAGTAATAGCTCAAACAAATTTTATAAAATGCGTGCTTAGCCTGATGGCCATGCTTTCTACAGGCTTCCTATTTAAAAAAACTGCTTACCGTTTCTGTACACTTTTATTAATAATTCTCTATCATTGACTCAATAGCAATGCCGCCACAATTAAATGGCGGCATCACATAAAAAACAATTTTGCCTTACGATTAAATCACCTGGTTTTTCAACAGGTCTTCAAACACATCCCTTTTTCGGATTAGCCTGGCTTTGCCCTCTAATACCAATACTTCAGCAGGCTTTAACCTTGAATTAAAATTGGAAGACATTTCAAATCCATAAGCGCCCGCATTGTGAAAAACCAGGTAGTCCCCTTCCCTTACTTCGTGCAATTTCCTGTCCCAGGCAAAGGTGTCCGTTTCGCAAATATTGCCTACCACGTTGTAAATCCTTTCCGCCCCTTTTGGATTGGTGATGTTTTCGATGTGGTGATAGGCATCATACATCATAGGCCGTATCAGGTGATTGAAACCACTGTTGACACCGGCAAAAACGGCTGACGGCGTTTGTTTGATGACATTTGTTTTTACTACAAAATAACCGCACTGGCTTACCAGGTATTTTCCCGGCTCAAACCATACCTGCAATTTTTTTCCGGTCTCTTTTTCGAATTCAATAAATGCCTGGGCTACTTTTTTCCCCAGATCAGTAATATCCGTTTCCGCATCACCGGGCTGGTAAGGCACTTTAAAACCACTTCCAAGATCAATAAATCCGAGGTTGGGAAAATGATCGGTTGTATTAAACATTACTTCAAGGCCTTCTAAAAATACCCTGATATCCTTGATCTCACTACCGGTATGCATGTGTATGCCGGTTACATTGAGGTTGGTGCTTTTTACTATCCTTTCAATGTGCCGCATCTGGTGAATGGAGATTCCAAACTTGCTATCAATATGGCCAGTGGAAATTTTAAAATTACCACCCGCCATGATATGCGGATTTAGCCGGATACATATTGGGTAACTGTTGCCAAATTTATGACCGAACTGTTCCAATATGGAAATATTATCTATATTGATATTTACGCCCAACTCTTTCGCTTCCACTATTTCAGCGAAATCAACGCAGTTAGGCGTAAACAATATGTCCTTCTTATCAAAACCTGCCATCAGCCCAAGTTTTACTTCATTCACGCTTACGCAATCCAATGATGCTCCAATGCTTTGCACATACCTCAGCACATTTAAATTGGTAAGTGATTTACAGGCATAAAAAAAGCGGGCATTACTACCAGCAAAAGCTTTTTGCAATTTTTTATACTGCTCCGCGATCCTTTCGGCATGGTAAACGTAAACAGGTGTACCGAATTCATCTGCGATTTCCGCTAATTGCTGTTGGGTTAAATTTTTTGACATGTTGAATTGTATATGTTGGGTTATTGATGGTTTTTGTTGTTGGTTGGTTTTATTGTTT
>JAVHOI010000231.1:0-2646 GCA_036169975.1 Ferruginibacter sp. | reverse complement strand
TTGTTTCCTGGCTTATCGCTTTAAAGTCGCTGGTAAGTATGCTTAAAAAACTGGTAATGGAATGATTCTCATTTTTCAATACTGGCGTATATACCAGGTTCATTTTTGTAGTTACATTAAAAAGATCAATGTCTCCGTCATAAGCCCTGTTTACCACGGTTTCCGTATTGGGGCGCCCGGTAGCTATCTGCGGCAGAAAGCTTTTATTTTTTGTGTTGTTGATATCAAACTGAACATCAAAAGTAGCATTCAATACTTTTTTTAATATATCGTAACTCATTTGAAACCGGGGTACTACCCTTTCACCCGCTACTTTATATTTCGCTTCTGTTGCCATAGCAACCGGATTGTAAATGCGGCTGTAAGATCCCTGCACGTTGGAAACCGGTGAAAAATAATTTGGCGTTAAATTACCCAACTCATCATATTCAAACACACTCATGTTAGGCATCTTAATATAAGCAACCCCACGTATGGCGCCATCTTTTGAACTTAAATAATTACGGTCCTGGTTAGTATGGGTATAAGCAATACTGGTAAATATTTTTATTTTTTCAGAAATATTATAATCCAGGTTGATACGGGTATTCATCCGTTTAAGTCCGGTACCGAGGGTAGTACCCACTTGGTCGAAATACCCTACCGATGCGAAGTACCGGGCTTTTTCACCGCCACCGTTCATGCTGATGGTGTGATCGTGCAAAGTACCTACCCTTGAAATGGCATCTATCCAGTTGGTATTATTGCTATAGTTATTGTACCAGTAAGGATCATTAGGGTCATAATTAAATTCACGGACGGATGAGCTTAAAGCATTGCCGGTACGGTTCATATATGCTTCGGGTATCAAAGTGGAATACTGGTCGCCGTTAAGCAATGGTATTGATTTAGGAAGAAAAGAAGCCGAACCTTTAAATGTATAGGTGATGGAAGGTTTACCAATACTACCCCGTTTGGTAGTTATAATTAAAACCCCGTTGGCGGCACGGGATCCCCAAACCGCGGTAGCTGCCGCATCTTTTAAAACGGTAATATCTTTAATATCAGCAGGTGAAATATTCAATAACTGCGCATAGCCCTGTTCATCGGCGGTACCAAAATTAAAATCGCCGGGTATTTCAGTTTCATAAGGCATACCATCTACCACAATTAAAGGGGTTCCTGTACTACTGATGGAAGAAATACCGCGTATGCGGATATTCATCGCCGCACCCGGATCGCCACTGGTAGCAGTAATATCAACACCTGCAAGCCTTCCCTGCAAAGCCTGGTCAATACTGGCTGCAGGCAATTCCTCCAGTTCTTTGGCGGTTATTCTTGATGAAGCGATGGTTGAATTTCTTTCCTTGACGTTCATCATGCCATTATCGGTAGAGCGGGAGGAGGTAACAAATACTTCACCAATATCCGCGGTTTCGCTTTCTATTTGAATGTTAATATTACTTCGTCCGTTAACACTTTGGGAAATAGTTTTGTACCCGATATAAGAGACATTGATTTTGTTTTTAGGATTTGTAATTTTCAACACAAAATTTCCTTCTATATCCGTAGCCGTACCTTTTATAATACGTTTATCCGCATCTATCTCCGTTACGGAAACCCCAGCAATCGGGTCTTTGCTTTTTTTATCAACAATTTTACCCTTTACTACATTTGAACCGGCAGGCGCCTGGGCAACAGAATGAAGTACGCATAATAAGCAAAGTGCGAATATGCATGCGATTGATTTTATAAATTTCATCATACCAGTTAGAATTATAATAGAGGGTTAATCAGTATATTTCAAATAATTATTAATCAGGTGAATCACACAACGGTTGCTCAGGTAATTACTGTTTATCAAAATAATTCCGGCGCTTCGGTTATTCATATCCGTAAGGGTCATTGTACCCGGAACGGTATTATTTACAAAAATACTGGTGGCATCACCATTATTATTTTTAAAAAGGGTTTCAAAAGAACCGCTGTCCATGCCATCCGTGGCCACTGTTTTTTTGTTCAGGATATGGTAATAAATAAATTTACTGACGAGGTCTTTATCCGCAAGGCTGGTAGGTTTAAAATTGGGGACTTTATTAGGGGCAACCCCTGTACCTGGCAACAGGCCTGCATTTACCGCTGCCTTTATCGAATTATTATCAGGTATAAAGAATGTATAAAACGTACCCGATGCCACGCTTAAAATATTGCCGGTAGCAGCGGTATATATAGGGGAATTTTTGAGGTACTGCCAGTAAAAATTAAATTCGGAAGTAACCGGCGTGCCAATTTTTTCAATATGTTTTCCAATAGTAAGATCACTAAAATTAAGGATATTGTCAATGTAATGCACCGAACCATTTTTAGCAGCTTTGGTAGCGGTGGAGTTAACATCAATCCCCGCATCAACATTTCCTGCGGCAAATACCTTGTTGTTATTATATTGTACAAACTCGCCTCCATAAGACATAGCGACACCAGAGCCTGAAAGGCTTGCAATATCAATACCGGGTATTACATGCAGGTTGAGCACCCGTAACAAACGCACCAATGCGGAAGACCCGGTCAACTGCGTACCACCTCCCGGTGGAATATACCTCCATTGAAAATTGGGATTATTATCAACGGTGGGATCGGCGAAATAACCGGCATCATTTAAAGCGGTAT